>CAYJNT010000273.1:0-2216 GCA_964370945.1 uncultured Hyphomicrobiales bacterium | reverse complement strand
CGCGTCAAGTAGACGGCCGCGTGCGCGGCGAAACGGGTTGCCAGCATTCGTCAGCGCGATATGCTCCGGCCCCGCTGGTTAGGCACGGGAGGTATTGCATGAGGATTGCCGCGGCCGCCGTATTGCTGATGCTGCTGACCGGGATGGCGCACGCCCAGCCCGCGATCAATCTTTGGGCCGACGACGGAAAAAAGGTTGATCCCGAGACCCAGGAGAAGCGGGACCAGATCGACAGGGCTTACAAGGACAAGATCAAAGGTCAGCCGGCGCAGGCGCCGGCGGGCAACGACCCCTGGGGCAATGTGCGCGCCAGCGGGACGACACAGAGCAAGCCGCAGAGCGGCTCAAAAAACCGATAGATTTTTTATCGCGCCGCGGCGATTGTGCCTGATCGTCGTATCGGGTCGTTTCAGTCCGGCGGACGCATGATTTTCGGCGCAAGCACCTGCCTCCTGCGCGATCGCAAGCCGCACGAGCACTCGAAGGTCACGTTCGTCGAATTGTTTTTCGACCTCGTCTTCGTGTTCGCGATCACGCAGCTGTCGCATTATCTGCTCGAGCATTTCACCGTCGCCGGCATCATGCAGACCGCGCTGATGCTGATGGCGGTGTGGTGGGTGTGGATCTACACCTCCTGGGCCACCAACTGGCTTGATCCGCGGACCACGCCGGTGCGCGTCGCGCTATTTGCGTTGATGCTGGTCGGGCTCGTTCTGTCGACGTCGATCCCGGAGGCCTTTGGAACCAGGGCCGCGAGCTTCGCCGCGGCTTATGTGCTGATGCAGGTCGGCCGCTCGGCGTTCATGCTGTGGGCGCTGCGCCGGCACGACGGCGGCAATTACCGCAATTTCCAGCGCATCACGGCGTGGTTCGTGCTGTCCGCCTTGTTCTGGATCGCCGGCATATTCGCCGACGGGCAAGCGCGCTTCGCCTTGTGGGCGATCGCGCTCGCGATCGAATATGCCGCGCCGGCCTGCGGGTTCCGGACACCGGGTCTCGGGCGTTCGACGACGACCGAGTGGGACATCTCCGGCGCGCATATCGCCGAGCGTTGCGGCTTGTTCATCATCGTCGCGCTCGGCGAATCGATCCTCGTCACCGGCGTGACCTTCGGCAAGATGGACTGGATGGCCGCGACCGCCGCCGCATTTGCAGTAGCCTTCATCGGCAGCGTCGCGATGTGGTGGATCTATTTCAATATCGGCGCCGGGCGCGCCGCCGAGTACATCGCGGCCTCCGACGACCCCGGCCGGCATGCGCGCGTCGCTTACACCTACACGCATCTTCTTCCCGTCGCGGGCATCATCGTCACCGCGGTGTCGGACGAATTGGTGCTGGCGCATTCCGGCGGCCATGTCGATTTCAAGACGGCGGCAACGACGCTCGGCGGACCGGCCTTGTTCCTGGTCGGCAATCTGATCTTCAAGCGGATTCTCGCCGGCAGCCGCGGCTTGTCGCACATGGTCGGATTGGGCCTGCTTCTGCTGGCGGCGCCCGCGGCCTTGATCGCGCCGCCGCTCGTGCTCGGCGCGATCACGAGCGCGATCCTGGTGGTGGTCGCGATCTGGGAGACGCGCTCGCTCGGCGCTCACGCGCCGCTTCAGCCGGCGGCGCGGGCATCGGCGGTTCCCGTCAAGCCGAAAGCGCGTCCGAGAAAGCGCAAACGCGGGTGACGATTGTCACAGCCGGCGCAGCAGATACCAGGCGACGGCTGCGGGAATTCCGAAAATCGGGATGAAGGCGCCGATCTCGTTGATCACCGGAATGCCGGCGCGCGCCACGCCGAAAATGCCGTTGGCGATGGAAGCCGCGAGCCAGAACCAGATGAAATATTGCGCGCCGTCGGTGAGACCCGTGGTTTTGTTGAACAGATGTCCGGCGAGCACGAACGCGCCGAGCAGGACAAGTCCGATCCCCGTCACGATCAAAATGTGCATCCGGGTCTTCCTCCGCAGGATCGATCGCAACGATAGCACGGCGAATGCCGAAATGAAGCACGGCCTCCGGCGGGGGAGGGTGCCGGAGGCCGCGTCATGTCGCCGTTTGCGTTCGCGATCCGAAACGGCGTGGGAGCTCGTCTCGGCCGATCAGAACGGCAGGATCACGTCCATGACCTGCTGGCCGTAGCGCGGCTGCTGCACGTCGGTGATCTGGCCGCGGCCGCCATAGGCGATGCGGGCCTGCGCGATCTTCGTGGAATCGATGGTGTTGTCGCT
>CAYJNT010000272.1:0-4666 GCA_964370945.1 uncultured Hyphomicrobiales bacterium | reverse complement strand
GAATGTCCTTAAGAATTCCCCGTCTTTAACGGCGGGGAACGCCGGAGCGCAGAGAGTAATGGGTGCGGGGGGCTCGCACAAGAAAGGGCGGATTTCCGCGGAACGCTTGAAAACTTTGCGGGAAAATTGTGGACGAGCGAACTTCTGATTGACCACTTCCGTTTTTCGAGTCTATGCGCCAGGTAGACGAGCATCTCTAGAATCTTGTCGAGCTTGGGTCGGAAGTTCAGCGGCATCGACGCCTCCCGGCGACGTATTGCCCACCTATCCGTGAATCGCTCATGAACAAGAACATAATAGTACAAGGCTAACTTCGGGTTCGTACTTTTCAGATTCAAGACCTTGCCGAAAGATCGGAGCGCCTGCGTGGCATAAAAGTCACACCCAGACTTGGCTTGGCATGGTTTTCAGCCCTTTTTCCGGCGCTGCGAAGCGACCCAGACGCCGAACACGGCGGCCAATCCTGCCGCGAGTCCGAACCAGGTCAGCGCATAGCCGAGATGATCGTTGCGCAGCTGGACCTTGAGCGGCCCGGGCCTGGGGACGCCGCCCGGCGGCACCGGGCCTTCCTGGTCGATATAGAAGGGCGCGACGTCGCCCCAGCCGCGTGCGTTCGCCATTGCGCGCTGATCGCGCATGAACCAGGTCGCGCCGGCGGCGTCGTGATCGGAAACGAAAACGCTTCCGGATTCCGGAAACCGCAGATAGCCGACAATCTCGACATTGCCGCGCACGGGCTTCGCCTCAGGCTGCGCGGTGAAGCCGCGATTGATCACGACAATGCGCCCGTCGGGCAGGCGCGCCGGCGCGAAAACGAAATAGCCCGGCGTCTTGATGTCGTCGCGCAAGGACGAGCCGGCGGCGTAGAGGAAGGCGGGCTTTGCATTCTCGATGAATTGCGCGCGCAGCCGCACGCGGCGGAATTCGTCCGCCTGTGGCATCAGCGCATTCCAGGTCGCGGGCGCAGGCAGACCGATCGGCCGCGCCACCGCGCGCTGCGACATCGTCTCGATCAGCGCTTCCTTCCAGGCCCTGCGCTGCAATTGCCAGACGCCGAGGCCGATCAGAATCGAAAACGCGACAGCCGCGACGACCGCGGGCCCGATCAGGCCGCGCCGCGCGCGCCCGGGCGCAAACCTCACGTGCGGTCTCCGCGCTTCTCGAGCTTGCCTTCGGCCGCCTTGTGATGGAATTGCAGCGCGATCATCAGGCCTTTCATCGGCCGCAGCGGCAGGATCGTGGCGGCGAGGATCAGCGGCAGCCACAAGACTGCGTGCAACCAGAATGGCGGCTGATAGAGAACTTCCGTGATCAAAGCGGCGAACACGACCAGAAAGCCGGCGCCCAGGATGATGAACACGGCGGGGCCATCGCCGGCATCGGCGAAGGAATAATCGAGCCCGCAATGCTCGCAGCGCGGCCGCAATTGCAGAAAGCCGGTGAGCATTTTTCCCTTGCCGCAACGCGGGCAGCGGCAGGTGAGGCCGGCGATGATGGGCGAGGGCGTGTCGGTCATGACGGGTCCTGAAGAGGAGCTAAGACGGATCGAGGCAAAAGGAAAGGGCGGCTCGAAGCCGCCCTTTCCGTATCGAATAAGCGTCGCGGCCTAGTGGCTTCCGCCACCGACAACCGGGCCGCCATATCCCCACACATAGATGCAGACGAACAGGAAGATCCAGACCACGTCGACGAAATGCCAGTACCAGGCGGCGAATTCGAAGCCGAGATGCTGCTTCGGATTGAAATGTCCGGCGTAAGCGCGCGCGAGGCAGACCGAGAGGAAGATCGTTCCGATCAGGACATGCGCGCCGTGGAAGCCGGTCGCCATGAAGAAGGTGGCGCCGTAGATGTTGCCTTTGAAGTTGAAGGCGGCGTGGCTGTATTCGTAGGCCTGCACGGTGGTGAACAGCGCGCCAAGGGCAATCGTCAGCCACAGGCCCTTCTTCAGCCCGTCGCGATCGCCTTCGAGCAGCGCGTGATGCGCCCAGGTCACGGTGGTGCCTGAAGTCAGCAGGATCAGCGTGTTGAGCAGCGGCAGATGCCAGGGATCGAAGGTCTCGATGCCCTTCGGCGGCCAGACATGGCCGATCAGATCGCCGCGCATGACCTGATGCACGTCGCTCGGAAACAGCGCCGTGTTGAAATAGGCCCAGAACCAGGCGACGAAGAACATCACTTCCGAGGCGATGAACAGGATCATGCCGTAGCGGTGACTGATCTGCACCACACGGGTGTGGTCGCCGAGATGTTCGGCCTCGTTCATCACGTCGCGCCACCAGCTGACCATGGTGTAGATGACGCCGAGCGCGCCGGCGGCGAACACGATCGGTGCCGCGGCGAACGACTGATGCATCCAGGTGATGGCGCCGACGGCCAGGATGAAGGCCGAGATCGAGCCGACGATCGGCCAGGGGCTCGGATCGACGAGATGGTAATCGTGCTGGACCTTGTGGGCGTCGGCCATTTCTTAGTCTCCGTTATCAATCCCTAAGCGACACTTTGGAGCATGATGTGATCCGAAAACCGCTTCACACTTTTCGGCATCATGCTCTTGCGCCAATTCGTCAAGTTCCGTTGCGCGCGCGCTCGGTCGCGGACCGGTCGGCAACCGGACGCTGCGGCTCGCGCTGCGGATAGAAGGTGTATGAGAGCGTGATGGTGTCGCGGATCTGCGCGTCGGGATCCTTCGCCATCTCCGGGTCCACGTAAAAGACCACACTCATGTGGCGGGTCTCGCCGGCTTTCATGCGCTGCTCGTTGAAGCAGAAGCAATTAATCTTCTGAAAGTAGGCGCCGTAAGTGAGCGGGGCGACGTTGTAGGCGGCGACACCGAGTGTTTCGCGCGCGGCCAGGTTGGTCACGATGTAATCGACGGTGACGACCTCGCCGAGCTTGACCTCGATCGCGTTCTTTTCCGGCCTGAAGCGCCAGGGCAGCCCGGCGCCGACATTGGCGTCGAAGCGCACGGTGACGGTGCGGTCGAGCACCTGACTCGGGGCGGAGGCCGCAACCTGCGTGGTGCCGGCAAAGCCGGTGGTGCGGCAGAACCAGTCATAGAGCGGCACCGCGGCATACGACGCCGCCACCATCGCGCCGACAAACACGCCGCAGGCGCCGGCGACCGCGATATCGCGGCGGCGGGAAGCGGGCATCTGCGTGCGGGGCTTGGTCATCGCATCACAACGGGCGGTTCAGCACGCCGGGACCTTTCACCAGCGTGATGGCGTAGAACAGGATCACCAGCGCACCGAGTGACAGTGCAATCGCGATCGAGCGGGCGCGGCGGGCCTTTTTCTGCTCTTCGGTGAGAACGATGCCATTCTCATCCTTCCGTCTCGCCAATTTCTTTCCAGCCATGTTCTTTCCGGCCATGTTCTTTCCAGTCATGGCGGTCACCAGGACAGACGCGGCAGGTTGAGGCCCTGTTCGACCAGGAGAACGGCGAACAGAACGAAGAGATAAAGGATCGAAAAGGCGAAGAGCTGCCTGGCGGCCTGCTCCGCCGCGCGCTTTTTCGCGGCGGTGAACAGGCGGACCGACAATACGATCATCAGCGCGCCGCCGATCACGGACGCGGCGCCGTAGAGATGGCCGGCAAAGCCGAAGAGCCACGGCAGCGCGCCGACCGGCGCGAGCGCCACGGAATAGATCAGGATCTGGCGGCGGGTCTCGGTCTCGCCGGCGACCACCGGCAGCATCGGAATGCCGGCGCGTGCGTAATCATCGGCGCGCAGAAGCGACAGCGCCCAGAAATGCGGCGGCGTCCAGAAGAAGATCACAAGGAACAGAAGGATCGGTTCGAGGCTGACCCCGCCGGTCGCGGCGGCCCAGCCGATCATCGGCGGGAAGGCGCCGGCCGCGCCGCCGATCACGATGTTCTGCGGCGTGAAGCGCTTGAGCCACATCGTATAGACGACGGCATAGAAGAAGATCGTGAAGGCGAGCAGCGCGCCCGCGACGACGTTCACCATCAGTCCCATGGTGCCGACGGCAAAAGCCGCCAGCACCCCACCGAAGCCGAGCGCCTCGCCGGGGGTGATGCGGCCTTGCGGGATCGGGCGGTCGGCGGTGCGCTTCATCACCGCGTCGATATCGGCCTCGTAGCCCATATTGAGCGCGCCGGCGGCGCCGGCGCCGATGGCGATGCACAGGAGCGCGGTAAAGCCGATCAGCGGATGGATGTGGACCGGCGCGATCACGAGGCCGACGAGCGCCGTGAAGACGACGAGCGACATCACCCGCGGCTTGAGCAAGGCGAGATAATCGCCGACCCCGGCGATGCTCGGCTCAAGCCGCGCGTTCTGGCTCAGTGCCGGCATTATCCTCGCCTCACTTGATCCGCGGCAGCACGGAGAACTGGTGGAACGGCGGCGGCGAGCTCAGCGTCCATTCGAGCGTGGTCGCGCCTGCGCCCCACGGATTGTTCGCCGCCTTTTCCTTGCGCATGAAAGCCTGCGCCACGCCGAACAGGAAGATGAAGACGCCGATGGCCGAGATGTAGGAGCCGTAGGACGAGACCTGGTTCCAGCCGGTAAAGCCATCCGGATAATCGGCGATGCGGCGCGGCATGCCCGCGAGCCCGAGGAAATGCTGCGGGAAGAAGATGATGTTCACGCCGATGAACGTCACCCAGAAATGCAGCTTGCCGACGAATTCGGAATACATG
>CAYJNT010000271.1:1853-4666 GCA_964370945.1 uncultured Hyphomicrobiales bacterium | reverse complement strand
ACGGCATTGCGCTCTGGTGCGTGTCGGACAATCTGCGCAAGGGCGCCGCGCTCAATGCGATCCAGATCGCGGAAGCGTTGATCAACCGCAAGCTGATCCAGGCGAAGAAGAAGGCGGCGTAACGCCGTTCGGAAAAACGAAAACACAAAAGGCCGGGCTCGTTCCGGCCTTTTTCATTCGGTGTCCGCAAATGCCGACCCCATCCTTCGAGACGGCGCACCGTAGCCAAGTGTACGCAGGCTACGCCTGCTATGGCGCCTCCTCAGGATGAGGTCGGATTGAAAATCCTAAAACCTTGGCGCGTTGAAAATTTTCGCGTGCTCCTCGGCGGCGACACGGACGAATTCGCCACGCTCGCGGTCGAGCACCGCCAGCGTGCCGGCGGCGACGCCGAAATAGGCCGCGTGCAATTGCAGCTTGCCGCGTTCGACCAGGATATTCACGCACGGAAACGTCATCAGGTTGTCGAGCGTCTTGAGCACGGAAGCGTGCTCCAGCCGCGACAGATATTCGCTCATCGGAAGATCGCCGCGCGGGCCGACCGCCTTGGCGGCGGGCGCGATCAGCGCCATCCAGCGGCCGATGAAATCGCCCGGCGACAGCGGCTCGCCTTCCTCCGCGAAGGCGCGGATGCCGCCGCATTGCGCGTGGCCAAGAACGACAATGTGTTTCACGCGCAGCGCCTGCACCGCGAATTCGAGCGCGGCCGAGACCGCGCGCTGCGCGCCGTCCGGCGTGTAAGGCGGCACGAGATTGGCGACATTGCGCACCACGAACAATTCGCCCGGCCGTGCGTCGAAAATCACTTCCGGCGAAACGCGGGAATCGCAGCAACCGATCACCATGATCTCCGGCGATTGTCCGCCTTCCGACAGCGCGCGAAAACGATTCTGCTCCTCGGGCAGGCGTGCGCGCAGAAAGGCGTTATAGCCGTCGATCAACCGTTGAGGAAACGCCATCAAACTACCTCGCAAAGGTTGGCCGGTTTAATCACGCCCAGATCGCCATCGGCAACCCATAAGCATCGCGCGGCGGCGGATCGGGGAAAGACCGGGCGATTCCGGCGTGAATTCTCCGTGCAACAGCAGCGCAGGCGAGAGCGTCGAGCAGATCGTCCGCGTCGGCGCCCTTGGGCGGCGCGCTTTCGACGATCCCGCGAGGAAAACCGGCGGCGATGAGCAAGGTTCGGCGCAAGGCGAGCCCCGGTTCGTAGGGACGGCTCTTGACTTTCTTGGGCTCGCTGAGCGGCCGCCCACCATTGAGCCGCCAGAAGGCGACCTCGGGATGAACTTCGAAGGTGCGTGCCGCCAGCGCGGCATCCGCGCGCAAGGCGGTGTCGACCTCGCGGATTTTCGCGCAGATATTGAAAAGCTGCTTCGACACCTTGCGCGGCGGGTCTGATGTGGTGAGCGCGTACGCGCAGGCTTGCGCATAGTCCGCCGCATAGACGGCGCGTCGCGACGGCACCGAGAACACTGACGATTGCCGCGCGCCAAGGAGCGGGCGCACCGCATTCTCCGCCGCGCGTCCGCCATGGCCGGCACGCTCGGGCAAACCGATCGGCATGTCCACGGCGATGATCGCCCGCGCCGGCCGTGCGGCGGCTACATCCGAGAAGCGCGGCACGATCTTCATTTGCGCCGCATCGCCATCCGGACGGACGAAGACGGCGATCCATCCCGCCCGGCAGCCGTCGAGGCCGGCGAGCCAGATGTCGTCCTTCAGTCGAGTGGCGTCTTGCATGATGCGCGGTTAGTGTGTTTTCGAACCGGGGAAGAATAGCAAGACAAGGGGACTGAATGGCCATCCGTCCGCGCCGCAGCGTGCTCTATATGCCGGGCTCGAATGCCCGCGCTATCGAGAAGGCGAAAAGCTTGCCGGCCGATGGCGTGATCATCGATCTCGAGGACGCGGTCGCGCCGGACGCCAAGGTCGCCGCGCGCAAGCAGGTGACCGAGGCGGTGAAAGCCGGCGGCTTCGGCAAGCGCGAGGTTTTCATCCGCGTCAACGGCATCGACACCGAATGGCATGCCGCCGACCTGCACGATGGCGGCCGCGCCGCGCCCGACGGAATCGTGGTGCCGAAAATCTCCAGCCCGGATCAGCTCGAGATGATCGGCCGCCGGCTGCTCGACATGGGGGTCGACCACAAGACGCGTGTCTGGGCGATGATCGAAACGCCAATTGCGATCCTCAACCTGAAAGCGATCGCGGCCGCGGCGGAGGATTCCGAAACGCGACTTGCCGGATTCATCCTCGGCACCAACGATCTCGCCAAGGAAACCGGCGCGAAATTCGTTCCCGGCCGCGCGCCGATGGTCCCTTGGCTTGCGAACTGCATTCTCGCCGCGCGCGCCTACGGCATTTCCATTCTCGACGGCGTCTACAATGATCTCTCGAACGCGGATGGTTTTTTAAGTGAATGCGAGCAAGGCCGCGATCTCGGCTTCGACGGCAAGACGCTGATCCATCCCAACCAGGTCGGGCCGTGCAACGATGTGTTTTCGCCGAGCGCCGACGAGGTCGCGCAGGCGCGCAAGATCATCGCTGCTTTCGATCAGCCGGAGAACAAGGGCAAGGGCGTGGTCTCGCTCGACGGCCGCATGGTCGAGCGCATGCATGCCGATATCGCGCGCAAGACGGTCGCCATTGCGGATGCAATCGCGACTTCGGGCTGAGCGCAACCCGCTCGCAACCTTAAGCGTTGTCTTCCTGATCCATCCGATCAGGAGGAAAAGCCATGCCTGAGATCCAGCCTGATAACGGCATCGTCACTCAGATCACGACCGTCAAGACCGCGCCCGACAAGCAGG
>CAYJNT010000271.1:0-1753 GCA_964370945.1 uncultured Hyphomicrobiales bacterium | reverse complement strand
CGCTTGTAGCCGGCATGCAGGCAGATGAAGCGTACGGTCTTTTCACCGCTGCCGCCGTCGAGCATCGCTTTGCCGTGATAGACCGTCGAGACGAATTGCAGGCCGACCGGCGCGGCATACTTGTCGTCGCTCGCGCTGGCGCGGTCGATCACAAAGCGCCGGAATTGCGGGTTGACCTTACGGAATTGCGCCGAGGCGTAGCGCTCGCATTGCCGCAGGCCATCGAACTTGCTGCGCTGCGCGAAGGCCGACGACGAAAAGAACAACGCCGCCAGCAGCACACAGGCCGCGGCGAGCCTTACAGCCACGGCCGCTCCGCCTTGGCCTTGGTCTCGTAGCTGCTGATATTGTCCTGCTTCGCCATCGTCAGCCCGATATCGTCGAGGCCGTTGAGCAGGCAATGCTTGCGGAACGCATCGATCTCGAACTTGATCACGCCGCCGTCGGGCCCGCGGATTTCCTGCTTCTCGAGATCGATCGTGAGCGTCGCATTGGCGCCGCGCTCGGCGTCCTCGAACAGCTTTTCCAGTTCTTCCGGCGAGACGCGGATCGGGAGGAGACCGTTCTTGAACGAGTTGTTGTAGAAAATGTCACCGAATGAGGTCGAGATCACGCAGCGGATGCCGAAATCGGCGAGCGCCCAGGGCGCATGCTCGCGCGAGGAGCCGCAGCCGAAATTGTCGCCGGCCACGAGGATCTTCGCCCTTCGGTAAGCCGGCTTGTTGAGCACGAAATCCGGATTCTCGCTGCCGTCGTCCTTGTAGCGCTTCTCGGAGAACAGGCCTTTGCCGAGCCCGGTGCGCTTGATGGTCTTCAGATATTGCTTCGGGATGATCATGTCGGTGTCGACATTGACCACGCGCAGCGGCGCCGCGACGCCCTCGAGAGTTGTGAATTTTTCCATGTCCGTCTCCGCTCGGCTGGGCATGGTTCTGAAGCGGACCGCCGGGGAGGTCAAGTAGAGGGTCGCGGCGCGAATGGAGAGGGGGCTATGCGAAAAGGCCGTGATCGAATGGCAAGAGGCCTATGCAAACAAGCCGCCGGCGGGATCGCTCGTGTAAGGCTATGTCACGCTGGCTTCAATGGCCTCCATATCGTCGTCGGACAGCCCGAAATGGTGGCCGATCTCGTGGACGAGCACGTGCGTGATGATGTGGCCGAGCGTTTCGTCGTGTTCGGCCCAATAATCCAGGATCGGCCGGCGATAGAGCCAGACCATGTTGGGGAATGGCGAGGGCGCGGTTTCCGACTGGAACGGTAGGCCGACGCCCTGGAACAGACCGAGGATGTCGAATTCGCTGTCGAGCCTCATTTCCTTGACGACCTCGTCGCTCGGGAAATCGTCGATATGGATGATCACGCCGTCGCACAGATCGCGGAATTTCTTCGGCAGCTTTTCGTAGGCTGCGGTCGCGATGATTTCCATCTCGACGAGCGACGGCGCCTTGACCGGACGCCACAACAAAGGATCGGTCAGCGGATCGTCTTTTCTGCGCTTCATTTCACGTAAGTCACATACAGATAAATTGCGAGCGCAACAAAGCCGACCAGGCTCAGGCCCCGGCCGATGCGCTTGCCCCAGAGCTCGATCGGGTCGCGCTCGGTCACGCCGTCATGACCGGCGAAATGCGACGCGGTGCGCCTGGCCATCGCCGACATCGCGCCGCCAAGCTCCGCGCCTTCATGGCGCAGGCCGTGCAGCTCTTTCAGCGCCGCCCGGCGCGTCTCCTCGTTGCGGCCATCATTTGGCGTT
>CAYJNT010000270.1:0-4677 GCA_964370945.1 uncultured Hyphomicrobiales bacterium | reverse complement strand
ACGCCCGCGATATTGGTCTGCAATTCTTCCTTGCGGTCGACCGAGCCCTTGCCTTCGCTCATTCCGGTCGAGTCGGTCGTCAGGATACGGCCCGGGATCGCAACCTTGTTGAGCGGCGGCGGTAAGGTCTTGCGGCCGAGGAAGGCTTCGACGCCGGAATCCTCTTCGCCCTTGCGGCTGCGGGAGGTTTCGTTTTCGAGCGTGGCCTTGTCGGTGAACTTGACCTTCACCGTCAGGATGTCGCCGACCTGGTGCGCGCGCTGGTCCTTGAAGAAGGCGCGCGAGCCGTTCCGCCACAGCGAATTGGGATTGAACGAGGCCGGCTGCGCGTTCGGCATCGGCATCTGCACCGGCTTGTAGCCGGGCGCGGCGGTCGGGTTTTCGATCGCCGAGAGCTTCGGCTGCTCGCCGATCTGCGTGAGGCGCTCGAGCGCCGCGCAGCCGCCAAGCGCGAAGGCGACGCCGGTGATCGGAGCGACACGGATAAGCAACATCACTGTTTTTTTCATTTGAACTCTCTACTGCGCGCTACGGCGCGGGGTGCCGGTGACGGATTCGGAGGAAAGACTTGCGGTGATACGCGGCCGGCCGCTCGACACGGTCACCTCGCCGGGGCCGGTGACGACGCCCTGGATCTGCCGCTTGGAGTGCGTGTTGACGACGTTGATCACGTCGCCTTTGGTGCCCGGCTCCGTCGCGGTGCCGCGCACAGTCAGCGAGATGCCGGGCGCCTGGAAGATGAGCGTGACCGGCTCGTTGCGCGCGACGAGCTCCGGCTTCATCAGGTCGGCGCGACGCAGGCTTTGGCCGGCGCGGATCGGCGCGCGCGCCGCCATGCCGATGACGGCGCCGGGATCGGCGACGCTGTCGGCGGACAATTCGCGCTTCGGGCGGCGCTCGATGACGATATCGCTCGCGCGCAACACCTCACCGCGTGCGACCTGACGCGTGAGCACGGCGGTCTCGAAGACTTCCGCGGCAACACCGGTGAAGCGCAAGGTGCCGCGGCGCACGACGTGGCTGCCCGGCACGTCGAGCGTGACGTCGAAGCGGCCGCTGCGCGGATCGAAGGAGAGGCGGGTGACGGCGAGATCGCCGACGATTCCGGGCTCGACACTGATGGCCGTGACATTGCGGTCGAAGGTGATGCCGATATTCTTCGCTTCGCCGATGCGATACTGGCCGGCGATCGCGCTCGCGATCCGTTCCTGGATGTCGGTGTTGCCGATATTACGGCTGGCGCGCGTGACCGTGATCTCCTTCAGCCCGTACGTATTGATCGCGAACACGTCGTGCGCGCGCACGGCGTCGACCACGCGGTGCACCGCGACCGTCCCGGTCGCGCCGAGATCGGGCGCGCGGAACACGGCGATCTGCGCGGCCGGGCCGGCATTGTCGATCAGGTCGCCGATACGGACGAGCTCGTCGGTGACGATCACGTTTTGCCTGAGCGAGGGCGCCAGCGGCGCGTCGCCGGTTTGCGCGGCCGCGCCGGCCGGGACCGCAAGAAGAAGTGCGAGGATGAGAATGCGGATCATGGTCAGGCCTCAGCGGAACAGGTTGGAGGTTGCCTGCAACATCTGGTCGGTCGCAGTGATGACCTTGGCGTTCATTTCGTAGGCGCGCTGCGCGGCGATCAGGTCGGAGATTTCGCTCACCGCCTCGACATTGGCCTGTTCGAGATTGCCCTGCTGCAGGTTGCCGAAATTCTCGGTGTTCGGCTGGCCGGTCTGGGCCGGGCCGGAGGCAGGCGTTTCGAGATAGAGGTTGTCGCCGATGCCCTGCAGGCCGGCCTTGTTGACGAAGATCGCGAGCTCGATCTGGCCGACCACCGTCGGCGTGTTCGAGCCGGCCGGTGTCGCCGAGACTTGTCCCTGCGCGTTGATCGTCACGCCGGTGGAATTCTGCGGGATGGTGATGCCGGGCTGGATCAGATTGCCCTGCGCGGTGACGATGCGGCCTTGCGCGTCGAGCTCGAACGAGCCGTCGCGGCTATAGGCGGTGCGGCCATCGGGCAGCTGAATGCGGAAGAATCCTTCGCCGCGGATGGCGACGTCGTATTCCTTGCCGGTCTGGACGATCGAGCCTTGCGTCATCAGGCGCGGCGTCGCGACCGTCTTCACGCCGGAGCCCAGTTCGACGCCGGCCGGCAGGATGTTGCCCTGATCGGAGGTCTGGGTGCCGACGCGGCGCACATGCTCGTAGAGCAGATCCTGGAATTCGGCGCGCTGGCGCTTGTATCCGGTGGTCCGCATATTGGCGATGTTGTTGGAGATGACCTGGACATTGAGTTCCTGGGCCATCATTCCCGTCGCCGCGGTATGGAGTGCTCGCATGCTACGCTCTCCTCAAAATCTTTCTCACGCCGGAACTTCGGCGAGCTTTTCGACCGCCGACTTCCGCATTTCACCCTGGTTCTGCAGCATGGTGGCGACCTGCGTGTAGTTACGGCTCACTTCGATCATGCGCGTCATCTCGACCACGCCGCGCACATTCGATCGTTCGAGCGAGCCTTGCAGAATGTGCCGCTCTTCCGGCGTCACCTGTTGCGGTTGCACGCCTTGCGGCGCGGCGAAAGTCGAGCCGGAATCCTTGGTCAGCCGCTGCACGGCGTCGAACTTGACCAGGCGCAGTTTTCCTCGCGTGCCGTCCGGCACGCCGATCGAGCCGTCACGCGCGATCAGGATGTCCTTGTCGTTGGTCTGGAATTGAATCGGTCCGGCATCGCCGAGAATCTGGAATCCTTCCGACGTCACGAGCTGGCCGGCGGAATTGATCTGCAGCGCACCGTTGCGCGTGTAGCGCTCGCCGCGCGGCGTCTGCACGACCATGAACGCCGTGCCGTCGATCGCGACATCGAGCGGGTTGCCGGTCTGTTGCGTCGGCCCCTGGCTCATGTCGTGCCAGGTGGAGCGGTCGAGCACGTAGGACAGCCGGCGATCGGGACGCGCGAACTGGCCCGCACTCGCGCCCGGCATCAGATATTCCTCGAAGATCGCGGTGTCGCCCTTGAATCCCGTCGTGTTGATGTTGGCGACATTGTTCGAAACGACATCCATTTCACGGCGCAGCGACATCTGCCGTGAAAGTCCGATGAGAAGTGCGTTCTCCATCGTGTCTCTCCCCAAGAAGCAAGGCCGCGCCCTCCCAAGGCCTGGCCTTCAAAGTGCCGCGCGCTCTCCCAAGCGTGTGGCGGAGATGTCATTGCAGCCGCCGTGCCAGATCAGGAAATCAAGTTGATACAAACAGTTAGGTGAATTTGGCCGGCGGCGGAGGGGGGCGGAAAGGCAAGTTCAGCCGGGATAACCCGGCAAATCTTGCCGCTTTCCGGCCATGAGAAAGGTTCCGTTAACCATTCCGGCCCTAACGTGACTGACTGGATTTTGCGCCGGGATTTCTTTCGTGCGCGCGGCTTTTCAGCGTTTCTTGAACTGGCCGCCTGCCGACGCTTGCAAGTCGGGTTTGCCCGACTTGCGTTCTTAAGTTGCCGATCTCGGGTAGACCCGAGATCGGATGGCCGAAACGAGTAGGGGCTGCTGATGGCTATGGCGCCAAAGAAAAAAGACGCAAAAGCGGAAGCGGAACTTGAAGACGGTGCGGAAGGCGAAGCGAGCGCGCCGGCCAAGAAAAAGCTGCCGCTGAAACTCATTATCATCGCGGCGACCGCGTTGCTCGTACTCGGCGGCGGCGGAACCGGCGCCTATCTCTTTTTCGGCGCCAAGAAAGCGGCACAGACTTCGACCGCGGCGGTTTCGAAACCGCCGGTTTTTCTCGATCTGCCGGACACGCTCGTCAATCTGTCGAATACCGGCGCCGATCGCGCGCAATATCTGAAAGTGAAGATCGTGCTCGAAATCGCCGACCAGCAGATGGTCCAGCAGGTGCAGCCGGTGCTCCCGCGCGTGATGGACGCCTTCCAGACTTACCTGCGCGAATTGCGCCCGACCGATCTTGAAGGATCGGCCGGACTTTATCGTCTCAAGGAAGAGCTGACCCGGCGGGTCAATGCCTCGATCGCACCGAACCGGATCAATGCCGTGCTGTTCAAGGAAGTCGTGGTTCAGTGACGGGGGCTGGTGTGGTGGTTCAGAAATTCCCTTCGTTCTTACCGCGGCCCCGTAAGGGAATTTCTGAACCAAATCAGACTAGAATCGTAACATTGCTAGCGTCCTTCGATTCCGAAGTTCGCCAGCGAAGGTGCCGCAGAATGAAGCGAACTTCGGAATCGGGACGCTAGGTAGCGCGCGATGGCCAACGATCTCGATCAGGACGCACTCGCCGCCGAATGGGGGCTCGCGCTCGATTCCGACGGCAAGGAAGCGCCGAAGCCTCAGGCCGCGTCAAAGCCGGAGGCGACAAGCGACGACGACCTTGCCGCGCAATGGGCCGACGCGATCGAGGAAAGTGGCGGCGCCGCCGCCACGGAGGGGGATGACGACGTCGCCAGCCAATGGGCGGCGATGGTCGATGAGAGCCAGGCCCAGAACACCAAAGGCGCCGATCGCATCCTCAATCAGGAGGAGATCGACGGCCTGCTCGGCTTCAATATCGCCGACCTTGCCTTTAACGACAATTCCGGCATCCGCGCGATCATCGATTCGGCGATGGTCTCTTACGAGCGCCTGCCGATGCTCGAAATCGTCTTCGACCGGCTGGTCCGGCTGCTGACGACGAGCC
>CAYJNT010000269.1:0-4695 GCA_964370945.1 uncultured Hyphomicrobiales bacterium | reverse complement strand
ATGACAGGTTATCAGGCGGCCGTCTTGATCGAGCGCTTGCCTTTGGCGGCGTCCGTTTGCGCCACCGGCTGCGGCGATCGCTCATAGGTGTAATTCGCGATCGGGTCGCCCTCGCAGAACCAGCGCGGGCACGGCTCTTCCAGGGTGACGGTGTGATGGCCGGTGACCCACACCTGCCCGCAGGACGGACAGAGGAAATGCAGCTGATATTTGTATTGGTCGATCACAGCCATTGGCCCACCCTCACCTGACACCGCGGAACGACCGGCAGCCGCGCGAGGCGCAGGCCAGCCGATCCTCGCCGTGGTTAGCATTGGCGCAGGTGATTCGTCCCGGCTGGCAAGGGGAACTCAAAGGGGATTTGGCCTTAGGTCCGCGGGCTTTCCTGATTGGCGATTGCCGGCGGCGGCGGCGCGGATGCCGGTTTGGTCGCAGCGTTCGCTTTGGGCGGCGAGCGCTTCTTGCCCGGACCGAGCGCGACCTTCCTGATTTTCGCGATCACCAGATCGTGCAGCTTGTCCGATTTGTCGATCGAGCCGTGGCCGAAGCTTTCGTCCTTGCTCAGATCCATGTTGACGAGCTCGCCCTTGTATCCCTTGGGCGCGGAGACGCGGCGGCCGAACCCGTTCAGCTGATAGAAATTGAGCAGGTGGTCGACGTTCTTCGTCACCTCATACGAGCTGGTCGGATCGAACGGCACCACGAGCCGCACCGGGATCTTGTCGCGCTCGAGCCGCTCGGTCAGGTTGAACAGCACGTCGGCGCCGAGCGAATGGCCGATCAGCACCACCGCGCCCTGCCGGCCGCTCGCGTAGTCGTCGATGATGCGCGCGGCGACGCTCGGCCAGGAATCGTGATTGAACACCTCGGCCTTGATCCCGATCGCGTTCAGCTTGTCGGCGAGCGCATCCATGCCGAGCGAGAAGATGTTGAGCAGCCCGCGAAGCAGATAGACGCGGGTGTCGGTCGTGACCTTCTGCGCCACTTGCGCGGCGGGCTTGGGTTTCGGTTTAGGGAGCGGTTGCGCGCCGGCGGGGGCGGTGCCTTGCGCGAGCAAGGCGATCGCCGCCAACGTAACCAAAAGCATGCGGCGCGGCGCGATCACTGAAAGCCCCCAAAGTTCCCGGATAGTGCGGGCGATAGCAGGCCCGACAAAGCACCGTCAAGCAGGCTGTTGATTATCGTTGTGCGCGGCGCAGGACCGAAATGTAGAACCCGTCGGTTCCGGTGCGGCGCGGTGTCATCAGCAGCCCTTCCTCCGACATCAGCACGGCGCGCTGGAACAGCAGGCCGCGTTCGCCGAGCGCCGATGTGAGCGAGGCCGGCTTTTCGATGGAAAAGTCGGGATGGCGTTTCACGAATTCGCGCACCTGCGCGCCGTTCTCTTCATCCAGCACCGAGCACGTAATATAGGCGATACGGCCGCCGGGTTTGACGAGCGGCAGCGCGCGTTCGAGCACCGTGACTTGTTCCTTGCGCCGGATCTCGAGCGCGCCCGGGCGCAGCCGCCATTTGGCGTCCGGATTGCGCCGCCACGAGCCGGTGCCGGTGCAAGGCGCGTCGATCAGCACCAGATCGATCTGGCCTTTCAGGCCGGCGAGCTCGTTGCCGGAGCGCTCCGGCGTGCGCACCTGCACATTGCGCGCGCCGGCGCGCTCGAGCCGCGCATGGATCGGCGCCAGGCGCCGCTTGTCGGTGTCGGTTGCGAAAATCTGGCCCTTGTTGTCCATCGCCGCGGCGAGCGCGAGCGTCTTGCCGCCGGCGCCGGCGCACAGATCCACGACCTGCTCGCCGCCCTTTGCGCCGGCCATGAGCGCTGCGAGCTGCGAGCCTTCGTCCTGGATTTCGATCAGGCCCTTGATGAAGGCGGGCTCGGCATGGATGGCGGGATTTTTCGCCTCGGCTTTCTGCTCGATGCGAAGGCCGACGGGCGACCAGCGCGCGGCTTGCGTGTCGAGATCCGGCATCAGCGCGATCGCCTCGTCGCGCGTGCCTTTGAGCGTGTTGACCCGCAGATCGAGCGGCGCGCGTGACGACAACGCCGCGCCCTCTTCCGCCCGCGCCTCGCCGAACACATTGGCAAAATGCGGATCGAGCCATTCGGGGTAATCGCCGGCGATGTGCGCCGGCGCGTTCGAAAGGTTCGCGTCGGTGAGTGCATGACGCTCCAGCGGCGTCAGCGGCTCCGGCGCGAAGCGGGAGCCGTCGAACAGCTTTTCGATCGTCTCCATGTCATGGCCGCGTTCGAGCGCGAGCATGCCGAGCAGCATGGCGCGCGGCGTCGCTTCCTCCATGATGAAGGCGCTCGAGCCCTTGCGGCGCAGCGCGTCATAGACGAGCCCCGCGATCGCCGCGCGATCCGAGGAGCCCGCGAAACGCCGCTTGAGGCCCCATTCCTTCAGCGCATCGGCCGCCGGCCGTCGCGCGGTCTCGATATCGCTCAGGACTTCGATGGCGGCGGAGATGCGCGCGGAGGGAGTCATCTGAACTCAACTATCTTGTCATTCCGGGACGCGAGTGAAACGAGCGGGCCCGGAATCCATAACCCCGACTCTGGAATATGGATTCCGGGCTCGTCGCGCCTTCGCCCTTCGGGCTTCGGCGGACGCCCCGGAATGACGGCTGTGGTTTCGGACGCATCAATAAACACGAATAATGCCCACCATGAAGATCCCCCACATGATGGAGAGCACGAACAGCCCGATGCCGAACAGCGGACCGCGCAGAGTGATGCGATTGCTGGTGAGATGCACGTAAGCGTGCGCGATCCGCGAGACCACGAAAATCCAGGCGAGCGTCATCTGGATGACGTCGGCCTGCCGCGTGATCAGAAGAAGGATCATCAGCACGTAGAACAGGACCGGCAATTCGAACTGGTTGAGATAGTTGTTGCTGTATTGGAGTACGTGTTCGGGAAAATTGGGCTCGCGCAGCGCGATCGCCTTGCCGCGCAGCGCACCGGACCGGACGAGGGTGACGCGCCGATAGGCCAGCGAAAAGGCCACCACGAATGTCAGGATCACCTGCATGAAGACCGGCAAAAGCACTTCCATCACCGACATGACATTGCTCTCCTGTGGCATCTGAACCCGGGCTTGCCCGAGTTCAGCAAGTCATAGCGCCGCAAGTCGGGTATACCCCGCTTGCGGTTGGCGGGGAGGCTTAGCGGCAAAGGCGGCGCGCGGCAAATGTGTTGACGCTCTTCTCCTTCCCCTTCAGGGGAGGGAGAAAAAGCGTTGAACCTCCCCGCCTCCTCGCGCGACCAAGCACGGTTATGATGGGGCGCAGATGATCTACCTGATTGCATTGCTGGCCGGGCTTTTCGGCGCGGGCATCGGCGCCGTCGCAGGCTTTGCGCTCGGCGCCGGACTTGCGAGCACGTTCGGCATTTCGGGTTTCGAAGGCGCTGCGGGCTATTTCGCGCTCGCGATCGGCATCCTGACCGGCTTGGCCGGCCTGCTCGCGGGCATCGTGCTCGCGCTGCGCATCAAGGGCGGCGTTCGCGGCTTTGCTGCGCTGACGGGGCGCACCGCCGCCGTTCTTGTCGTCATCGCGGCGATGGTCACGGCCGGCGTGCTAATCCGCCTCGCCACAATCGAGCATTTCACCGGCGGCAATCCGACCATGGAATTCGAAATCCGCCTCCCCGCCGACATGGCCGCGCCCGACCGCGGCAAGATCGACTTTGAAATGCAGGCCGGCTCGCAGCGCAGCGGCGGGCTGTTCAAGGACGAATGGATGCGCCGCGAGGACAATCGCGTGGTGCTGTCCGGCCTGGTGCCGCTCTATACGCGGACCTCGCAGCGCATTCTCGTGGTCACCCTGCCCGGCCAGCCGAAGCTCCTGTTCCAGATCGGCCTGTCGGCGACGCCGAAAGCGTCGAAGGACTACGGCGCCTGGCAGCGCGTGAGTTTCCTCGACAATATGCAGGCGGACAGCCAGCCGCGAAAGCCGAATGCAGATGAGGCATTCGAAATCCGCGTCAAGGTCCCGGACTGGAGACAGCCATAAAGGGCAACCGCGACACGGTGCTCCCCTACAGCTTCACGCTCAGCGCGGTTTCCTGATCTGGCCCAATCCACGCCGTGAGCCAGTATTCCTTGTCCATGATCGCCGCGCGGTACGCGTCGGTGTCTTTCCCGCTCGGAGCATGATGCCGAAAAGTACGAAGCGGTTTTCGGATAACATCATGCTCCGACTCTTTGGAATCGATCACGTTCATGATTTTGGATCGATCCGATCCAAAATCATCGTGATCTAATGTCTGGTTGGCGCTGATGAGAAGCCCGCGCGTCTTCAGCAGAGTCGTGATCAATTTCAGGATTTTCGGCGCCGGCGCATAGCCGTCGAAGAACACGATGTCGTAGCCGGGATCGAGCCGCGGCAACACCTTCGCGAAATCGCTCTGGTGCACGACTATATGGCCGTCGAGATTGAATTGCGTCACATGCGCGCGCGCAAGCTTCACATGCCTGGCGTCGCGCTCGACGGTGTCGATCACGGCGTCGGGCGCGCCATGCGCGAACCAGAGCGCGGTGTAGCCGAGCGCGGTGCCGAGTTCGAGAATGCGGCGCGCATTCGTGGCCGCGGCGAGCGCGCCAAGGAGCGCGCCGTTGGCATAAGGATACGCGCCGCAGCCGGCATGCTTCGCGCGGTGGGCGTTGGTGGCCTCGCGGACGGATGCGAAGGGATCGT
>CAYJNT010000268.1:0-4745 GCA_964370945.1 uncultured Hyphomicrobiales bacterium | reverse complement strand
CCATTGCAACCGGGAACCCACGACGCCACATCCACAATACAACGGCCGCATGGCCATTTTCATCCGTTCGCTGGCCTGGCTGGCCGTCAGTGAGGATGGAGGGTGTCATGCGCGGAAGACATCTGCTGCTTGTGGCATTGCTCTTCGCCTTGTCGCCGTTGACCGCCCGTTCGCAGCCGGCCATCGAGCAGCCTTGCGCCGATCGGGCTCAGATCGTCAGTCAGCTTCGCAAGCAATTCGGCGAGCAATTGACCGGACACGGTCTGTCGCATTCCGGCGTTTTGTTCGAGGTCTTTGCTGCCGCCAATGGCGGCTGGAGCCTGATCATCACCGATGCCAGCGGCATGAGCTGCCTTGTCGCTTCGGGCGTTCATTGGAAGGCCGTGAAGTCGCCGGCGATCGAAATCTGACGGCCGCCAGTCATCCCCAAATTCGCATGAAGATGGGCGGCGAGGCTGGCCGCTCTGCGGCGCGGGCTGGCTCATTCCGGCATTGACCCTGGAGGTACCTCCAAGGCGTAGCCTCAGCCGGAAATTCGATCTGAAACGGGCGGACGGAGGCCTGGATGAAGACAGCCGTATTCAAAATCGAAGGCATGAATTGCGACGCCTGCGCGGACACGATCAAGAGCCTCGTAGAGAAGCAGCCGGGCGTGCGGATGGCATCCGTATCCTTCAGCGATCAGCTCGCGCGCGTCCTCTATGATCCGCAGGCCGTTGCAGAAGACCGCCTGGTCGATGCGATCCAAAAACCGGGCTTCAAGGTGGTTGCGCGCGAGGCAACAGACGAAGGTGCCTGCTGAGATTTTGTCTCTCGATAGTAGCTAATCCAATCCATTACGGAGGGACGCAATGAGCATCGCAACAGGAACCGCCGCAACATTCACTCCGTGGAGTGAAGAGCCGTCGGTGAGGCCGGACCGCCGCAAGGTTCGCGCCCGGATCGGCGGGCTCCATTGTTCGCTCTGCACCGGCACCATCGAGAAGGCGCTCGGGCGCTTGCCCGGAGTCGACAAGGTGGCCGTGAGCCTTACCCACGAGCAGGCACTGATCGAATACGATCCAGCCGTCGCACACCCCGAGCAACTGCTGCAAACCTTGCGCGACATCGGTTACACCATCTCCGACCCCCGCAAGCTTCGTGCGTTCGAGGAGGAAGAACGCGATCTCGTGCGCGAAGCCCGCCGTTTCGTCGTCGCGGTCGCACTCAGCGTCGCTTCGATTCCCATCATCGCCGATCCGTCTGTGGGTTGGATCGGGTTTTTGCCGGCGCTGGTTTGCGTCAGCCTCGGCGTGTTCGTCTTTCTGGTTCTGCGATCGAGCGGGCTTTGGACGGCGATCGGCGCTGCCGGAAGCCTCACCGTCATGGCGCTGACGCTGCTCTATCTCAACCTGCAAGGATATCTGACAGACGTAGCCCCGTGGCTCACCGGCGCGCTGGCATTCGTACTCGTCTTCGGTGTCGGACGGCACATTCTCCATATGGCGCTCCAGGCGCTGCGGCGCGGCATTCTCAACCAGCATGTCCTTCTGGAGATCGGCGCTTTTGCAGGCATTGCAGGCGGCGTCATCGGTCTTGTCCTCGACCGGCCGGGTTATCCGACAGCAGCGTTCTTTGCCGTTTCAGTGATGGTCGGCACCTATCACATCTTCTCGGAATGGCTGTCGCTCATCGTCAAGACCCGCAGCTCGCAGGCAGTAAAAAGGCTTCTGGACCTGCAACCGGAAACGGCCCGCGTTGTTCGGGGCACGCTGGAAATCGAGTTGCCGATCGAGGACGTGCGGATCGGAGACCTTGTGCGCGTCCGGCCCGGCGAGCGCATCCCGGCCGACGGCATCGTGGCCAGCGGCCATTCCGATGTCGACCAATCGTTGGTGACTGGCGAGTCGCTGCCCGTCGAGAAGGTGGAAGGCGACTCTCTCATCGGCGGATCGATCAACGGAACCGGCACGCTCCTTGTGAAGATCACCGCCATCGGCGAAGGCAGCTTTCTCAATCAGGTGATCCGGCATGTCGAAGACGCCCGCGCGCTCAAACCCGGCATTCTTCATCTCGTCGACCGCGTGCTGCGCGTCTACACGCCCACCGTTCTTGCGATCGCCGCACTTGCCGTCCTCGGCTGGCTGGCCGGCTCATGGCTCAGCACCGGCGAAGCCGATATTGAGCGTGCGGTTTTCGCCGGCCTCAGCGTGCTGGTCATGGGCTATCCATGTGCCGTCGGCATTTCCGCGCCGCTGTCCATCGTCCGCGGCGCCGGTCAGGCCGCGGAGCACGGCATCCTGATGCGAACCGGCGAGGCCTTTCAGGGCTTCCGGCTGGTCAGGCAAATCGTGTTCGACAAGACCGGCACGCTCACCGAAGGCCGTCCCGTGGTTCGGGAGGTTGCAGCAGTCGAGGTGAGCGAACACGAACTTCTCGGCATCGCGGCTGCGGCCGAGACTTCATCGGAACACCCGTTGGCCCAGGCCGTGGTCGAGGCGGCTTTCGCGCGCGGCGCAACGCCTCCCGATGTCGAATCCTTCGAGGCGTTTCCCGGGAAGGGAGTCACCGCACGTATCGGCGGTCGCGAGGTTCATGTGGGGAGCCCGCGTTTTCTCGCTGAGCATCGCATCGATCTCACGCGACTTGATGCCCGGATCGACACGCTTGAGAACGAGGGTCGCACGGTGATCGGCGTTGCGCGCGATGGGCGTGCGCTGGGTGTTGTCGCTTTGGGCGATACCGTGCGGCCGGATGCTGCGAATGCCATTGCGACTCTGCGCAAGGCCGGTCTCGCGACGATCCTCGTCACCGGCGATAATGAGCGCGCCGCGCGGCGGGTGGGTCGTGAGGTCGGTATCGATGAAGTGCACGCCGGCGTGCTGCCGCAAGACAAGGCCGGCATCGTGCGGGCGCTCCAGACGAGGGCCCGCGTCCAGACGAGGGCCCGCGTCGCGATGGTCGGCGACGGCATCAATGACGCCCCGGCGCTGATGCAAGCCGATATCGGCATCGCCATGGGCGCCGGCACGGATATCGCAATCGAATCGGCAGATATCATCATCCTGTCGAACCGGCTGTCCGCGATCCCGATTGCCCGCGATGTCAGCCGCCGCAGCTACGGCAAGATGGTTCAGAACGTCACGCTTGCCTTCCTCTTCAACGGCATCGGCATTCCGCTTGCGGCCACCGGGCTGATTCACCCGGTCTGGGCGATGGTGGCGATGGCGGTCAGCGTTACGGCGATTTTTCTGAATTCGCTATGGGGAACTCCGCGCTTGTTCTTTGACGCTATTCGCAGCGTCGGTCAGCCAATTGTGAACGTGCCCGAGCCACGCGGCGCTTGACCCTGGAGTATACTCCAGGGTCCAGAACGAACCCGGAGATGTCGCATGTTCACCATCGGCAAATTGGCGGCGCTCACGAGCGTCAGCAACGACACCCTTCGTTACTACGAGGAGGAGGGGCTGGTTCAGCCAGCCGGAAAGAGCCCCGCAGGCTACCGGCTGTATGACAAAGAGTCCGCCCGGCGCATCCATTTCATCAAGCACGCCCAGCAATGCGGCTTCACGCTCGCTGAAATCCGGGAACTGCTGGTGTTGCGCGGACGCGACAAGGCCTGCTGCGGCGACGTCCGCACGCGAGCGATCGAGAAGAAGTTGCAGATCGAAAACAAGATTCGCGCGATGAAAGCGATGTCCAAGGCGCTCGATCAGTTGATTGCCGACTGCGCGAACGAAGCGCAGCCGGTGAAGGAATGCACCATTATCGCCGCCCTGGAGCGGGCCAATGTATCAACGCCGGTGCAGTGACGGATGAAAGTCGAAGTCTTCCATGCCCCCGGCTGTTCGGCATGCGCAGCAGCGCGCGACGACCTCCGCGCAGCGGCGAAGGAAGCGGTGAAGGACATCGAATGGCATGAGGTGAACGTGGTCGACAATCTCGATCGCACCGTTGAACTCGGTGTGCTCACGCTGCCCGCCGTCGTTATCGACGGGAAACTTGTTTTTACGTCACTGCCGAGCGCGGCGCAGTTGCGCCAGGTTCTGATCCAGCGAAACAAAGAGCGCGCATGATGGACGTGGAAGCCCTGCGTCAAGCGGTCGAGAGTGCGGGCCTCGCGGCCGCCGGCGTGGCATTCCTTGCCGGCCTTCTGTTCAGCTTCAATCCGCTGGCGCTGGCCTCCATTCCGGTTTCGCTCGCGTATGTGACGAAAGGGCGGGACAAAGGCCAAGCCTTGCTGTTCGGCGCGATGTTTATCTTCGGGCTGATCCTCGCGCATGTCGGTCTTGGCCTCATTGCCGGTTTGGGCGGAAAATGGGCCGCTCAGGTCACGGGAAGAGCCTGGGGATTCTTTCTCGGGCCGCTGCTGATCGTGCTGGGCCTGATGTGGGCGGGATGGCTGCGAATTCCGCTGCCGTCATTCGGCTTTCGGGCAAGCCGCCCGACCGCCGCTGGCGGTGCGTTCGTTCTCGGACTTCTGTTTGCGGTTGCGATATGTCCGTTCTGCACGCCCGCATTGGCCGTGTTGCTGGGCGTAACCGCCGGACTTGGTTCGGTCTTGCTCGGCGTGGTTCTGCTTTTCGCTTTCGCCCTCGGTCGCGCCGTCCCGATTGCCATCGGCGCATTCGCCGTCAGTTGGCTTGAAAACCTGAACAGCCTCGCCCGCTATCGGCGCGGATTCGAGATTGCTGGAGGCCTCACATTGATTGCGACTGGCCTCTATATGCTGAACGCCATCTTGTTTTGGATACCGGCATTGGCGA
>CAYJNT010000267.1:0-4785 GCA_964370945.1 uncultured Hyphomicrobiales bacterium | reverse complement strand
TCTAGCGCGCGGACGCGTTGATCAGAGCCTGGCCGGCGCGCACGAACTGGCAAGCCGGTCCGTGATCGCCAACGCTCTGACGCGAAACGAAGGCGCCTTCGAGCAGCATGAACAATTGATCGGCGAGCAACTCGGGCTCGACGATATTCGCCTTGCGGCAAAGCGCGACAAGACCCTCGAGCGACTTCCGCTTGCAGTCTTCAATCACTTTGCGGGCGGGGTGGTCCTTCTCCGGCAATTCGACCGCCGCATTCGCGATCGCGCAGCCACGCGATTTCGGATCGGCGACATTGGCCGCAACCATCTGCAGCCACGCCATGAGCTGGGCGTGCGGATCGCCGGGATGCTCGGCCTCAAGTTTCTGCCAGAGCAACTCTTTCTCGCAGAACAGGCGGCGCAGGTATTCCGCCACCAGCTCGTCCTTCGAGGCAAAATGCCGGTAGAGCGTCATCTTGTTGGTTTCGGCCGCTTCCGCGATCGCTTCGACACCGACTGCGCGAATCCCATGGCGATAAAAGAGCTCGGTGGCCGCGGCGAGAATGCGTTCGCGTGGTGCAATTTTCTCAGCAATTGCAGAAGCTTGGCTCATTTTTTCAATATCTTGGCTTATGGCTTCGAATTTCAGCTTGACAGGGGTGTTACCGGTCAGTACCTATCATATAGATGTTACTGACCGGTAACGCAAGTTGGATCCGCGGTCACGCTTTCTTTCCCCACGAGGCCGCGGCGAGGAGTCCGTTATGACCAAAGTGCTTTGCGTGACCTCCAGTCCCCGCGCCGGATCCTATTCCAGCAGCGTCGCGGACCGGGTCATTGATGAACTGAAGACATCCCATCCCGGCGCGACCGTGACGACGCGCGATCTCGCGCGCGATCCGCTGCCGCATATCGATGCCGACTTCCTGCAGGCGACGCGCAGCGCCGACGGCCCGCAGACCGACGCGCAACGCGCCACGGCCGCGCGTTCCGATGCGCTGGTGAAGGAGCTGTTCGCCGCCGACGTCATCGTGATCGCCGCGCCGATGTACAACTTCAGCATTCCATCGACATTGAAGGCCTGGATCGACCACATCGCGCGTCCCGGATTGACCTTCAGCTATTCGGCGAAGGGTCCCGAGGGCCTGGTGAAGGGCAAGCGCGCCATCGTCATCAACGCCAAGGGCGGCGTTTACTCCAGCGGTC
The DNA here is from genome assembly GCA_964370945.1 of uncultured Hyphomicrobiales bacterium. Taxonomy (GTDB): domain Bacteria; phylum Pseudomonadota; class Alphaproteobacteria; order Rhizobiales; family Xanthobacteraceae; genus Pseudorhodoplanes. Next base: position 3,603 of record CAYJNT010000267.1, on the reverse strand, counting down.
CGGCGCAGGCGCTCGAACACCAGAGCACGTATCTGCGCGGCGTCCTCGGATTTCTTGGCATCACCGATGTCGAGGCGATCGATGTCGAGGGCGTCGGCCTTGGTCCGGACGCTGCGAACAAAGCGGTCGCGCGCGGCCATGTCTGCGCCCATGAGGTCGTGGCCGCCCGCGCGGCCTGAGGTTTCAAACGATAGCGCGGCAGCAGCCCAGCCGCGTTCGCGCCGGACGGCGTTGCCACTCCTTCCACAGGGACGCCGTCCGGCGCATCAATTCAAACGAAAGGGACCTGGAATGAACTTTTGCCACCGCGAACCCGGATTGAATGCCTTGCTGTCCGACCCCGTGATCCGCGCCGTGATGGATGCGGACGGGGTGGATGTGCGCAAACTCGAGGCGGAATTGTCCAATCTCGGCGGCAAATTGCGCGAACGACGGGAGCGCAAGCACACCCATTCCCGCTGCTGATCGGCTCGATCAGCAGAATTCGCTTGCGCGCGGCGACGCCGCCCGGATCATGCCGGCCTGTTCCTTCGAGGGGGCCGCGATGGCGCTGAAACTGATCATCGGAAACAAGAATTACTCGTCCTGGTCGCTGCGGCCCTGGATCGCGATGCGGCATGCCGGCATCCCGTTCGAGGAAGAGCTGTACGCACTCTACGAACCCGGCAGCCGCGAAAAGATCATGAAATATTCGCCGACCGGGACGGTGCCGTGCCTGGTCGATGGCGACGTGACGGTCTGGGAATCGCTCGCGATCCTCGACTATGTCGCCGACAAATTCCCGGACAAGAAACTGTGGCCGGGCGACATGAAGGCGCGGGGCTTCGCGCGCGCGATTTCATCCGAAATGCATGCGGGCTTTGGGCCGCTGCGCCAGCATTGCTCGATGAATATGCGCCGCGACCGCAACAAGCCGCGCGAGCTCACGGAGCCCGTAAAGGCCAATGTGCAGCGGATCGATGCGATCTGGAGCGAATGCCGTTCGCGCTTCGGTGCCGGTGGCCCGCTCCTGTTTGGCGCTTTCTCCAACGCCGACGCGATGTATGCGCCGGTGGTGTCGCGCTTTGCGAGCTACTCAATTCAGGTAAGCCCCGCCGCGCGCGGCTATATGGACGCGGTGATGGCGTTGCCGGCCTGGAAGGAGTGGGAGGACGCCGCCCGCATCGAGCCGATGGTGATGCCGCACAACGAAATGTGAGAACGGGGCGGGGCCGGCCCAAGAACCGGCGCAAGAATCAGAAAACCCGGCGCGCGGGCCGGGCTTTCGTTTCACGCACCGCGCCGGAGTACATCCGTCCGTTCACGCGCGTGAAATAGCTTTAAAACTGATCGCATCGCGGAAATGGCCGTCCTGCAATGCTTCGCAGTTTATATGGTCCTCGCATCTCCCAAGTTCAAGTACCGGGCTAACGCGCAACGGGCGCTCCGGTTCCATGAAAAAGAGCGGCCCTTTCAGCCGCGCTTTTCGCTGAAATTCATGACAGGCTGATGTCAGGCCTCGAGGATTGCGACGATCCGCAAGGTCATCGGATCGATAATGACGATATCACCGCCGATCATGATGAATTCATACCCGCGCCAGGCCGGGTAGACGTCGATCACGCTCCGCGGTAGCGGCGCACGCCGGATGTCCCCGGGGATGGCGGTGCCGATCGCAATCGCGAAGTTCACATTGGTGACCGGGGCGACGTTCTGCTGCTTGATCGAGGTTGATATCTTTGCGCGTTGGTCGCCGGTGAGGCTTGCGCTCGTGCCGGCTGCGCCTTGGCCGGTGGTGTTCGACCGGCCAACCGGCGGTTCACCCTGACCGGTGGTTTCCGACCGCGGAATCTTCGGGTCGTCCGCCGCCCGCGAGCTGCCGATCGGAACCTGGGCCGAATCCGGGGCGGATCGCGGCTGGCCCTGTCCGGTGGTAGCCGGAGGCGCCATCGTCTCGGCCGGCGCGGATTGCTGCGCGCCAAGTTGCTGATCTTGGGCGCGCTCGGGCGCCGGCGCACCCTGCGTGCCTTGCGCGAATGCCGGTCCTGCGATCAGCAAGGCGGCGGAAATCAGCAATGGCTTTTTCATGGACCTCGTCCTCTGTCTCGATGATGGTCCCCCGATCGTGCTGTGGTGGCGGTGCCGCTTGATGAAACCGCTCTGATCCAACGCCTCGCCACAGGCCCAGTTCCCGGATTTTCCTTTGTCATCTGTGGCGTTTTCTTTCGCGGGAACCCGGGCCATAGTTTGCGCCCAACGGATTCGGGAGGACGCCTTGGCGCGGATTGAATCGACCGTCGATACCGGCGCGAAGGAATTTCAAGGCAACGCCGCCCAATGGGGCGCATTGCGGGATGACCTTGCCGCGCGGCGCGCGGCGGCCGCGCTCGGCGGTAGCGAAAAATCGCGCGAGCGGCATACCGGACGCGGCAAGCTCCTGCCGCGCGATCGGGTGATGGCGCTGATCGATCCGGGCTCGCCGTTTCTGGAATTTTCCGGCCTGGCTGCGTTCGGGATGTACGAGGACGCGATCCATGCCGCCGGCATCATCACCGGCATCGGCCGCATCGAGGGCCGCGAATGCGTGATCGTGTGCAACGATTCCACGATCAAGGGCGGCACCTATTACCCGATGACGGTGAAGAAGCATGTCCGCGCGCAGGAGATCGCGCGCGAGAACAGGCTGCCTTGCATTTATTTGGTCGATAGCGGCGGCGCGAACCTGCCGCACTGGACCGAGGTGTTTCCGGATCGCGATCATTTCGGCCGCATCTTCTACAACCAGGCGACCTTGTCGGCGCAGGGCATTGCCCAAATTGCCGTGGTGATGGGCTCGTGCACCGCCGGCGGCGCCTACGTCCCCGCCATGGCCGACGAGACCATCATCGTGCGCAAGCAGGGCACGATCTTTCTCGGCGGTCCGCCGCTGGTGAAGGCTGCGACCGGGGAGGTGGTGTCGGCGGAGGATCTCGGCGGCGCCGACGTGCATGCGCGCAAATCCGGGGTGGCGGATTACTACGCCGCCGACGACAATCACGCGCTCGCGCTGGCGCGGCGCATTGTCGGCAATCTCAACATCAAGAAGAAGATCGATATCCCGCTCATCCCCGCGCGCGAGCCGAACTACGATGTCGCCGAGCTCGACGGCATCGTGCCGGTCGACCTCAAAAAGCAATACGACGTGCGCGAAGTGATCGCGCGGCTTGTCGACGCCTCCGAATTCGACGAATTCAAGAAGCTCTACGGCACCACCGTGGTCACCGGCTTCGCGCATCTGCACGGGATGCCGGTCGGCATCGTCGCCAATCAGGGCATTCTCTATTCGGAGAGCGCGCTCAAGGCCGCGCATTTCGTCGAAGTGTGCTGCCAGCGGCGCATTCCGCTCCTGTTCATGCAGAACATCGTCGGCTTCATGGTCGGCCGCGACTACGAGGCGGGCGGCATCGCCAAGGACGGCGCCAAGATGGTGATGGCGGTCGCCTGCGCCAACGTGCCGAAAATCACGCTGATCATCGGCGGCTCCTATGGCGCCGGCAATTACGGCATGTGCGGCCGCGCTTACTCGCCGCGCTTCCTGTTCACCTGGCCGAATGCGCGCGTCTCGGTGATGGGCGGCGAGCAGGC
>CAYJNT010000266.1:0-4802 GCA_964370945.1 uncultured Hyphomicrobiales bacterium | reverse complement strand
TGCAGGCGGAGAAACGCGAACAGCCGCTCGAGGCTCTTGTCGAGATCGGCGTCGATTTTGTCGAGAACTTTCGGAAGCGCTGCGGATGCGGTCATTGTGCCTCAAGATCGGTTGCGGTCAGCGGCGGAGGATGCCGCCCAGCGTTCCCCGGACGATGGCGCGGCCGATCGTGCCGCCGATCTTGCCGCCGCCGAGCGATTTGGAGAGTTCCGACGCCACTTGGCCTGCGACCCGCGTCGTGACCGTGCGCGTCACTTCGCGCGCGATCGTCTGGCCCGTGGTCAGCCGTTCGCCACGCTTGCGGTTGGTACCGAAAATGCCGCCGAGCCAGCCGCCGATGCCGCCGCCGGAGGATTGCTCTTCCGGTGCCTGGCCTGGAGGCGCCGCCTCGGTCTTCACCCGCTTCTGCAACATCTCGGAGGCGGATTCGGAATCGACCGTTTCGTCATACTTGCCTTTGAGCGGGCTCTTCGCGACCAGCACCCGGCGCTCCTGCGGCGTGATCGGGCCCATGCGGCCGGCCGGCGGGCGGATCATCGCGCGCTGCACGATGGACGGCGTGCCGTTGCCCTCGAGGAACGAGACCAGCGCCTCACCCTTGCCAAGCTCCATGATGATCTGGGCCGTATCGAGCTTGGGATTGGGCCGGAAGGTTTCCGCCGCCGCGCGGACGGCTTTCTGGTCGCGTGGGGTGAAGGCGCGTAATGCGTGCTGTACCCGGTTGCCGAGCTGCGCCAGCACCTTGTCGGGCACGTCGAGCGGGTTCTGCGTCACGAAGTAGACGCCGACGCCCTTCGAACGGACGAGGCGCACGACTTGCTCGATCTTGTCGAGCAGCGCCTTGGGCGCGTCATTGAACACCAGATGCGCCTCGTCGAAGAAGAACACGCGCTTGGGCTGGGGCGGATCGCCGACTTCCGGCAATTCCTCGAACAATTCCGACAGCAGCCACAACAGGAACGTGGAATAAAGACGCGGATTTTCCATCAGCTTGTCGGCGGCGAGCATGTTGACGATTCCGCGACCGTCGCGGTCGGTCTTCATGAAATCCTTCAGGTCGAGCGCCGGCTCGCCAAAGAATTTCTTGCCGCCCTGGTTTTCGAGCACAAGGAGCTGGCGCTGGATGGTGCCGACCGATTGCTTGGTGACGTTGCCGTATTTGGTGGTGAGCTGGTCGGCATTCTCGGCGACATGATTGAGGATCGCCTGCATGTCCTTGAGGTCGAGCAGCGGCAGGCCGCCTTCATCCGCCACGCGGAAGGCGATATTGAGCACGCCTTCCTGCACCTCATTCAGGTTCATCAGCCGCGACAGCAGCAGCGGGCCCATTTCGGAGATGGTGGCGCGGATCGGATGCCCCTGCTCGCCGAACATGTCCCAGAAGATGACCGGGAATTCGTCCGGCGCGTATTTGAATCCCATATTCGCGGCGCGCTCCACGAGCGCATCCTTCGCCTCGCCCGGCGCCGAAATGCCGGAAAGGTCGCCCTTGACGTCGGCGGCGAAGACCGGAACGCCAGCGCGCGAGAAGCCCTCGGCCAGAACCTGCAATGTGACAGTCTTGCCGGTGCCGGTCGCGCCGGTGGCGAGGCCGTGACGGTTGGCGAGCGCGAGCGTGAGAACTTCGTCCTTCTCGCTGCGGCCGACGAAAATCTGTCCGGCCGGATCGGCCTGGTCCTTGAGCGGCGCATTCGCCTTGGCGGCCGGCGCCGCCTTCGATTCAGGCGCGGACTTTTGCGCGGCCTTGCCGGGCTTTGCGGATTTCGTCGTCTTCGTGGTCTTCGCCATCGGCAAACCTCAGCGGAATTGTTCCAAACAATGGAGATCAAAATTGAACACTATCTTTCGCCGCTCCGGCGGCGGGGTCAACCGCGCCGCCGTTCATTGCAACTTGCGAGGTGATGTCAAGGTCCATCCGCGGCGTGTGGCCGTCCGGACACAATTCAAAAAACCTTCACGCCGCTTGTTTTCCTTTCGCGCGCTCTTCATTATGACCTGAACCCGCCGAAAGTGCGGGAAGGCAGGGGGGCCATGAACGAACTGATCGGACGTCTCGTCGCCGAACACGGTATCGATCGCGATGTCGCCGAAAAAGCGGTCGGCATCATTCTCGCATTCTTGATCAAGGAAGGGCCCGCCGACAAGGTGAAGCCACTCATTGATCGCATGCCTGGTGCGCAGGCCGCCGCGGACGCAAGCGGCGGCGGCGGGTTCGGTATGGGCGGGATCATGGGGGCCGGCGCGGCGTTGATGGGGCTGGGCTTGAGTATGCCGCAGGTGCAGGGCGTGACGAAGACCGTCATGGCTTACACCCGCGAGACCGCAGGCGAGGATGCGGTCGGAGAAATCGTCGCCGCCATCCCCGGCTTGTCGCAATTCATCTGAGTGTTGTCCATTTTTACGCCGTCGACCGGGAAGGCTTTTGTCAGTGTCCGTCTCTTACCCACTCAAGAGCCTTGAAGGCACCGCGTCCGACATCGCAAGCCTGAAAGCCTCCGGCATCAGAACGACGGCGACGCTGCTTGAAGCCGCGAAGACTCCCAATGGGCGAAAGCTCCTGTCCGGAAAAACCGGCATCGACCAGAAACGCCTCCTGGAATGGGCCAACAAGGCCGACAAGATGCGGGTGAAGGGCCTCGGCAAGGAATATGCGGAGCTCCTGCACGCGGTCGGCGTCGATACCGTGCGCGAATTGAAATACCGCAACCCGGAAAAACTCGCGCATGCGATGGCCTTAGCCAACGAGAAGCGCAAACTGGTGCGCCTGGTGCCGACCGAGAAAGCGGTCGGCCGCTGGATCGAAGAAGCGAAGAAGCTGCCGCTGAAGATCACATATTGAGCGGTTTGGCGGGCGACCACGCCCGCCTTGACACCCCCGATCGGACCGCGCAAAGCGAACTTTATGAGCAAGGCCGGCTCCCTGCCCTCCGCTTCAGACGCGCCCGGCGCGCCGATTTTGGGCGCGCTTCTGGCGCGCAAGCGCACCCTGGTGATGGGCATCCTCAATGTGACCCCGGATTCCTTTTCCGACGGCGGACAGTTTTTCGACGCCGGCAAAGCGATCACGCATGCGCAGGACATGGTCGCGAAGGGCGCCGACATCATCGATATCGGCGCGGAATCCACCCGCCCCTATGGCGGCGCGGTCGCGGTGTCCGCTGACGAGGAAATCGCGCGCCTGAAAGATGTCTTGCCGCGGGTGGTCGCGCTCGGCACTCCGGTTTCGATCGATAGCATGAAGGCGCGCGTGGCCGCTTGGGCGCTGGATGCCGGGGCGACCATCCTCAACGACGTCTGGGGCCTGCAGCGCGATCCGGAGATGGCTCCGCTCGCGGCGGCCTCCCGCGCGCCGGTCATTGTCATGCATAATCGCGAGCAAGCCGAGCCGGGCATCGACATCGTGGCCGACATCGAACGTTTCTTTGAACGTTCGCTCGAGATTGCCGACCACGCCGGCGTCAAGCGCGATCAAATCGTCCTGGATCCCGGCATCGGTTTCGGCAAGACGCCCGAGCAGAGCATCGAGGCGCTGGCGAAATTCCGCACCCTGAAGAAATTCGGCCTGCCGCTGCTGATCGGCGCCTCGCGCAAGCGCTTCATCTCGACAGTCGTCGCGTCCGAACCGGATGAGCGGCTCGGCGGCTCGATCGCCAGCCATCTCTTGGCGGTGATCGACGGCGCGGATATCGTGCGCACCCACGATGTGGCCGAAACGATGCAGGCTTTGCGCGTCGCGGCGGCGATCCGGAGCGCGCAATGAGCGACACCATTTTCATCAACGGCCTTGTGATCCACGCCCATCACGGCGTGATGAGACACGAAGCCAAGGTCGGCCAGCGTTTCGCCATCGATCTCCTGCTGAGCATCGACCTGAAAAACGCCTCGCGCTCCGACAAGCTTGCCGACACGGTGTCCTATGCCGCGATCGTGGATGTCGCTTCGCGCGCATTCACCGCGCACGTTTTCCGCCTGGTGGAGGCCGCCGGCGGCGCGGTCGCCGACGCGGTGCTGAAGGAATTCCCGCAGGTGCAGTCCGTGCGCGTGACGATCCATAAGCCGCATGCGCCGATCTCCGCCATTTTCGACGATGTCGGCGTGACCCTCGAACGTTCGCGCCGTGCCTGAGGCGCTCATCGCGCTTGGCGGCAATGTCGGCGACGTGCGCGCGATACTTCGCAAGGCGATCGAAATCTTCTGCGACGGCGAAGAAGTGCGGCTGCGCCAACGCTCGTCCGATTACAAGACGCCGCCCTGGGGCGTGACCGAGCAGCCGCCCTTTGTGAATGCGGCCATCGCGGTCGAGACCGGTCTTAAGCCGCGCGCGCTGCTGGAGCGCGCGCATGCCGTGGAACGAATCTTCGGGCGCAACCGCGAGAAAGAAGAGCGCTGGGGGCCGCGCACCCTCGACATCGACCTGATCGCTTATGACGACCTGACAGTGAGCGATCCCGATCTGATCCTGCCGCACCCGCGCCTGTTCGAGCGCGCCTTCGTTCTCGTTCCATTGGCCGAGATCGTGCCAAACCGCGAGGTCGCAGGCCGGCGCATCGCCGACGCCGCGCAGCGCGTCGGCAAGGCCGGGATCGAGCGGCTCGCAGGCTGATCCAATTACCTGAAGCGGAGATTGCCGCGCGACAGCTGGCTGATCGAAGAGCAGCCCATCAGCCGCATGTCGCGTTCGATCTCGGTCCGCATCAGGCCAAGCGCGCGCTCAACGCCGGCCTGACCAGCGGCCGCAAGCGGATAGAGATAGAAGCGCCCCACGCCCACGGCCTTGGCGCCGAGCGACAGCGCCTTGAGGA
>CAYJNT010000265.1:0-4818 GCA_964370945.1 uncultured Hyphomicrobiales bacterium | reverse complement strand
TTGGCGGTGACGTCCTTGCGCAGCGCGCGCACGGTCTCGCGGGCAATGATCTTGCCGCCGATGGCGGCCTGGATCGGCACCTGGAACATGTGCGGCGGGATCAGCTCCTTCAGCTTCTCCACCATGCCGCGGCCGCGCGTCTCGGCGCGCGTGCGGTGCACCAGCATCGACAGCGCATCGACCGGCTCGTCGTTGACCAGGATCGACATCTTGACGAGGTCGGCTTCGCGGTAGTCGGTCAGGTGGTAGTCGAACGAGGCGTAGCCTTTCGACACCGACTTGAGCCGGTCGTAGAAGTCGAACACCACTTCGTTGAGCGGCAGGTCGTATTTGACCATGGCGCGGTTGCCGACGTAGGTCAGCTCTTTCTGGTTGCCGCGGCGGTCCTGGCACAGCTTGAGCACGGCGCCGAGATAGTCGTCGGGCGTCAAGATGGTCGCCTCGATCCACGGCTCTTCGATCGTCAGGATCTTCATCACGTCCGGCATGTCGACCGGATTGTGGATCTCGATCTCGCTGCCGTCGCGCAGCTTCATCTTGTAGATGACCGACGGCGCGGTCGCGATCAAATCGAGATTGAACTCGCGCTCCAGCCGCTCCTGGATGATCTCCAGGTGCAGCAGGCCGAGGAAGCCGCAGCGGAAGCCGAAGCCGAGCGCGGCGCTCGTTTCCATCTCGAACGAGAAGCTCGCATCGTTGAGGCGGAGTTTCCCCATCGCCGCGCGCAAATCGTCGAATTGCGCGGCATCGACCGGAAACAATCCGCAGAACACGACCGGAATGGACGGGCGGAAACCCGGGAGCATCTCGGTCACCGGCTTGCGATCATCGGTGATCGTGTCGCCGACGCGCGTGTCCGCTACCTCCTTGATCGAGCCGGTGAGGAAGCCGATCTCGCCCGCGACGAGTTCGTCAGCGGCCGTGAGCTTGGGCGTGAACACGCCGACACGGTCGACGTCATAGGCCGCATTGGTGCCCATCATGCGGATGCGCTGGCCCTTCTTCAGGGTCCCGTCGACGATGCGCACCAGCACCACGACGCCGAGATAGACGTCGTACCAGGAATCGACCAGCAGCGCTTTCAGCGTCGCGTCGCGGTCGCCCGTGGGAGGCGGCAGGCGCGTGACGATCGCCTCCAGCACATCGGGCACACCCAGACCGGTTTTTGCCGAGATCATGATCGCGTTCGACGCGTCGAGCCCGATCACGTCCTCGATCTGCTGCTTGATCTTTTCGGGCTCGGCGGCCGGCAGGTCGACCTTGTTGAGCACCGGCACGATCTCATGCCCGGCATCGAGCGCGTGATAGACATTGGCGAGCGTCTGTGCTTCCACGCCCTGGCTCGCATCCACGACAAGGAGCGAGCCCTCGCAGGCGGCGAGCGAGCGGTTCACCTCATAGGCGAAGTCGACATGACCCGGCGTATCGATCAGGTTGAGGATATAGTCGCGGCCGTCCTGGGCGCGGTATTTCAGACGCACGGTCTGCGCCTTGATGGTGATGCCGCGCTCGCGCTCGATATCCATCGAATCGAGCACCTGTTCCTTCATCTCGCGCGCTTCGAGCCCGCCGGTGAGCTGAATCAGCCGGTCGGCAAGCGTGGACTTGCCGTGGTCGATATGCGCGACAATGGAGAAATTGCGGATATTGTCGATCTTGGCCGCCGTCATGGCGCGCGGGATAGCATCGGCGTCCCCCACCGGCAAGCGGACAATGGAAGCACTTTGGGGTGCGAAGGCCGCTTTCGGCCTTTGATGTTCCAAGCCGCCGAAAGGCGCGCTAAACAATCCTCAAATGCGTGACCGTGAGTAAAGATCGATGAAAGTCGACACCATGCGCCGGATCGACCGGCTGGCCGGCGTGCCGCTCTGCGCGGTCGCGACGGTCGTGGTCTGGGTCGCCTCGCGGTTCCGCCGCGCGCCGGGTCGCGTGAAGCGCGTACTGATGATCGAATTGTCCGAAATGGGCACGACCATTCTGGCCGCGCCGGCGATGAAGAAGGCGCGCGAGGAGCTTCACGCCGAGCTTTATTTCGCGATCTTCCGGAAAAATGTCGGCTCGCTCGAGCTCCTGGGCACGTTTCCGCCGGCCAATGTGTTCACCATCCGCGACACCTCGATCGCGACATTGCTCGTGGACACGATGAAGTTCCTGCTCTGGACGCGCAAGAACGCGATCGACACGGTGATCGATCTGGAATTGTTTTCCCGCTTCACGGCCTTGCTGACCGGATTTTCCGGCGCGGCGCGACGCGTCGGCTATTACCGCTTTCACAATGAAGGGCTTTATCGCGGCGAGATGCTGACGCATCGCGTGAGCTATAATCCGCATATCCATATCGCGCAGAACCTGATCGCGCTGGTCAATGCGCTGATCGTGCCGTCGCCGCAAGTACCCTATTCGAAGACGCCGGTGAACGACGCGGACCTGAAAGTCTCGCTGCCGGCGCCGGGCGCGGCCGCGCGCGAGACCATGATCGCGCGCATTCGCGCGGCCGCCCGTCTCGATCCCGAGGCGCATCGCGTGGTGCTGATCAATCCGAATGCCAGCGAACTCCTGCCGCACCGGCGCTGGATGCCGGTGCGCTATGCCGAATTGATCAAGCGCATCCTGAAGCAACACAAGGACGCGCTCGTCTTGATCACCGGCGCGCCGAACGAGCGCGCCGAAGCCGAAGCGCTCGCGAGGGAATGCGGGCCGCGCTGCGTCTCGCTCGCGGGCCACACGGCGCTCTCTGAATTGCCGGCGCTTTATTCGCTCGCGAAATTGATGGTGACGAACGATTCCGGGCCATCTCACTTTGCCGCGGCAAGCGGCCTGAAGACGATCGTTCTGTTCGGACCGGAGACGCCGAAGCTCTATCAGCCACTCGGCCCTTCGCGCGCGATCTATGCCGGGCTCGCCTGTTCGCCCTGCGTCAGCGCGTCGAACCATCGCAAGACCGCCTGCACCGATAATGTCTGCATGCAGGCGATCAGCGTTGATCAGGTGTTCGCGGCGGTAACGGAAGAATTGTCACATTAGAATGTGTCACATCATCGTGACGGCCCGTTATGCGCGCGTCCGCGTGACATTTTCCCGAGCCTGCGCTACAGGCTCGGGCCCGTCATAACAGCCGTCCGGTATCGCGTGTCCGCCCCATCCGTATCAGCGCCTCGCGGGCGCTTTCATTCCACGATCGACCGCTTCCTCGACACGCTGTGCGATCCGCACACGCGCGACCGCGCCGCCGCGCAATTCCTCGTTCTCTATGCGGTGTTGTGGGCGATCTACTGGCTGATCTCGCGCGCCACGCGCGACATGAATGCCGACATGGCGGAGATGGTGATCTGGACGCGCGAGCTTGCGCTCGGCTATCCGAAACATCCGCCGTTTCCCGCCGGCGTGCTCTGGCTCTGGTTTTCAATTTTTCCGGTCACCGACTGGGCTTACACATTGCTTGCGGTCTTGACCGTCACGCTCGGCATCTATTTCGCATTCAAGCTTGCAGCCGAGTGGTTGCAAGGCGAGAAGCTCGCCTCGGTGCTGTTTCTGTTGGCGGTCATTCCTTTCTACAATTTCCTCGGACTGAAGTTCGACCAGAACTCGATCCTCATTCCGCTCTGGGCGCTGGCAATGTGGGCGCTGATCCGCTCGCTCGATACGCGAAAGGCCGGCTGGGCGATCTTGTGCGGTGCGGCCGCGGCCGCGGCGATGCTGACAAAATACTGGTCGGTGTTCCTATTCCTGGCGATGGGTCTCACCGTGCTCGCCGACCCGCGCATCAAGGCTTACTTTCGCTCACCCGCGCCGTACCTGACGATGCTGACGGCGCTCGTGCTGCTCGGCCCGCATATCTGGTGGCTCATCGCGCACGATTTCCCGCCGTTGCACTGGGTCGGCACGCGGCGTTCCTCTTTGTCGATCGCAAACTGGTTTTCCGGTTTCGCGTCGTTCACGCTCGGCCCGATTGCCTATGCCGCCGCGACACTGATCTTGTATTGGCTCGGCACGCGGCCCTCGCGCGCTGGGGCCATCGACTCGCTCTGGCCGCCGGATCCCATCCGCCGCCGCGCCGCGATCCTGTTCTGGACACCGCTCCTGGTGCCGATTGCGGTGGCCGCGATCTTGCGTACGACGCTGGTTTCGCTCTGGAACGTGCCGGCGCTCAATCTTCTCCCGGTCGTGCTGATGTCCTCGCCGAAGATCGTGTTGCCGCGCTTCAGCCTGAAGGTGATGGCGGTCGTCGCCGTGCTCGTGCCTTTGGTCGCGATTCCGTTCGCGCCCGGCGTGGCGTGGCTACGGCTCAAATTTGGCGGCGAGAACGAAGCGAGTTACGCGCGCATCGTCGGCGAAGTTTTGTCGCAGGAATGGAAAAAGACCACGGATAAGCCGTTGCGGCTGATGGCGGGACCGTTCGGGCTGATCTCCACCGCCGCGGCCTATGCGCCGGAAAAGCCGTCGACCTTCGCGGAATTCGACGCCTACCTGTCGCCATGGGTCGACCAGGCGCGCATCGACCGCGAAGGCATGGCGATCGTCTGCGTGGCCGACTTCCTGCATTGCCTGGACGACATCAAGCGCTATGCGCCGGACGCCCCGCGCAAGGATTTCATCATCACGCGCAAATGGATGGGCTTCGAAAGCCCGCCCGAGCGCTTCACTGTGGTGATCCTGCCGCCGAAGTGACGGCGTCATTCCGGCGCACCGCCTCGAATGACCAGAACCTGGCAACGATCACAAATCCGCGAAACCCGCGCGCGCGTGCCTAAAGCGCTTTTCCGGTGGTAAAATGCCGACTCATCCGGGAGAGCCGTCATGACCGGTGCCGGTGACTAT
>CAYJNT010000264.1:0-4848 GCA_964370945.1 uncultured Hyphomicrobiales bacterium | reverse complement strand
GTTTGCCGCAAGATTGCGCGACAATTTAAGAGTCGTCAGGCCGCGATCTTGCCGCCCAATTCGTCCTCGATATGGATGCGGACGATGTCATCAAAGGAGTTTTCGGCCTTGAAGCCGAGCTGCAACGCCCGTTTGGCGTCGATCCGCTCCGACCAGCCGGACACAATCTTGATAATCAGCTCGTCCGGCTCGCGGCGGATGCGGGAGACGACCTTGTCGCCGGCAATGCGCCGCAGCGATTCGATCTGCTCACCGACTGTGCAGCAGACGCCCGGCATCGCGAGATTGATGCGCGGGCCAAGCTGCTCGCGCGTCAAACCCGCGCCGTGAATGAGGAACCCGACCGCCGAGCGCGGGGTCGCGTGGGTGTGAACGACGCTTTCCTGCACCGGTAGTACCGCTTCCATTCCGGCGAGCGGCTCGCGGATGATGTTGGAGAAGAAGCCGGACGCCGCCTTGTTCGGCTTGCCGGGCCGCACGCAAATGGTCGGCAGCCGGACGCCGACGCCGTCCATGAAACCCTTGCGGACGTAATCGGCGAGCAGTAATTCGCCCATCGCCTTTTGCGTGCCGTAGGACGTCAGCGGCGTCAGATGGAACTCGTCGTAGATCGCCGGCGGGAACGGCGCGCCATAGACGGCGATCGAAGACGTGAAAACGAATTTCGGATGATATTTGTCGCCGGTCCTTCGGATCGCCTCCAGGAGATGCTGGATGCTTTCGAGATTGACGCGGTAACCCTTTTCGAAATCGAGCTCGGCTTCGCCCGATACGACGCCGGCGAGATGGAAGATCACGTCGGGGCGTCCCGCGATCAGTTTCCCGGCGACGCCCGGCGCTGGCAGATCGTCGACGCGCGTGTCGACCTTGCCGGAAAATCCGGCCGGCGCGACCGGGGCGACCACGTCGGTCAGTGTCATCTTGTCGATCGGCTTGCCGTTGAGCGATCCGTCTTTCGCGAGGCGCTCGGAAAGTTTGCGGCCGATCATGCCGGCGGCGCCGGTAATCAGAACATGCATGTGCGTTACCTCAGGATTGCCGAGATGTTAAAGCGCGAAGCCGCCGTCGACGAGGTGCACCTGTCCGGTGACATAGCTCGCTTCGTCGGAGGCGAGAAACAGCGCGAGATTGGCGACTTCCTGCACAGTCCCGAGTCGGCCCATGGCCTGGCGGTCGACGAAAGCCTGCCGCACGGCTTTTTCCGACTGGCCGGTAGTCTTGGCGAGTGTCGCGATGCGGTCGTCGAGCGAGGGCGATTCAATCGTGCCCGGCGCGACCGCGTTGCAGCGGATGCCCTTCTTGATGAAGTCCGCAGCCACAGCCTTGGTGAGACCGACAACGGCGGCCTTGCTCGCGCCGTAGACATAACGGTTCGGAATCCCGCGCACCGAGGACGCGCCGGACGCGATATTGACGATCGAGCCGCCTTTCTTCTTCAGCATGCCGGGAAGAAACGCATGGATCGTGCGATGCATCGACTTCACGTTGAGATCGAACGAAAAATCCCAATCCTGCTCGGAGCATTCGAGCACGGTGCCGTGATGCACGAAGCCCGCGCAATTGACGAGGATATCGACCGGCCCAATTTCTTTTCTGACCTGCTTGGCGAGCGTTTCCACTGCCTTGGTCGAGCGGACGTCGAGGGAAGCTTTCTTCGCGACTTTCAGGCCGGCTAATTTCTTTTCATCGAGATCGGTCGCGATCACCTTCGCGCCTTCCGCCGCGAAGCTTTGCGCGATCGCGCGTCCGATGCCCTGTCCGGCCGCGGTGACGAACGCGACCTTTCCTTTCAGTCTTCCGGCCATTGTCGTTTCTCTCCCGTTATCGTCTGAACGCTGCCAGACTCTTTTTCTGGCGTCCATCGTTATCGAAATTCGAAGGTGCGAGCCATGCCTCGAACGCGGCCTTGCGGCTCGGCCATTCGCTGTCGAGCATGGAGAACCACGCGGTATCGCGGTTCACGCCCTTGCGGATCATGTGCTGCCGGAACACGCCTTCGAACGTGAAGCCGAAGCGTTCGGCCGCGATTTTCGACGCGTCATTGGCGTCGTCGCATTTCCATTCGAAGCGCCGATAACCGAGCTCGTCGAAGACGTGCCGGGCGAACAGGTAGATCGCCTCGGTGGCGATGCGGGTGCGCGCGATATCGGTGCCAAAAAGAATGTACCCAACCTCGATGACGCCATGCTGCGGATCCATCCGCAGGAATGTCTGGCGGCCGCCGACTTGGCCGGTGGCGCGGTCGATGATCGCAAACATCAGCGGGTCGGGGCTGGCTTCGTTCGCTTTCAGCCAGGGCTCGAAGCTTGCCCGGTCGGGATAGGGCCCTTCGGCCGAATAGCGCCAGAACCGCTCCGCCTCCGGCCCGCTCGAGGCGGCGTAGAGCTCGTCGCCATGCTTCTTGGCGTCGAGCGGCTCGAGCCGCGCATAGCGGCCCTCATGGATTTTTCGTGGCGGACGCTCGCGCGGTGTCCAGCGCGCGAGATCGCGTGTCGGGTCCATTCAAGTCTTGTCCGTGGGAATGCGGCGCTTCATGTCCTTGCGGAAGAATTCATTGAGTTCGGCATTGCTGATGCCGCCGCCGAGCTTTCCGAATGTGCCTTCGCTCGCAATCTCGCTCAACGCGCGGATCACCGCTGTCCAGGCGACGCGCGCCAGCGTGCCGCCGAGACTGATGCGGCGCACGCCCAGACGCTCGAGATCGATCACGCTGAACGGCATGGCGCCGGCCATCAGGAAATTGACCGGCTTCGGCGCAACGGCGGCAACGATCGCCTCGATCTCCTCGCGCGTCTTGATGCCGGGCGCGTAAAGGCAATCCGCGCCCGCTCCCGCATAGCCTTTCAGCCGCTGGATGGTTTCGGCGAGGTCGGGACGGTTGCGGATAAAGCCTTCGCTGCGCGCGGTGAACACGACATCGGCGCCCGCCTTGTCGATCGCGGCACGTGCCGCTTTCACGCGCTTGAGCGACAGATCGAAATCGTAAAGCGGATGATCCGGATTGCCGGTCGAATCCTCGATCGAAAGGCCCGCCACGCCGGTTGCGCAGCAGAGCCGCACGCTTTCGGCGACGCCGTCCGGATCATCCGCAAAGCCGCCTTCGAAATCGGCGTTGAGCGGGATGTCGGCAGCCGCCGACAATTCGCGCAGATGCGTCAGCAACATCTCGCGCGACACCGCGCCGTCCGGCAGCCCTTGCGTAAAGGCAAAGCCGGCGCTCGTTGACGCAATCGCCTTGAAACCGAGGCCCTGCAGATAGCGCGCGCTGCCGACGTCCCAGGGATTCGGAAGCACGAAGCATCCGCTGCCATGCAGGCGGCGAAATTCGCGGCGTTTTTCGGCGGTGGATGGCACGGGTCGTCTGCTGTTCGTCAGATCAAGGAGTAAGCGTTTCAAGCCGTCATCCTTCGAGGCTGGCCTTCGGCCAGCACCTCTGGATGACGATGCGGGTCAGTGATTGTCGCGCGGCACGCCCGAATTCTGCGCCACGCGCTGATATTTCACCGCCGGCTTGAGCACCATGCCGTCGGACAATTGATCGACCATGCCGCGCTGGATTTCCTGCCATGGCGTCTGGCTCGGCGGGATGTCGAATCCGCCGCGCCGCTGCAAAGCCGCGCGCCGTCTATCGAGTTCGGCCTTGGACACAAGGATGTTTGCCGTGCCCTTGTTGAGGTCGATTCGGACGGTATCGCCGGTCTTGAGCAGCGCGAGCCCGCCGCCCGCGGCCGCTTCCGGCGAGGCGTTGAGGATCGATGGCGACCCGGACGTGCCGGATTGTCGGCCGTCGCCGATGCAGGGTAGCTCGGTGAGGCCGCGTTTGATCAGCGCCGCCGGCGGCTGCATGTTCACGACTTCGGCGCCGCCCGGATAGCCGATCGGCCCGGTGCCGCGAATGAACAGCATCGTGTTCTCGTCGATCTTGAGCGAAGGATCGTCGATCCGGTGGTGATAATCCTCCGGCCCCTCGAACACGACCGCGCGGCCCTCGAACGCGTTCGGGCTCTTGGGGTTGGAGAGATAGCGGTTGCGGAAATCCTCCGAGATCACGCTCGTCTTCATGATCGCGGAATCGAACAGATTGCCGTGCAGCACCTTGAAGCCGGCTTTGGCCTTCATCGGCTTTTTGTAGGCCTTGATGACGTCGTAATCCTGCACCTTGGCGTGCCGGACATTGTCACCCATCGTCTTGCCGTTGATGGTGAGCGCATCCTTGTGGATGCGGTCGGCTTTCATCAATTCGTTCATCACCGCGGGCAGACCGCCAGCGCGGTAATACTCCTCGCCAAGATAGAAGCCCGCCGGCTGCATGTTCACGAGCAACGGCACGTCGTAGCCGACCTTCTCCCAGTCATTGACGGTGAGCTTGACGCCGATATGGCGCGCGATGGCGTTGATGTGGATCGGCGCATTGGTCGAGCCGCCGATCGCGGAATTGGCGACGATGGTGTTCTCGAACGCCTTGCGGGTGAGAATGTCGGAGGGCTTCAGGTCCTCGCGCACGATTTCGACCGCGCGGATACCGGTTTCATACGCGATTTGCCGCCGCTCTTTATACGGTGCGGGAATAGCGGCGCAGCCGGGCAGCGACATGCCGAGCGCTTCGGCGAGCGCGTTCATGGTCGAGGCCGTGCCCATGGTGTTGCAATGGCCGATCGAGGGCGCGCTGGACGCAACGATTTCGATGAATTCTTCTTCGTCGATGCGGCCGGCCGCCTGTTCCTGGCGTGCGTCCCATACCGCCATGCCGGAGCCGGAGCGCTTTCCCTTCCACCAGCCATTGAGCATCGGTCCGCCGGAGAGGACAATGGCGGGGATATTCACGGTCGCCGCCGCCATGATGCAGGC
>CAYJNT010000263.1:0-4853 GCA_964370945.1 uncultured Hyphomicrobiales bacterium | reverse complement strand
TCATGGCGCCATGCGCCGGGCCGCCTTGCCTCCCCTTGGCCG
The DNA here is from genome assembly GCA_964370945.1 of uncultured Hyphomicrobiales bacterium. Taxonomy (GTDB): domain Bacteria; phylum Pseudomonadota; class Alphaproteobacteria; order Rhizobiales; family Xanthobacteraceae; genus Pseudorhodoplanes. The sequence goes on along the minus strand of CAYJNT010000263.1, from coordinate 4,811 downwards.
TCCCCGCATAGTCCCGCCCCGGCACGCCAAAGCGGCCTGCTCAAAAATTGCTGTCACCTAAGGGAAGAACCGTCATGAAGCTCGTCCGCTACGGCCCGGCCGGCCGCGAAAAGCCCGGCATTGTCGATTCCGAAGGCAAGATCCGCGACCTGTCCCGGATCGTGAAGGATATCGACGCCGAGACGCTGTCGCCGCGGGGCCTCGCCAGGATCAAGAAGACCAATATCAACCGGCTCAAGCTGGTGCCGGGCAAGCCGCGGCTCGGACCGTGTGTCGCCAATACGCGCCACTTCATCGCGATCGGGCTGAACTATAGCGATCACGCGAGGGAGACCGGCGCGGAAATCCCGAAGGAGCCGATCATCTTCGACAAGGCGCCGACCTGCATCTGCGGCCCGAACGACAACGTGATGATTCCGAAGGGCTCGCTCAAGCTCGACTGGGAAGTCGAGCTCTGCATCGTGATCGGCAGCCGCGCGCGCTATCTCGAAAAGGAAAAGGCGATGAGCGCCGTCGCGGGCTATTGCGTCTGCAACGACGTCTCCGAGCGCCACTTCCAGATCGAGCGCGGCGGGCAATGGTGCAAGGGCAAAGGCTCCGAAAGCTTCGGCCCGATCGGTCCCTGGATGGTGACCAGGGACGAGATCAAGGATGTGCAGAAGCTCGACATGTGGCTCGACGTCAACGGCCAGCGCATGCAGACCGGCAATACGCGCACCATGATCTTCGACGCCGCGCATATCGTCTGGTATTGCTCGCAATTCTTCGTCATGGAGCCGGGCGATCTCATCACCACCGGCACGCCGCCGGGCGTCGGCCTCGGCATGAAGCCGGCCCCGCAATTCCTCAAAGCCGGCGACAAGATCGCGCTCGGCATCCAGGGACTGGGCGAGCAGCGCCAGACCGTGGTGCCGTTCAAGAAATGACGCAGTCATTCCGGGACGCGAACACGCAAGTCGGGTCTACCCGACTTGCGTCACTTTAAGTTGCCAATCTTCGGGTGAACCCGCGATTGGTGCTCGCGGACCCGGAATCTCGAATCGCAAACCGCAAACCAAGTCACCGGCATTCCGGCGGTGAGGTGAAAATGCCGCGCAGCTGCGCGCACGGCGTGCCGTCGCGGGCGCGCGCGCCGGACTTCGTTCCGCCGAAGGAGAAGCGCGAGCCGGTGCGCGGCTGCACCGGCGCGGGCGCCGCAATCGAGGCGGTCTGCACCGGCGCGGCGGTGTATTCGGCGTAGGCGGCGGACGCTGCCGACGTGGACGGCGGAGCGTAGGCCGGTGCGATCTGCCTCGGTGCGGTTGGCGCTTGTGCCGCTTGAACGCCCGCGTTGCGATTGCGCAGCATGTTGAACAGCCCGCGCTTCTGCTCCGGCGCGGCGCCCTGCGCCACCACCGGCGCGGCAACCGGGGCCGGCGCGCTCAGCGAGCGCGGCTCGCCTTGCGCGACGCTTTCAACATAATCCGGGTCGACCGATGCGGTCGGCGCCTTGAACCGCTTGTGCTTCGGCGGCGCGATCACCGGGGAATGGACCGGCGCTTCCGACGGCGGCGCGGCGCGCGAACGCCCCGCCCCTTCGGCCGGCGCGGGCGAATAGGTCTGCTGCACGCGGCGTGGTGCGATCACCTTTTCGGGCGCGGCGCGCTCCGGCGGAATCAGCGCGGCGGTCCTGTTTGGTGTTGTGTTGGCCGGCGCCATCCTGACCGGCGCGGGCGGCGGGGGAGGCAGAATGCCGGAGGGGGGAACGCCGAATGTCCCGTCGCCGGCGGACGCCGTCACCGGCGCCAAAATCAGAAGTGCTGCCAAGGACACGACCTTGCACCCACCAATGCCACCCACCCGCAAAATCATCGCGTCATCTCCCGCAAATCGCGGCGAGTGTGGGACTTCTATGGTTAACGAAACGTAAGCGCACGGAGCGCAATCCGGCGCAGTGGAAGTCGGTTCGCCGCAAGATTGCGCGACAACTGAAAAAGGGACACGGCCTGCCGGGCCAAAAATAAAGCGGCGCGGACATCCTTCGGGTCGGATGTCCGCGCCGTGAGCCTTCCAACGTGTGCGTTGCGTCAGGTGGCCCTTACTCAAGAGACTTAAAACAAACAACGCGGGGATCTCGCGCCGGCATCGAAATCGTTTGCCCCCTCAGACAAAAACGATTCGATGCACCGTGATTTTCGACGCGGCGTGTAAATGCGCGTTTAAATAGTTTTGCGCGCGATGCGATTTGTCCGCGCAAAATTTGTGGAATTAGAAATGCGGTATCACGAGTCCCGCGCCTCGAAGATCGCCTGCAGCGAAATGCGTGACCACGCGCCTGCGCGCTCGCGGAAGGCTGCATAAGAATCGTGCACCTTACGAGCGCGCCCGCTGCGCGTCGCGAGCTCGGCCAGCACATCCTTGGCCTCCTTGTGGGCGGCGGCGACAATATCCTTCGGAAAGCTGCGCAGCTTGACATTGTGTTGCGTGGTGAGTGCGGCCAGTGCCTCGGTGTTGAGCCGCTCCATTTCCGCAAGGGCGAACGAGGCTTCGGCGGCGCAGGCATGCGCGACCACGGCTTTGAGTTCGGCGTCGAGGCCGTTCCAGGCTTTCAGCGACACGATGCATTCGCCCGTGCCGTTCGGCTTGTTGAAGCCGGGGCCGTAATAGAACGGCGCCAGACGATAGAGCCCGAGCGCGATGTCGGAGCCCGGGCCGACGAATTCGGCGGCGTCGAGCACGCCGGATTGGAGGCTGGCGAGGATTTCGGCCGGGGGCGTCGTTTGCGGGGTCGCGCCAAGCCGGCGCAGCACCTCGCCGCCAAGGCCGAGCGCGCGGATTTTCAGGCCCCGCAGGTCGGAGAGGCCGGCAAGCTCGCGCCGGAACCAGCCGCCCATGCAGACGCCGGTATTGCCGGCCATGAAGGGCTTGACCCCGAACGGCGCGTAGATCTCGTCCCAGAGCGCCTGCCCGCCACCGGCATCGACCCAGGCGACATGCTCGCCGGGCGTGAGCCCGAACGGCACGGTGGTGAAGAAGGCGGCAGCCGGGTCCTTGCCCTGCCAGTAGAAGGCCGCCGTGTGACCCATCTCGGCGACGCCGGAGCCCACCGCGTCGAGCACCTCGAAAGCCGGCACGACCTCGCCCGCGGCGGACACGGTGATATCGAGCCGCCCGCCAGACAGCGCGCGGATGCGCTCGGCAACGCGCTCGGCCGACATGCCGGGCCCCGGCAGGCGCTTCGGCCAGGACGTCACCATGCGCCAGCGCGTGGCCGCGGCGCGCGCGATGCGCGGCGCGACGATCGCGCTCGCGGCGCCCAGGGTTGCGCCGCCAATGAGCGAACGGCGTGACAAGCGGCTCATGTTCGATCCTCGTTCCACCAATGATGAAAATGATGCACCGGGCCGTGTCCGTGCCCGATGGCGAGTTGGTTCGACGCCGCGATCGCGGCGGTGACATAGGCCTTGGCCTGCCGCACGGCGGCGCCGAGATCGAGTCCCTTGGCGAGGCCGGCCGCGATCGCCGACGACAAGGTGCAGCCGGTGCCGTGCGTGTTTGGCGTGTCGATGCGTTGCGCCGCGAGCCGCGCGGTTGCATTTGGCTCGACCAGGATATCGACGCTCTCCGCCCCGCTCCCATGCCCACCCTTGATCAGAACCGCGCGCGCACCGAGCGCGAGCAATTTCTCGCCCTGCTCGGCCATCTCGGCTTCGTTTTCGGCAATCACCGTGTCGAGAAGCGCGGCCGCTTCCGGCAAATTCGGCGTGATGATGAGCGCTTGCCTGATCAGGACATCGCGCAGCACCGCGATCGCCTGCGGCGCGAGCAGCCGGTCGCCGGAGGTGGCGATCATCACCGGATCGAGCACGATCTTGCTTTGCTTGTAACGCGCGAGGCCCGACGCGACCGCTTCGATGACCGCCGGCTGCGACAGCATGCCGATCTTCACCGCGCCGACATCGAGATCGGAAAACACCGCATCGATCTGCGCCGTCACGAAATTCGCCGGCACGTCATGGATGGCCATGACGCCTTTGGTATTCTGCGCGGTCAGTGCCGCGATCACCGACGCCCCGTAGACGCCGAGCGCGGAGAAGGTTTTCAGATCCGCCTGGATGCCGGCGCCGCCGCCGGAATCGGAGCCTGCGATGGTGACTGCGATCGGCGTCGTCATGCCGCACCTCGTTTGGTGCGCGCGGCGTCGATGACCTTGCGCAGCGATTGCGCCGCAGCCTTTGGATCGGGCGCCACCGACAACGCGGAAATCACGGCGACGCCGTCCGCGCCGGCGGCGATCGTGTTCGCGGCGTTGCTCTCATCGATGCCGGCGATGGCGCCAACCGGCATCTGCGGGGCGCGCTTGCGGATCACGGCCGCGATGGTGCGCAGGCCGTCGGCGCCGATCGGCGGATCGGGATTGTCCTTCGACATCGTCTCGTAGACGCCGCCGATGCAGACATAATCGAGATGCTCGAGCGGCGCGTCTTGCGCCTGCTGCAGGGTCTTGATCGACATGCCGATGATCGCACGGCCTCCGAGCAGAAGCCGCGCATCGGCCGGCGCGACATCGTCCCAGCCGACGTGAACGCCGTTGGCCTTGGCCGCGAGCGCCACGTCGACGCGGTCATTGACCAGAAACGGCACGCCGGTGCCCGTCAACGCGGCTCGGATCGCGCGCGCTTCCTCGATCAGCTGCCGCGTGCTGCCGGTCTTGTCGCGCAATTGCACCAGCGTCGTGCCGCCCTCCACCACGAGCCGCGCAAGCTCCGCCAGGTCGCGGCCATTGGCGCGCTGCGGATCGATCAGGGCGTAAAGGCGAAGATCGACTCTCA
>CAYJNT010000262.1:0-4853 GCA_964370945.1 uncultured Hyphomicrobiales bacterium | reverse complement strand
CTAACCGCAAAATAAACCAAACCGTCATCCATCCGGTTTTGCAGGGCTTTGCGGCCCGGAGCTTTGTGGCGCTCCGGCGCCGGTCGCGCTATGGTGCTCTGCGAAAAGGAATATTTCATGCCGCACGGCGAAAAGCCTGACCGCGCGACCGGTCCGGACACCCATTTCGGCTTCCAGAAGGTGCCCCTCGCCGACAAGCAGGGGCTGGTCGACGACGTCTTTCACAAGGTCGCGCGACGCTACGACCTGATGAACGACCTGATGTCGGGCGGGCTGCATCGCGCCTGGAAGGACATCCTGGTCACCGCCGTCAATCCGCCGAAGAGCAATCGCCCCTTCCATCTCCTCGATGTCGCGGGCGGCACCGGCGATATCGCGATGCGGGTCGTGGACGCGGGCGGCGGCGGCACGCACGCAACCGTGCTCGACATCAATGCCGACATGCTGGCTGTTGGCCGCGAGCGCGCGCAAAAACGCGGCCTCGATCACGCCATCACTTTTGTCGAAGGCAATGCCGAGGCGCTGAGCTTGCCGGACAAATCCTTCGACGCCTATACGATCGCCTTCGGCATCCGCAACGTGCCGCGCATCGACACGGCGTTGCACGAAGCGTATCGCGTGCTCAAACCGGGCGGGCATTTTCTCTGTCTGGAATTCTCCTGCGTCGACGTGCCCGGCCTCGAGCAGCTCTACGAGCTTTATTCCTTCAACGTCATCCCCGCGATCGGGCGCGCGGTGACCGGCGACGCGGAAGCCTATCGTTATCTCGTGGAATCGATCCGCAAATTCCCGCGACCCGAGCCGTTCGCCGCCATGATCCGCGTGGCCGGGTTCGCGCGCGTCAGTCACCAGACCATGTCCGGCGGCATTGTCGCGCTGCATTCCGGCTGGCGCCTGTAATGGTCCGCGCCGCGCCGTGATTTCCTCCCTCGCCCATCTCATCCGTCTTGCCCGCGCCGGCTTCGTGTTCGCGCGCGAGGGCGTGTTCAGCATGGTCGATCCGGCCGACGTGCCGGCGCCGGCCCGCGCGGGGCTTTATCTCGCGCACATGATCGAGCGGCCGGGAAGCGACAGCAATGCCGGCCGCCTGTCGGCGGCGCTGACAAAGCTCGGCCCGACTTATGTGAAGCTCGGCCAATTCCTGGCGACACGCCCGGATATCGTGGGCGTGCCGATCGCGCGCGAACTCGAAACGCTGCAGGACAAGATGCCGCCGTTTCCGCAAAAGGAAGCGGAAGCGGCGATCGAAAAAGCCTTTGGCGTTCCGCTTCATCAGATGTTTGCAAGCTTCGGCGCGCCGGTCGCCGCCGCCTCGATCGCGCAAGTTCATCGCGCCGAAATCGAGACACCGGAGGGGCGCAAGGCCGTCGCGGTCAAGGTGCTCCGGCCCGGGATCGAGCGCCGCTTCAAGGTCGATCAGGATGCCTTCACATTTGCCGCGCGCACGGCGGAGAACTTCTCACCCGAAGCGCAGCGGCTGCGCATGATCGAGACCGCGGCGACGCTGCGCCGCTCGGTCGCGCTCGAAATGGATCTGCGGCTCGAAGCCGCCGCCTTGTCCGAGATGGCAGAGAACACCAAGGACGATCCGGATTTCCGCGTCCCTGCCGTCGACTGGCTGCGCACGGCCAAGGATGTGCTAACGCTCGAATGGATCGAGGGCACGCATCTCTCCGATCACGATGCGCTGCGCGCCAAAGGCTTCGACTTGCCGCAGCTTGGCCGCGCCGTGATCCAGACTTTCCTGCGCCATGCTTTGCGCGACGGGTTTTTCCATGCCGACATGCATCCCGGAAATCTGTTCGTCGATGATTCCGGCCATGTCGTCGCGGTCGATTTCGGCATCATGGGACGGCTCGGGCCGAAGGAGCGGCGCTTCCTCGCCGAAATCCTCTACGGTTTCATTACGCGCAATTATCACCGCACGGCCGAGGTGCATTTCGAGGCCGGCTACGTTCCCACGCATCACTCGGTTGAAAGCTTCGCGCAGGCGATCCGCGCCATCGGCGAGCCGATCCACAACCGCACCGCCGCCGAGATCTCGATGGCGAAGCTGCTCATGCTGCTGTTCGAGGTGACCGGACTGTTCGACATGCGCACGCGCCCGGAATTGCTTCTGCTGCAGAAGACCATGGTCGTGGTCGAAGGCGTCGCACGCACGCTCGACCCACAGCTCGACATGTGGTCGACCGCGGAGCCGGTGGTGCGCGAATGGATCGAGCGCAATCTCGGACCCGTGGGCCGGATCGAGGACGCCGCCGGCGGCGCGGCCGAGGTCGGCAAATTCATCGGCGTCGTTCCGGGACTGTTGACCCGCGGCGCGGCCTTGGTCGAGCAACTCGATGTCATCACGCGCGACGGTCTGGTGCTTTCACCCGAGACCATTTCTTCGATCGGCCGGGCCGAAGCGCGAAGGAGCCGCTGGACCGCCATCGCGCTTTGGACGATCGCGGGGCTTCTGGCCTATATCGTCTATCTGCTGCGGTAGGCCCATTAACCATAGGCGGCATGCCGGATAGACTATTCCGGTACGGCAGACCAAGGCTTACATCTCTCCTCAGCGGGCGGAGCCATGCTGAAAGACAAACGCATTCTTCTGGTGATCGGCGGCGGAATCGCCGCCTACAAGGGGCTCGACCTGATCCGGCGCCTGCGCGAGCGCGCCGCGGCCGTGCGCGTGATCCTTACAAGGGCCGGACATGAATTCGTCACGCCGCTCTCGGTCAGCGCGATCGCCGGCCAGCAGGTCTTCACCGATCTCTTCGATCCGCGCAGCGAATTCGATGTCGGCCATATCCGGCTTGCGCGCGACACCGACATGGTGGTGGTGGCGCCGGCGACCGCCGATCTGCTGGCGAAAATCGCCGGCGGACATGCGGACGATCTTGCCTCCACCGTTCTTCTTGCGACCGACAAGCCGATCCTGCTCGCCCCGGCGATGAACCCGCGCATGTGGGACAACAAGGCGACGCGACGTAACATGGCGCTGCTTCACACCGATGGCATCCGTTTCGTCGGGCCGAACGAAGGCCAAATGGCCGAAGGCGGCGAAGCGGGTCTCGGCCGCATGGCTGAACCGCTCGAGATCGTGGCCGCGATCGAAGGCCTGTTCGCAAAGCCTACGCTGTCGCGCCCGCTCACCGGCAAGCACGTACTGGTCACCTCCGGCCCGACGCATGAACCGATCGATCCGGTGCGCTACATCGCCAACCGCTCGTCCGGCAAGCAGGGTCACGCCATCGCCGCGGCGGCACTTTCGGCCGGCGCCAACGTAACGCTGATTTCCGGCCCGGTTCACCTGCCCGATCCCGCCGGCGCGCGGATGATCAAGGTGGAGACCGCGCGCGAGATGCTGCAGGCGGTGGAGACGTCGCTGCCCGCCGATGTCGCGATCTTCGCGGCCGCGGTCGCCGACTGGGCCGTTGCCAGGCCGGCCGAGCAGAAAACCAAAAAAGACAAGTCCGGCGTCCCGCAATTCGCGCTGACAGAAAACCCGGACATCCTCGCCACCATCGCGCGGCGCAATGCCGAGCGGCCCGGCCTCGTGATCGGCTTTGCCGCCGAGACCGAGAACGTGATCGAGCACGCCAGAGAGAAGCTGCGTCGCAAGGGCTGCGACTGGATCATCGCCAACGATGTTTCGCCGCAGACCGGAATCATGGGCGGCGACCGCAATACGGTCCACCTCGTCACCGGCAAGGGCGTCGAATCCTGGCCGCCGCAATCCAAGACCCAGGTCGCGCAGGCGCTGGTTGCCCGGATCGCGACAGCCCTCGCCGGAGCCCAAAGGTGACGTCACCCGTTGACGTCGAGATCGTGCAACTTCCGCATGGAGCCGGTCTGCCGCTTCCCGCGTACCAGAGCGCGGGCGCATCCGGGCTCGATCTTCTCGCAGCGATTCCGGCCGACCAGCCGGTGACAATCGCGCCGGATCAATTCACGTCAATTCCTGCGGGAATAGCGATCGCGTTGCCGGCTGGCTTCGAAGCCCAAGTGCGTCCGCGTTCGGGCCTCGCCGCCCGCCACGGCATCACCGTGCTCAACACGCCCGGCACGATCGATGCGGATTATCGCGGCGAGGTCGCAGTGATCCTGATCAATCACGGCCGCGAATCGTTTTCGATCACCCGCGGAATGCGGATTGCACAATTGGTGATCGTGCCTGTCGCCTATGCACAACTCCGAAAAGTGCAAAAATTGGCCGAAACCGTCCGCGGAAGCGGTGGATTTGGATCGACCGGCCATAAATCCGATGGATTTTAGTACTGACGGGTAGACCAGCGCGCATGTGATATACTACCGTTATGACTCATAAACATAACGAGGTGACGCGCCGACATGCTGCTGTCCCGGAAGGGGATCCTTGCCGTCGCCGCTGTGATCGACGTCGCCCTCCATTCAAACGATAAGCCCGTCTCCGCCAAGGCTCTCGCCGGCCGCCACGAATTGCCACCACGGCACCTCGAGCCGGTCCTGCAGGCCTTGGTGCATGAAGGCATTCTGCGCGGCGTGCGCGGCCCACACGGCGGCTATGAACTCGGACGCGAGCCGGGGCAGATCACCGCGGTCGAGATCCTGCGCGCCGCCGGCACGGTGGACGATGAGAATAACAATCATCTGCCCACAAACGACCTGATCGGCAGCGTGGTGCTGCCGGCGATCGCGCAGGCCGAGCGCGCCTTCGGCGTGGCGCTGAGCGAGATCAGCATCGATCAACTCGTCCGCCGCGCCCGCACGTCTTGAGCAAGCAACGCGCGGCCGGGCGTTGCCGCGCTTCATGTTCACGGTCTGGACTCTTTGGCGACCCGGTCCTTGGGGTTAAAGTTGATTGATTCGCTTATCCGCCAGTGTGG
>CAYJNT010000261.1:1833-4868 GCA_964370945.1 uncultured Hyphomicrobiales bacterium | reverse complement strand
GTGCCATCGCCGCCGCGCCGGAGCAGGACGGCGAGTTCAATAAAGTGATGGCGACATTGCAGGGCCCGCGGCGTCAGGCGCTCGAACACGCGATGGACCGGACCCGCGCGACGCGCGAGCGCGTTCTCGAAACGCTGAAGATGCGCGCGCAGGAAGGCCGCTTCATCGTGTCCGATTTCGGCTTCCTGGCGCCCGGTGAGGTCACGGCGGCGGTTCGCAGCGCAAGGCCGACGGCCGACGCCTGCGCGAACAAGACGTAAGCCTTTCCACTGCGCTCTCTCCAACTGTCATGCCCCGCACCCGATCTCGGGTTTACCCGAGATCGGAAACTTAATAGGCCCAAGTCGGCTAAAGCCGACTTGGGTGGCGGGGCATCCAGTCTTGCTTTCCTGCACACGCAACAGCTGGATCGCCCGCCTTCGCGAGGGCTTTGCACAAGTCGAATTTTCGCGAAACGAACGGGAATCCGACGATGAACAATACCGAATCAAATCGTGAACGTTGTTCACTTATGCAAAGCTCTCGCCTTCGCGGGCGATGACAGCATGAGGGCGATGACAGCTATGTGTTGCGCCGTCTTGTCACGCCCATAGAATTACGCGAGATTTCGCGCCGTCCCACACGGAGCGGCATCCACATGATCCTCGAAATCGCGCAGATCGACATCAAGCCCGGCATGGAAAGCGAATTCGAGGCCGGCGTGAAAGCCGCCGCCCCGATCTTCAAGCGCGCCAAGGGCTGTCACGGCATGGAATTGCAGCGCTCGATCGAAAAGCCGCAGCGCTATCGCCTGTTCGTCGAATGGGAGACGGTGGAAAACCACAATGTCGATTTCCGCGGCTCGCCCGATTTCCAGGAATGGCGCAAGCTCGTCGGCCATTGCTTCGCCGCACCGCCTGAGGTCGAGCATACGGCGCTCGTGATCCTCTAGATAATCCCCCGCTCCGCATACGGCCGGCCCTCGGGCACGCGCGCCCAGCCGAGCCGCGTCAGATCGATCGTCCGGTACGCGCCATCCAGAATGAGCTCGGCCAGCGCGCGGCCGCAGCCCGGCGCGTGCATCAGGCCATGCCCGGAAAAACCCGCGACCAGATAGAAATTGTCGAGGCGGCCCGACCACGGACCGATGACCGGCGAGGCGTCGAAGGCGTTCTGGTCGTAGAGGCCGGGCATCGTGTTCTTCTCCTTGGTGCGCTCGAATTGTGGAAAGCGCGCCGCGAGCGCCGGCCAGACCACCTGCTCGAAATAGCCGTGATCGATCTCGAAATTGAATCCGCGCGGCTCGTCGAGCGTCGGCACGCCGCCGGAATAGCCCTTCCCCTCCGGCCGGAACGCGAGCCGGTTGACGTCCTTGATATAGGGCAGCGGCTCGATCGCCTCCTCGCATTCAAAATAATGCTCGTAGCGCCGCATCGGCTCGATCGGCACCGGCCATCCGGCCATGGCGCAGATCTCGGCCGCCCAGGCGCCGGCGGCGTTGATGATCGCGCCGGCCTTGATCGCACGGCCGGATTTGAGCGTCACCGCGCGCACGGCGCGGCCCGAGGTTTCGATGCCGGCGACGAACTGCGCGCCGAGCGCCTGCGCTTTCCTGCGGAAGCCCTGCAGCACGGAATGCGGATCGAGCCAGCCGTCATCGGGCGAATGCACACCGGCGCCGAGATCGTCGACGATCATCGAGGGGAACGTGTCTTTCAAGCCCTTGCGGTCGAGCCAGTTAACGCGCACGCCATGAGCCGTCTGCGTCTCGAAATTCCGCCGCAGGTCATCGACCGCGCCGGGCGGCACGATGAACAGATAGCCGCCCTTCCTGAAATTGATCGCCGCCGGCTCGCCGCCGACCGCCATGTCGGTCTCGAACCGCTCGAAAAACGGAATGCTGTAATTCGACAATTCGATGTTTTCCGGCAGCGCGAACAGGCGGCGCACCCCGCCCGAGGCGCGCGGCGTCGAGGCCCATTGGTAAGTCGGATCGCGCTCGATCACGGTGACCGAACAAGAGCGCGGGTGCGTGCGCAGAAAATACGCGATCGCCGCGCCGATCGCGCCGCCGCCGATGATCACGACATCCGATTGCATTGTGTTTTTCCGCGCTCACCGCTGTCGACAGTCATTCCGTAGTTGCACAATGGCCTGTTAGCAAGGAGACTGGCGGCCGGATCCCGGAGGCGCTCCGCCATGATGGCCGCGGTGTTCGCGACAATGTTTGCGGCCCTCGTGCTCGGCTGGATCGGGCGGCGGACCTGCGCCATCGTGGCGCTCACGGCGTGTCTCGTGCTGTCGGTCTGGCTGTTCCTGTTCGAGATCTATAGCCCGGATTACGGCTTCCGGATGCCGTGGATCAAAACGGAATTTCAGCAACCACCCGCGGCGGAGGCATGATCATGCCGGCCTCCGCGCAAACGCAAAGACTGCTCGCGCTGCTCAACTATCTCTTTCTGCTGGCGATGATGGCGGTGATCGCCGGCATCCTCACCGCCGCGATGACCCTGCAATATGCCAAGGGCGAATTGCCCTGCCCGCTGTGCCTGCTGCAGCGCGTGGCGCTGTTCGGCGTCTGCTTCGGCATCATGCAGAATTTCCGCAGCGGGTTTTCGTATCAGAACACCGGCTTTTCCCTGCTCTTCACGATCTTCCTGCTGATCGTGTCGGCGCGCCAGAGCCTGCTCGACATCACTCCGCGGCCCGGCCACGAATACATCGGCAGCGCAGTGTTCGGCATCCACATGCCGGTCTGGTCGATCATCATCGCGCTCTGTCTTCTGATCGCATTCGCGGCGAAGCTCGCGGTGCTCGGCGGCGACCAGCATCTGCGTGACAATGATGTGAAAACCTTTCCGCTGATCGGCCGCGCCGCGAGCCTGCTCAGCCTCACTGTAATCGCGCTCGGCGCGATCAATCTCGTGTCGGCGGTCCTGCAATGCGGCGTTGGCCAGTGCCACACCTTCGGCTATCAATGGCTGAAATAACCGGCATACCTTGTTTGGTCGCATTTTCTGCGGAAAACCGGTGCCCACTTTTCCGGAAAATGCTCC
>CAYJNT010000261.1:0-1733 GCA_964370945.1 uncultured Hyphomicrobiales bacterium | reverse complement strand
TGGTCGCATTTTCTGCGGAAAACCGGTGCCCACTTTTCCGGAAAATGCTCCAGTGCAACCATTGCCGGACTTCCGCATTATTCGTTGCTTGGCGCCATTGCGGCGGCGTAGCATTCCATTCATTGCAATTGGGGACGGCCCATGATTTTCGGCATGTCGATTTATACCTTTACCGTCGTCCACACCGTCATCGCATTGATCGGCATCGCGAGCGGCCTGATCCTGTTCTATCGCCTGCTGATGGGACAAGGGCTCGACATCTGGAACACGATCTTCCTGGTCTCGACCGTGCTGACCAGCGTCACCGGCTTCGGCTTTCCGTTCACGCAGCTGCTGCCGTCGCACACGTTCGGGATCATGTCGCTGATCGTGCTCGCGGTCGCGCTTGCCGCGCTCTACCGTTTTCACCTGACCGGCGTGTGGGGCAAAGTCTATGTCGGCACCGCTTTGTTCGCGCTTTACCTCAACTGCTTCGTCGGATTGGTACAGGCGTTCCTGAAAATCCCCGCATTCAAGGCGCTGGCGCCGACGCAGACCGAGGGGCCGTTCCTGACCGCGCAATTCCTGTTGCTGGTGCTGTTCATCGCCGGCGGCTTTTTCGCGGCGATGCGGTTCGGGCCGCGGCCGGCGATGTAACGCGTAGCGAAGTTTTTTCTGCGGGAGCCGACCTCGTAAGGTGGGCAAGGGCGCACCCGGTTCGGCGCTCGCGCCGACCGGGCACAGGCTCCGCGCCGTGCCCACGCGTTACGGTGCTCGAAGGCATGGTGGGCACGCGGAGTTTATCATCGGGCCGCGCGTTCGCGCGGACCCGTTGGCTTTGCCCACCCTACATTCTTTGCCGCTCGCGATTTACCTTCCGATATTCGGGATGCTCGGCAGCCGCGGCATCTGGATGCCGCCCGGTCCGCCAGGGCCTGACGGAATCTGCGGACGGATCGACGGCCGCTGCTGCAATTGCCGCTGCAATTGCTGCTGCGGCAATTGCTGGATGTTCGGCAGCCGCTGGAAGTTCTGCAGGTTGAGCCGGCGCTGCAATTCCGGAATGCGCATGAGGCGCTGATTGAGCAATCGCGCGCCGACGCCGCGCTGCAGCGAGAACACGCGCTGCACCAGGCCGCGGTCCAATGCAATCTGCTGCGCGGAGATCGTGAGCGCGATCGCGGCGAAGCGCCCCGCCTCGCGCGCGATGGCGAAGCCGGTCGCGGCTCGCGTCAATTCGCCAAGCCGCCCGCCGGCGCGATCGAACACCTCGATGCGCCCGGTGCTGCCGCCGGCGTCCTGATAGAGCTTCACCTCCACCTGCCCGCCCGGCCGCGCGCCGTCCGGCACCACAATGACGCCCGAGGTGCCGCGGATGCCGAGTGTCGCGGTCGGCGTGTTGATCTTCATGTCGCCGGTCTTGGCGACCTGGCTCGCGAAAAACGCGGTGGTGCCGCGCACCACCCCGACCAACGCCTTGTTGCCGCCGCCGCTTTTCGAATAGACGAATTCGTTGACGGTGATGCTGGTACTGGCCTGCAGCGTGAAGGTGGTCTCGTCGTCGAACGTCACGCCGAGCGCGCCGCCGATCCCGGTGGTGAGCTCGTCGTTCTGGAAGATATCGTCGCCGGTTTTGACGGCCCGGGTGTTGCCGCCGCGCGTGACGGTCGCGGGCGCCTTCACGCTCGACACGGTGCCAACCGAATCCGCGCGCGTCTGCGCCTGCGCGGGTGTTCCGAATGCGTTCAAAACGA
>CAYJNT010000260.1:3997-4896 GCA_964370945.1 uncultured Hyphomicrobiales bacterium | reverse complement strand
CGGTCGCCCAGCCCATCGCGAGATGCCCGCCGACATAGGTCGGGATCGCCGCGACATAGCAATAGCCGTCCTTCCAGAGCGTGCGGAATTTGCTGACGCTGTTGGTCAATTCTTCGGGCTGATAGAACGGCACGCCGTTCTGCGTCACCATCACGCCGCCCGGCTTCATGCAGCGCTTCACGCCCGCATAGAATTCCGGCGAGAACAGCACGATGCCGGGGCCCTGCGGGTCGGTGGAATCCACGATCACGACGTCGAAGCGCCGGTCGGTTTCCTTCACGTATTTGATGCCGTCGTCGATCACGAGATCGAAGCGCTTGTCCTTGAGCACCGGGCCGGTGAATTCCGGGAAATGCTCCTTGGAAAATTCGACCACCGAGGCGTCGATCTCGACCTGCGTCAGGCGCTTGACCGACTTGTGCTTGAGCACTTCCTCCGCGATGCCGCAATCGCCGCCGCCCACGATCAACACTTCCCTGGCGTTGCCATGCGCCAGGATCGGCACATGCGTCATCATCTCGTGGTAGACGAACTCGTCCTGCGTGGTGACCTGGGTGGCGCCGTCCAGCATCAGCACCTTGCCGAAATGCTGCTGCTCGAACAGGATCAGATGGTGGTGGCTGGTCTGCTGCTCGTAGAGCACCCGTTCGACCTTGAAGGTCATGCGGAAGCCAAGATCGTCGAACAGCGTTTCCGGGATCCAGCGTTCTGCGGCCATGGCAGCCCCTCTTCAGCTTGTCAGTTGAGACGTCTTACCCGCCTTGCCGGACGCATCCATGTCCGGGAGGCGGATTATCCACGCAAAAAGACGAAGGGCGGCCGGAACCTTTGGGTTGCGGCCGCCCCCCGCGATTAGGCTGACCCGTAAGCGACGCCCAGGCCGCGCCGCAAATAGCTGG
>CAYJNT010000260.1:0-3987 GCA_964370945.1 uncultured Hyphomicrobiales bacterium | reverse complement strand
GGGGTTGGCTTTAAACCAAAAAAACCGCTCTCGGGCGGCCCGCCCCCCTGGGCCGCCCCCCCCCCCACGCTATTCGGCTGACGCTTAAGCGACGCCCTGGCCGCGCAGCAATTCGCTGACGGCGATCTTCTTCGGCTTGAACGCCTTGCGCAGCACCGGAACACACGCTTCCGGCTTGGCATCCCCGCACATGAAGACGTCAAGCGCCGCATAGCCGTTTTCCGGCCACGAGTGGATGGAGATGTGGCTTTCCGCCAGCACCGCCACGCCCGACACGCCGCCATTCGGCTCGAAGTGATGCAGATGGATGTGCAGCAGGGTGGCCCCCGACGCCTCCACGCATTGACGCAAGGCCGCCTCGATATGCCCGATGTCGTCGAGCTTCTTGGCGTCATAAAGATCGATGATGAGATGCGCTCCCGCGCACCGCACCCCGTTCCTCACCACGAAATGGTCATTACGCTCTTCAGCAACACCAAGCGTAGCAACCGTGTCCTTCTTTCGGGCGGTACTTGGAGTCCCCAAGCCCTTGACCGATTGAAAGAGGGCGTTCTGGCTCATGCCGTCCTCCCCAACCTGAGATCAAAGCCCCAGAAACCGGCGAGCCGGCTCACGGAACGCGAATGCCGCAAAACCAATCCACAACACGCAGACTGATCGAAGCGGCAATCGCAAATAAACACAACGACACTAGGTATCAAGAAGATTCTTGAAGTTTTGCTTAAGCGCACGCGCGCTCGACGCGCCTTCGTCGTGTCACATTCCAGAAATGCCCGTCGCTCTGGGCTTTACGAACACGCTTGCGCTTCAGCGACGGCGATCGCGGTCATGTTGATGACGCCGCGCGCGGTCACCGACGGCGTCAGAATGTGCGCCGGACGCGCCGCGCCGACGAGAATCGGTCCCACCGCGAGCGCGTCGGCGAGCACTTTCGTCATCTGATAGGCGATGTTGGCGGCGTCGAGGTTCGGCATGATCAGCACATTGGCCTCGCCCTTGAGCCGCGAATGCGGAAACACCTTCGTGCGCTCGGTCACGGAGAGCGCGGCGTCGCCGTGCATCTCGCCGTCGACCTCCAGCTCGGGATGCGAGAGCGCCAGACGCTCGGCGGCAAGCCGCATTTTGCGGGCGGATTCGCTGTCATAGGAGCCGAAATTGGAGTGCGAGAGGAGCGCGATCTTGGGCGTGATCCCGAAGCGGCGCACATGCGCGGCCGCCTGCACCGCCATCTCGGCGATCTCGTCGGCATTCGGGTTGGCCGTCACCTCGGTGTCGGCGAGGAAATAGGCCCCCTTGGCGGTGATCACGAGCGAGAGCGCGGCGAACTCGCGCACGCCTTTGGCGAGCCCGATCACATCGCGGATGCTGTGCAAATGGGCCATGTAGCGGCCCTCGAGGCCGCAGATCATGGCGTCGGCGAGACCGAGCCGGAGCGAGAGCGCAGCGATCACCGTTGTGTTGGTGCGCACGA
The DNA here is from genome assembly GCA_964370945.1 of uncultured Hyphomicrobiales bacterium. Lineage (GTDB taxonomy): Bacteria > Pseudomonadota > Alphaproteobacteria > Rhizobiales > Xanthobacteraceae > Pseudorhodoplanes. Next base: position 2,516 of record CAYJNT010000260.1, on the reverse strand, counting down.
TGGTGCGCGCAGTGTGCGGTGTGATGCCGTGCCGGCCGGCGGCCTCGACATAGGCGTTAACGAATTCCCGGTAACGCGGATCGTCCTCCGGATTGATCAGGACGAAGTCCTTTCCGGGCCGGACGGAGAGGCCATAGCGCTCGAGCCGCGCCTCGATCACGGCCGGACGACCGATCAAAGCGGGCCTGGCGAGCCCCTCCTCCACGATCACCTGCACGGCGCGCAGCACGCGCTCGTCCTCGCCCTCGGCGTAGATCACGCGGCGCGGATCGGCTTTCGCCTTGGTGAAAAGCGGCTTCATGATGAAGCCGGAGCGGAACACGAAGCGGTCGAGCCGGCTCTGGTAGGTCTCGAAATCCACGATCGGCCGCGTGGCAACGCCCGACTTGATCGCAGCCTTGGCGACCGCGGGCGCGATCCGCAGGATGAGGCGTGGGTCGAACGGGTTCGGGATCAGCGAGCCGGGGCCGAAGGTCCGTGCCTCGCCGCCAGAGGCGCGCGCGGCGACATCGGAGGGCGCCTCGCGGGCGAGCGCGGCGATCGCCTCGACCGCCGCCCGCTTCATCTCCTCGTTGATGGTGGTGGCGCCGACATCAAGTGCCCCTCTGAAGATGTAGGGAAAGCACAGAACGTTGTTGACCTGGTTCGGATAGTCGGAACGCCCGGTGCAGATAAGGGCATCAGGACGGGCTGCTACGGCCTCCTCGGGCATGATTTCAGGGTTCGGATTGGCGAGCGCCATGATCAGCGGCTTCCTGGCCATCCGCTTGACCATGTCGGCGGTCAAAACGCCGCCTGCCGAGACGCCGAGGAAGACATCGGCATTGGCGATGATGTCGCCGAGGGTGCGCGCCTTGGTGTCCTGGGCGTAGACGTCCTTCCAGCGGTCCATGAGCTTGTCACGGCCCTTGTAGACGACGCCCTCGAGGTCGGAGACGAAGATATTCTCCCGTTTGGCCCCGAGCGTGACGAGGAGATTGAGGCAGGCGAGCGCGGCCGCGCCGGCGCCCGAGGTCACGATCTTGACCTTCTCGATCTTCTTGCCGGTCAGATGCAGGGCGTTGTGCACCGCCGCGGCGACGATGATGGCGGTGCCATGCTGGTCGTCGTGGAAGACCGGGATCTTCATTTTCTCTTTCAGCCGCGCCTCGACGTCGAAGCATTCCGGCGCCTTGATGTCCTCCAGATTGATCCCGCCGAAGGTCGGCTCGAGCGCCGAGACCACGTCCACGATCCGGTCGATCGTCGTCGCGTCAATCTCGATGTCGAAGACATCGATGCCGGCAAATTTCTTGAACAGAACCGCCTTGCCTTCCATGACCGGCTTGGCGGCCAAGGGGCCGATATTGCCAAGGCCGAGCACGGCCGTGCCGTTGGAGACCACGCCGACGAGGTTCTGGCGCGCGGTGAGCTCGGCGGCTTCCGACGGCTCCGCCGCAATCGCCTCGCAGGCGGCGGCCACGCCCGGCGAGTAAGCGAGCGCCAGGTCGTGCTGACTGCCGAGCGGCTTGGTGGCCGCAATCTCGAGCTTTCCGGGCTTGCTGCCGCGGTGGTAGGCGAGCGCCTGGCTGCGCAGGTCGTCGGACAGGTTGGACATCACTGAAGGCATGGCATTCTCTCCCGACCGGCAGCTTATCAAGCTTCTTGGATTTCAGGGTTTTTCAAACAGGAGGTCGATGTCGAGGCGGCCGACGAGCCGCCAACCGAGTTCGGCCATGCGGGGAATCACGGCGACATCGCGCTCGTCATAGGCCTCGATCTGGGCGTAGCCGGAATTGTTCCGGAATAGCCGCTCGGCGCCCGCAAGCGCTTCCATCTCGAAGCCCTCGACATCCATCTTGATCGCGAGCCGCTGGCCTTCCAGCTGCACGACGTCGTCAATGGCGACGACCAGCACCCGGTATGCATCGGGGTGCCCCTCCTCGATCCGCGACTGGCCGCGATTGTCATCGCCGCCCTGCACGAACATGGCGGTCCCTCGTTCCGCACCGACTGCGGCCTCATGAACTTCGGTGCGATCAAGCAGACCATTGATCAGCAAGTTGGCCTTCAGATGAACGAGCGCGCGGCGGTCCGGCTCGAAGGCAATCAGCCGGTCCGCCAGACCGCGGCGGCCGACGACACAGCTATAGAGGCCCGAATGCGCGCCAACATCCAGGAACACGTCGGGCTTGATGCGCTCGCAGGCCTTGATCAGACGGTCGAGCTGCACCCACTCGAAAATCCCGGTCGCCATTTCATAGCCGATATGATCGTCGAGCCGGACGATGAAATCGGCGCCGAAGAAGCGGCAATGGTCGAAGATTTCCGTGCCGTCGCGCCGCAGGCGATAGCGGTGGCGCAGGTCCACCCAGCGCTTGCGCAGCCGGCTCTTGAGGCGCGGGATCAGCGGCGGCGGGACATAGGTCATCCGTGAGCATTCCCAGGCGAAGTGGAAACCGGTTCGCCGTCCGGGAATGCGAACAAGCAAATAAACATCGCCGGCCGCTTTAGTTTTTCGGCAGCGCGAGACGGAT
>CAYJNT010000259.1:0-4928 GCA_964370945.1 uncultured Hyphomicrobiales bacterium | reverse complement strand
CTTGATCGCATTGGGCCATGTGGAAATCGTCGCGCTGACATTAGGCCATCGCGGCGCCTTGCTGATCACCCATGATCAAGCATGGCGCGCTTCGCCTCTGCCTATAACGCCGATAAGCGTCGTTGGCGCAGGAGACAGCTTTCTAGGAGGCATGGCGGCCGGCCTTGCAGCAGGGCAAGATCTCGAAGGTGCCTTTCGACTTGGCGTTGCAGCAGGATCTGCGGCCATCTTGGCGCCTGGAACCGGACTTGGTCAACGAAAGGACATTGATCGCCTGTATCCTCAGGTGGCAATCAAGCCTGTGTAACCATCACTTGACGATCGCGAAGCGCGTCGTAGGCTTCTTAGTTGAGGCAGATCAAAACTTCGGACGTCTTGTTCGGTAACCAAATTGCATTCAAGCTTTGCCTGTATGACGATTTTGGCATAAGCACCAATGGCACTCGCAACTGTCCTTTACTTGATCTATCTTTTCACGCCGATCATCCTGTTGGTTATTGGCTCATTCGGACTTATTTGGTTCAATACGCTGCTGCCATCCGGCTTTACCTTCGATTGGTATTTGCAGGTTGCTTCCGACGGAAGTTTTCGGCGCGCGTTCTGGACCAGCCTCCAAGTCGGCCTCCTGACATGCATCATCGGAGCGGTCGTAGGCACGCCGCTTGCTTACGCGGTCTATCGCGCGGCCTCGCAAAAGGTCCGGGCCGCTGCTCGGATCATCTATCTGCTGCCGATTGCAGTACCGCCACTGGTGCTGGCCTTCGGTTTCGTCCTGGTCTTTTCATCGGATGAGCTGCCTTTTCTTGGCAGTCTATGGGTCCTGGTCGGCGGGCATGTTGTGCTGACATTGCCCTATTTGCTGCACACGCTGATTGGCGACATGCGCCATCTGCATCTTGCTGAACAAGAACTCGCAGCGGAATCTTTGGGGGCCGGCTTTTGGCGCCGGTTTCGCGATGTTGTTCTTCCGTCGCTCAGGCACAGCCTCGCATCAGGCCTGATCACTGTCGCGGCCCTTTCAATCGGCGAATTTCAGCTCTCCAATCTGGTCGCCGGTTTCCTGACGCGTCCTTATCCCGTTGTATTGCTGCAAGCGTTCTATGGTGCGACCGGGTTCGCTTGCGCCGCAACCGTTCTCCTCCTCGTACTGGCATTGATCGCGTCAGCGGCAAGCGCGTTGACCGCACGCGGCGCACAAGGTGTCCATGGATTGTCGGCATGAACACGCCTACCGAATACACGATTGCGATGGAAGGCGTAACCTACACTTATCCGGGTACGGACCTCGGCGCGCACGACATTGATTTGGGGATCAGGCCTGGTGAACTGCTCGCAGTGATTGGCGCCAGCGGCTGCGGCAAGTCGACTCTGCTGAGAGTTATCGCAGGTTTCGTGCAGCCGTCGCATGGCCGGGTCATGATCGCCGGCCACGACGCTTCAGGCGTTGCACCGCGTCTTCGCAATATCGGAATTGTCTTTCAGACATACACCTTGTTTCCACACATGCTTGCTTGGGAGAATGTTGCCTATCCATTGAAGTTGCGCGGCCAAGACCATGCCACGCGCCGGGCGGCCGCGATGGCGATCCTGGAGCGCGTCGGCCTGATCGCTCACGCGGAAAACTTGCCGAACCAATTGTCAGGTGGCCAGCAACAACGGGTGGCGCTCGCGCGCGCGCTGATCTTCGGCCCGCAAGCCCTCCTCCTCGACGAGCCGCTGTCCGCTCTTGATGCCGCTTTGCGCGTCGAGATGCGTGACGAAATTCGGCGCCTGCAACGGCTGCATAACATTGCAACTATGTACATCACCCACGACCAGGAGGAAGCTCTGTCGATGGCCGATCGCGTAGCCGTCATGCAGAATGGCCGGATCGTGCAAGTAGGCGAGCCGCGTGAGATTTACGCGCACCCCCTAAACCGCGAGGTCGCTGATTTCGTTGGCCATGCCAACTTGTGGACCGGCCGCATCATAGGACCCACCAGCGTCGAGACGCCGCTCGGTGTGTTGACGACGGTGCCGCATGGCCGCAAGGTTCGCGACACCGTTGCAGTCCTCATTCGGCCGGAGGGGCTGCGTCTTGGCCGAACTGCCGACGCCGTGAACAACTTTTCCGGCGTCGTCACGCGCGATCGCTTTCTCGGCAGTTTTCGTCGATTCGATTTCCAAAGCGGGACTACGACCCTGCTCGGTGAGACCAGCGACATGGGTGAGATTTCAAACATTCACATCCCAGCGAATTCAATTCAACTCCTGCCGGAGAACGGCAGTCCTATTTTTCAGAAGTCGTAATATCAACAGGAGGTAATCATGAGAATGCTCAAGAGATCGATCATGATAGCGGTTCTGATGATGGCGCCAGCGTTCGCCCATGCACAGACCGTCATGAATTCGCCCGAACTTTATCCCGGCGAGAAGGCCCTCTATGAAGCAGCCAGCAAGGAGGGAATGATCGTCTCTTTCGACACCGGTCCGACCTGGGCGAATTGGGCGGCGGAGTTTGCGGCGTTCAAGAAGCGCTATCCGGCCGTTGAAATGGCCTACAATGATCTCGGTTCGGCCGCGACGGTGATCGCGCTCGATAAAGCGCGCAATCGCCCGCAGGCCGATACGGCTTATTACTTCGCCGCGTCCGGCGTCGATGCAGTTGCCAAAGACGTCGTCGCACCGTTCAAGCCGGTGAACTTCGACAAACTGCCGGACGTGTTTCGGCATCCGGAGGGCAAGTGGTTCACCATTCACTCGCTCACCATCGCATTCATAGTGAACAAGAAACTGGTGAAAGAGATTCCGCAGTCTTGGGCGGACTTGCTGAAGCCTGAATATAAGAACGCGGTTGTCTATCTCGATCCGCGTTCAACGGGTGTTGGTCAGGTCATGACGTTTGCCGCGGCCTACGCTAACGGTGGCAGCGTCGACAACGTGCAGCCCGGTATCGATTACCTCGGCAAACTGCACGGCGCTGGCTCAGTGTTGCGCGTAGTCGGGACAACGCCCTATGCGCAATTTGTGAAGGGAGAAATCCCAGTCTGGATTTCCTACGAAAACGATGGCCTCAAGGCCAAATACGTTGATGGCCTCGGCGATCAGGTGGCCGTCGTAATACCCAAGGAGGCGTCGGTCGCTGCTCCCTATGGCATCAGCCTTGTCAAGAACGGACCCAACCCGAATGCCGGCAAATTGTGGCTCAACTTCATCATGACGGACATGGGCCAAGGCATCTTTGCCCAAGGGTTCGTACGCCCGTCGGTGCCGGGGGTGAAGCTGCCGGCGGATATCGCCGACAAATTGCCGCCCGCACCCCAAGTGCGCCCGCTTGATGTTCAGAAGGCGGCCGCCAAGAAGGCGGAAATCGACGCCGGCTGGGCCAAGGCCGCCATTCAACGCTGAGGGCTCAGGCATGCGCCGGGGATTGTTTCTCATCTTGGCCGCCCCCGGCGCAGCCTTGTTCATTTTCTTCTTTCTCATTCCACTTATCGCCGTCTCTATGGATGGGTTCACCGGCGGCGGCAGCGCGTTCCTGCGAGTCTTCCGCAACGATCTGTTCTGGGGCGGATTGCGCGGGACGCTCATTTTAGCGATCACTGCGTCGGTCTTCTCCTTGCTCGTTGGATTCGCGGTCGCTCTGCATCTCTCGCGTATCAGCAACACGGCCCGCACGATACTTGTCTTCTTCATCGCCCTCCCGCTGACATTTTCAGGTTTGATCGTTGCTTATGGATTCATCTTGTCCTATGGACGGGCTGGATTCATTACTCAGATTTTGGCAATGATCGACGTCGATCCAGTGACGTTTTCCAGACTGCTCTATTCGCCTCAAGGTCTTGCCTTCGCATCGTCTTATTACTTAATCCCGCGCGTAGTCATGCTGCTGCTGCCCGTCTTCGTGAATTTTGATACTGCACAATTCAGCGCAGCGGAATCGCTCGGCGCGACGCGCAGTCAGACAATCCGAGATATCCTGATTCCGCAGATATTGCCCACGGCGTTTACCGCTTTTTGCTTGATTGCCGCAGTGGCGATTGGCGCCTACGGCACAGCGCTCGCGCTGGTCGGAACGCAAGTGAACATTCTCCCGCTTCAGCTTTACAGCATGATTTCCGAGACTGGCTCCGATTTTCCCGCGGCTGCTGCCCTATCCTTGCTGCTCATGGCGATTTGCTCCAGCGTCATCGCTGTCGGAGAAATTGTTGCGGCACGTCACGAGAAGCTCGATGCTCACGCTCGATGAGGCGTCAAACTCGCTCTTTAATCGCGCGAGCGGCGGACGCTTCGATCCTCGTATGCGGACATGGATCCCCTCACCTCATGCGCCCGGCGACGACGTCTCGTTGATCAAAGCGGCAGAATGGCTGCAGCACCGATCCGGCTATCCGCTGAAACAACCGGTAGCCGTCATCGGACCACGGGAAGCGAGCAACGAGCAATTGACGGCCGCCAAAGCGCTGGGTGCCGCTCTTGGCAAGATCGGATTTTCCGTGGTCTGCGGCGGGCGCCAAGGCGTCATGGAAGCGGTCTGCGAAGGAATGGCGTCGGCCGGCGGCATCAGCATTGGCCTGCTACCCGAGACGGACGTAAGCCACGCGAATCCATACGTTAGCGTTCCAATCGCCACTGGAATCGGAGAAGCACGCAATGTCTTGGTAGCGCGGGCTGGTTTCTGTCTCGTTGCGATCGGCGATAGTTATGGCACGTTGTCCGAGGTTGCACTCGGTCTGCAATTCGGACGGCCCGTCATTGGCCTTTGCGGGGCGGCGCAGGTTCCTGGAATCCGTCATCTTGAAAGCGTAGAAGCAGCCGTCGAGGCGGTCGCTCTGATTGCGCTTAGCCTTTCCGAACACCTTGCGAATCTAACGTAAGCTGACAAGGCTGGGCATTAAAATGGCTAGAATCAGAGGCAAAGTAGGTGTTTTTCCGTAATGTCCGGGGGC
>CAYJNT010000258.1:0-4929 GCA_964370945.1 uncultured Hyphomicrobiales bacterium | reverse complement strand
CCGAGCGCGAGATTGTTGACGAGATCCATCATGGCTGAAATCTCCCGCTCACCAGAACAGCAAACGCATCAGCCATTCCGGCCAAAGTTGCAGCGGCAGATTGAGCGCCTTGGGAAACAAGAGCGAACAGAAGAGCGTCAGAAACGCCGCCCAGATCACGCTTTCGATCCAGCGCACCTCGTCGGAGGCCGCGGCGGCGATCATGATGGTGATGAAGCTCGTGAATACGAGACCCATCGGCCGGATGGAAACGGCAAAAAACAGAATGGCGGCGGTGACCAGGACCGGGCCGCGGATCGCGTAGCGTTGCAACGCGGGGCCGTCCGTCAACAGCCCGATCAGCATGATCACGACGCCCATGCCGCCCAGCAAAATGGCAAACATGCGCGGCGCGGTGCCGGGTCCGAACTGGAAGCCTCTGATACCGGAGAGATCGCTGCCCGCCCACAACGCGAAAATCGCAAAACAGACGAGGACAAAGCCGCCCCAGAAATCCTGCGGATTGCGGATTTTGCCAGTTGCGCGAGGCGCCTGCGCCTCCGCCTTACTACTCTCAGGCATAGTCCCCCTGCGTGGTCTTCTTATTGGTCGCCCCGACGGAGGACTCCTAGCACAACATGTCCATTCACCAATAGCTGCAGCGGCTTATTGGGCATGAGCGGCGAAGCGTGACCACATATGATGGCGACGCGATCGGACGCGTCACAACATGCGATTAGAACGGTCCAGCGACACCGCCTAACTCGCCAGTTCCTCAGCGATCGCTTTTTTCACGGCCGGCCGCTCCGACATGCGGCGCCGATGATCGATGACGCGCGGAATGCGGGCGGGGTCCACGCCGTCGGCCTCGAGCCATTGCGCGAGCGTGAACAGGTACGGATCGGCGATGCTGTAGGTGTAGCCGGCGACCCAGGGGCCTTTGAGCATCTCACGCTCGATCAGATCGAAGCAGGCGCCGACGGATTGCGGCACCTTGCGCTGCATTGCTTCCCAGGCGGCGGGATCGTCCGCCCATCGATACCCGCACATCCGGTGCGCATGCGCCACGTGCAATGTCGAGCACAGATAGCTGTTGAAACTCTGCACCGCGGCGAACGCAAACGGATCGTCGAGCGGCGCCAGCCGCGCCTGCGGATAACTTTGCGCGATGAAAACGAGCATGGCCGGCGTTTCGGTCAGAATGCCGTTCGGCGTCACCATGGCGGGGACCTTCGCTTTCGGATTGATCGCGACATAGTCCGCGCCGCGCTGCTCGTCCTTGCCGAAGTCGATGCGTTTTAATGAATAGACCGCGCCCGCATCTTCAAGGGCGATATGCGAAGCGAGCGAACACGTATGCGGGGCGTAGTACAATGTGATCATGAGCGATTCATCGCGGCAACGAGAGCTGACGAGGATATCAGGATGGCGGATCGGGGCGTCCGCCGCAATGACCGGCGGCGGGACGCCTAAATGTAGCCGGCGAGCCCGATCAGCGCGGCGGCGAGAAACATCCACAACGGGTTCACGCGCGTGAAGTAACCGATGGTCGCGGTTGCAACCGTGACCGCGCCGGCGATCCAGTTGTGATCCGCGGCCACCGCCAGAATGAACGCGCTCGCCGCGATCAGACCGATTGAAACCGGAACGAGGCCGCCCTGGATCGCGTTGCGCCAGGGCGCCTCCCGGAATTTCTCCCAGGTGCGCCCCATATAAAATGCGAACACGCAGGTCGGCCCGCACATGGCGAGCGTGGCGACGAGAGCGCCGGCGAGCCCTGCGGCCTGATAGCCGATCAGCGTGACGATGATCACGTTCGGCCCCGGCGACACCTGCGAGATCGCGAACAGGTCGGCGAATTGCCGGTCGGTCATCCAGTGCTGCAGATCGACGGCGACGCGGTGCATCTCCGGGATGGCGGCGTTGGCGCCGCCGATCGCGAACAGCGACAGGATCGCAAAATGCCCCGCGAGCAAAAGGAGAATGTCGCCGTCGCTTTTCATTTGCGGACCCAGGCGAAGGCGATGCTGATGGGGGCGGCGACCAGCAGCACATAAGGCAGCGGCCAGCGCAGGATTCCGATCGCGACAAAGACCGCGAGCGCGACGAGCGGCGCAACCACCGACTTGGTTGCGAGCGATTTGGCGAAGAGCGGCTTCGCCATTTTCGCGACCGTCGCGATGATCAAGCCCGCCGCCGCCGCGGCGAGGCCTGCGAGCATGCGCGCCATCCAGCCGATGTCGCCGTAACGCACATAGAGCGCCGCAAGGATGGTCACGATCACGAGCGGCGGGCCCATGAGGCCAATGAGCGCGACAGCGGCGCCTGCCGGACCACGCAGGCGCGAGCCGAAGATCACCGAGAAATTGACGATGTTCGGACCCGGCAGGAGCTGGGAGAACGAGAACGCCTCGTTGAATTCCTCCGCGGTGAGCCATTTACGCTCATCCACCACCGCGCGGCGCGCCCAAGGCAACACGCCACCGAAGCCCGCGACCGACATCGAGGCAAAGGCGAGAAAGAGTTCGTAAAGGCCGGGCCGCGGATTGGAGGCGGGAATCGTCGCTTGCGACATGACGAAAGTCTTAGCGCCGGCGCAATCGCGAGACAAAACGAATTATAGCAGGGCCGTCATGAGCGATTGTCGGGCCGAAAGGTTTAAGACCAAAGAGACGACGCTTTACGACCAAAGAGAAAGCGTCGGCGCGACCCCATCGGCTAGCGTGTCCTCGTCTCAAAGGGAGGACAATGAATATGACTGGTCTCGAAATCGTTGGTGCCGTTTTCTTGGTTGTCACCGTCTTCACCGTCGGGCGCGCGGCTTACGCGTATAGCCGATAACATTCGCCCGGTCTTTCGACCTGGCTATGGGCCCCGCTTCGGCGGGGCTTTTCTTTGCCTGGAGACCGCCCTTTTTTCGTTAAGCTGGAGCCCCTATATTCGGGGTGCCGGCGCAAGCCGGCTATAGCGATAAACGTGCGTCGTAATAAGCCTTTCGGACCCGGGGGCAGTACCCGGCGCCTCCACCAAAGCCCGGCGGGACCGGGTTTCGGCGGGGGCGAACTAGGATCGACGAGGGTGTAAAAGTCGCGCTTTTGCCCGGACTGGGTCCAACGTTATCGGGCCACAACCATAGTTGCCAATGACAACTATGCTCCGGTTGCTCAGGCCGCGTAAGCGGTTTGAAATATACCGACTTGAAGCCCTGACGGGTTAAGCTCCGTCAGGCGGGGTTCGGAGGCACCTGGCAACAGAAGCCTCCACTCATTCTGTATGAGTGCGGAATGAAACCAGTGTGGTGGTTAAGAAGTTTACTCGGTATACGCGGCAGGCTCGTAAGGAAACTTCTGAACCAAAACCACACTCGAATCATAATAGTTGCTAGTGTGGTGGTTCAGAAATTCCCCTTCATCTCGCCGCGAGTCCGTTTAGGGAATTTCTGAACCAAAACCACACTAGAATCATAATGTTGCTAGTGTCCGTCGATTCCGAAGTTCGCTTACGAGGGTGCTGCAGAATGAAGCGAACTTCGGAATCGGGACACTAGTGTCCCTTGGAATCCGAAGTTCGCTACCGATGTTGCTGCGGAATTAAGCGAACTTCGGATTCGGGACACTGGCGTTCCACGTCCGGAGCGTTAGCATCGCGGAGATTGCGAATCTCGCGTTCGGCGCGGCAGGTTACCCAAGATGGCCACAGACCATATCCGCTACGACATTCTCGCCCAACAGGCGCTGCGCGGCGTGATGCGCGATGTTCTCGCCGATGCCGCCAGGAACGGCCTGCCCGGCGAGCATCACTTCTACATCTCGTTCGACACCAAGGCCGAGGGCGTGAAGATGTCGGACCGGCTGCGCGAGCAGCATCCGCAGGACATCACCATCATCCTGCAGCACCAGTTCTGGGATCTCGCGGTCACCGACGATCATTTCGAAGTCGGGCTCTCGTTCAACGGCGTGCCGGAAAAACTCGTGGTGCCGTTCGAGGCGGTGAAGGGCTTTTTCGACCCGTCGGTGCAGTTCGGGCTGCAATTCGAAACGATCGCCGCCCAGAACGAAGACGCCGAGGAGGAGACCGCCGATGGCGAGAGCGCACCTGATCTCGGGTCTACCCGAGATCAGCATGTGACGCCGCCGGCCGCAAAGACCGATCGTGCCCTCCCCATGCCGGCCAATCCGGACAGCGGCCTGAGGCTGGTCGAGCCAGAACCCGACAAGCCGTCCGGTGAAGTCGTCCGTCTCGACCGCTTCCGCAAGAAATAATCGCCCGGCCTGCGGACATGGCCAACAAACCAAAATCAGGCAGGTCCCGTACCGAGACCGACTCGTTCGGCGCCATCGCCGTCCCGGCCAATCGCTATTGGGGCGCGCAGACGCAGCGCTCGATCGGCAATTTCCGCATCGGCGAGGACCGCATGCCGGCGCCGCTCGTGCGCGCGATGGGCATCGTCAAGCGCGCCGCCGCCGAGACCAACATGAAGCTCGGCTCACTCGATACCAAGCGCGGCCGCGCCATCGTGCGGGCCGCGCAGGAAGTGATCGACGGAACGCTCAGCATCCATTTTCCGCTCGTGGTCTGGCAGACCGGCTCCGGCACGCAGAGCAACATGAACGCCAACGAGGTGATCTCGAACCGCGCGATCGAGATGCTCGGCGGCGAGATGGGCTCGAAGGACCCGGTGCATCCGAACGATCACGTCAATATGAGCCAGTCGTCGAACGATTCCTTCCCGACCGCGATGCATGTCGCGGCGGCGGAGGAGATCGCACGTCGATTGATTCCGGCGCTGACGCATCTGCACCGCGCGTTGCACCAGAAGGAAAAGGAATTCGCGAAAATCGTGAAGATCGGCCGCACCCACACGCAGGATGCGACGCCGCTCACGCTCGGACAGGAATTCTCCGGCTACGCGAGCCAGGTGAAGTCCGGCATCGCGCGCCTGCACAACGC
>CAYJNT010000257.1:3600-4948 GCA_964370945.1 uncultured Hyphomicrobiales bacterium | reverse complement strand
ACATCGCGAGGATTTCGCTCATCGGCTTGTTGAGATCGACCTGCACGACCTCGCCACCGAGCGTCTTCTCGTCGATTTCGGGCAGATATTGCGCCGGATTATGCTCGAGTTGCTCCAGGAACACGCCCGCGCGCGTGATCTTGCCGAGCGCCTGCCGGTCGGCGCTGCACGACACGCCAAGTCCGATCGGAAGCGAAGCGCCGTGGCGCGGCAGCCGGATCACGCGCACGTCATGGCAGAAATATTTGCCGCCGAATTGCGCCCCCACTCCCAGGAACTGCGTCATTTTTTGAATTTCCTGCTCCATCTCGAGATCGCGGAAGGCGTGGCCGTCTTCCGAGCCCGTGGTCGGCAGGTCGTCGTAGTAACGGCAGGACGCGAGCTTCACCGTCTTCATGGTCATCTCGGCCGAGGTGCCGCCGATGACGATCGCAAGGTGATAAGGCGGGCACGCCGCGGTCCCGAGCGTGAGCACCTTCTCTTTCAGGAAGGCGAGCATGCGGTCGCGCGTCAGGATCGACGGCGTCGCCTGAAAGAGAAAAGCCTTGTTGGCCGAACCGCCGCCTTTCGCGATGAACAGGAATTTGTATTCGTCCTCGGCTTCACCCATTCCTTGCGCGAAAATCTCCACCTGCGCCGGCATGTTGGTCTTGGTGTTCTTCTCCTCGAACATGGAGATCGGCGCGAGCTGCGAATAGCGCAGATTTTTCTTCAGGTAAGCGTCGCGCGCGCCTTCCGCGAGCGCGGCCTCATCCTGCCCTTCGGTCCAAATGAGCCGCCCCTTCTTGCCCATGATCAGCGCCGTGCCGGTGTCCTGGCACATCGGCAGCACGCCGCCGGCGGCGATATTGGCGTTCTTCAGGAAGTCGTAGGCGACGAATTTGTCGTTATCGCTCGCTTCCTTGTCGTCGAGGATCGCACGCAGGCTCTTGAGGTGCTCCGGCCGCAGGTAGTGGTTGATGTCGTTAAAGGCCTCTTCCGCCAGAATTCTCATTGCACTCCGCGGGACAACGACGAACTCCTTGCCGAATGCACTTTCGACGCGAATGCCGGGAACTTCGAGCTTGCGGTATTGCGTCCTGTCCTTGCCCAACGGGAACAGCGGCGTGTGCTTGTAGGGCGGGACCGGCGGGGTGACGGGAGCGTTCATGGAAATCCCTGCGAAGGAGACATTTTCGACCACGCTTTTAGGCATTTGCGCAACTCTTTGAAAGCCGCCTGCGAACACGCCGGATCGAACGCATCCCGCGCCATCCGTCCCGACCCCAATTGAGGCAGGGACTGGGCTAGTGTGGCTTTTTTTTTTTATTAGGCACCCCCGGGGGGGGGGGGGGGGGTGTGGGGGGTG
>CAYJNT010000257.1:0-3590 GCA_964370945.1 uncultured Hyphomicrobiales bacterium | reverse complement strand
CCCCCCCCCCCGGGGGCCCCCCGCCCCCACCCCCCCCTCCCCAACCAAAAGCCACACTAGAATTATACATTGCTAGTGTCCCTTGGAATCCAAAGTTCGCCACCAAGGCTGCTGCGAAACGAAGCGAACTTCGGATTCGGGACACGAGTGCCTTGCTTGCGCGAAACTTTCCGTTGACGGGCGCCGCAAGGTTCGGATTAAGGTAGCCTCGATAGAAGCCGGCTATGGGGTAAAAGCCGGTCGTCGCAGGGATCCGCACCGTCACTCAAGTGACACCGGAGGGGATGGGAATGTGCAGTCGCTTCTAGCGCTCAGCCGCGCCATCGATGCGTTCAATTCGCGCGTCGGAAAATGGGTGTCCTGGCTGGTCCTGATCGCCGTTCTGATCTCGGCGGCCAACGCAACCGTGCGCAAGGTCTTCGACACCTCCTCGAACGCCTGGCTCGAGCTGCAGTGGATCCTGTTCAGTGTCGTCTTCCTGGTCTGCTCGCCCTGGACGCTGCTGTCGAACGAGCACATCCGCATCGATATCGTCAACGGCCTGTTCCCTCAACGCGTCCGCGACATCATCGACGTGGTCGGGCATGCGTTTTTCCTGATCCCGCTTTGCATCATCATGATCATAACGTCGTATCCGTTCTTCGTGCGGTCGTTCCTGCTCGACGAGCAGTCGTTCAACGCGGGCGGATTGCCGCAATGGCCCGCCAAGTCGCTGGTGCTGATCGGCTTCACGCTGCTGCTGCTGCAGGGCATTTCCGAACTGATCAAGCGTATCGCCGTCATGCGCGGCCTCATTCCGGATCCCTACCATACCGCCGGCGGCGTGCATGCCGCGGCCGAGGCCGAAGCGGCGCGTCTCCTTGCCGAGCTCAAGGACGAAGCCGAACTCAAGGCGCACACCAAGTGAAGCCGAAGACCACAGCGGAGCGACGACCGTGACGGCAATGCTGATCCACAACATGGCGCCGATCATGTTCGCGTCGCTGGTCGTGTTCCTGCTGCTCGGCTATCCGGTCGCCTTTTCGCTCGCCGCCAACGGACTGATTTTCGGCCTGCTCGGCATCGAGCTCGGCCTGTTCCAGCCGGATTTCATGCAGGCCTTGCCCGAGCGCATCTTTGGCGTGATGAGCAACGATACCCTGCTCGCCATTCCGTTCTTCACGTTCATGGGACTGATCCTCGAACGCTCGGGAATGGCGGAGGACCTCCTGGACACGATCGGGCAATTGTTCGGCACGGTCCGCGGCGGCCTCGCCTACGCCGTGGTGTTCGTCGGAGCGCTCCTCGCGGCCACAACCGGCGTGGTCGCCGCATCCGTGATCTCGATGGGCCTGATCTCGCTGCCGATCATGCTGCGCTACGGCTATGATCGGCGCGTGGCGACCGGCGTCATCGCCGCATCGGGAACGCTCGCACAAATCATTCCGCCATCGCTCGTGCTCATTGTCATGGCGGACCAACTGGGCCGCTCGGTCGGCGACATGTATGAGGGCGCGTTCGTCCCCGGCCTCGTTCTGTCGGGATTGTACGGCGGGTACATTTTCCTCGTGACGGTCCTGTATCCGAAGGCCACGCCCGGATTGCCGCTCGAAGCGCTGACCTACAAGGAGCCGAACGGCAAACGCGGCGTGATTTCCCTGGCTGTCGTCGTCGTGCTCTCGATCGCCGCCGCTTATCTGTACATGCGCACCACCAACGTGAAATCGGGCGCCGATTTCGTGGTGCTGACCATGTCGGTGACGGTCGGCTTGGCCTTCCTTATCGCGCTCGTCAGCCGGGTGCTGCGTTTGCACCTCCTTTCGGTCCTGGCCGAACAGGTGATCTTCGTGATGGTGCCGCCGCTGGCGCTGATTTTTCTCGTGCTCGGAACGATCTTCATCGGCGTCGCGACACCGACGGAAGGCGGCGCCATGGGCGCGGTCGGCGCGATGGCACTCGCGATCATGAAGGGCCGGCTGAAATGGGACCTGGTGCGGCAGGCCGCCGAATCCACCGCCAAGCTCTCCGCTTTCGTGGTCTTCATCCTGGTCGGCGCCCGTGTCTTCTCGCTGACATTCTACGGCGTCGACGGCCACCGCTGGGTCGAGGAATTGCTGGTCAGCCTGCCGGGCGGGCAGGTCGGCTTCCTCGTCTTCGTCAACGTGTTCGTCTTCTTCCTGGCCTTCTTCCTCGATTTCTTCGAGATCGCATTCATCGTGATTCCGCTGCTCGCGGCGCCGGCGGAGAAACTCGACATCGATCTGATCTGGTTCGGCATCGTGCTGGGCGTGAACATGCAGACCTCGTTCATGCATCCGCCGTTCGGTTTCGCGCTGTTCTATCTGCGCTCGGTCGCGCCGCGCGAGCCGTATCTCGACCGCATCACCGGCAAGCGCATGGAAGCGATCACCACCGGGCAGATCTATTGGGGCGCGGTGCCGTTCGTCGTGATCCAGTGCATCATGGTCGCGCTGGTGATCCTGTTCCCGCAGATGGTCATGCACTACAAGGGCACGGGAACGGGCATCGATCCGTCGAAGGTTAAGATCGAAATTCCGCAGCAGGAAGACCTCCCGCCGCTCGATTTCGGGCCGCCGAAGATTCAGTAGCGGCCGGTGGCGTTACCGCCCCTTCCCGCTCTGCTTCTCCGCATACATGTCCACCAGCGAGCGGATCATCCGCTGATAGGGCACGCGGCGTTTCCTCGCCTCGCGCTTGAAAAAATCGAGCGAGCGGCGCGACAGCGAAAGCGTCACCTTCACATTCTCTTCGCGCGGCACCAGCCGGTCCGGCGACGGCAGGAAATCCTCGATCACGCGCACGCGTCCGATCTCTCCCGAAGTGTACTTAACGGTTCTGCTGCTCATAGATTTTCTTTCCTCTCCGCCAATAGCCCGCGCCGAAGATACGGATGCGCTCGTCTCTCCAGGTAAACCGCACCGTCATCACGCCGTCGGCAACTTTGCCAAAGCAAAAATAGCGCGCCTCGCCGCTGCTGTGTTCCAGATCTTCCGCAATGACGCGGCGCCGATCAAAAAACGCCTGCTGGGCCTGCGCGAACGAAACACCGTGCTTCGATTGGTTGGCCCGGTCTTTTGCGTCGTCCCATTCGAAATCCGGCCGCATCCATATAATATACCATACTTAAGTATGGATAACAATGAGGCCGCAGCCCGGCAGGGCGATAAGTGGCGTGATCCGGCCGGAAATTCCTCCGTGCTTGCCAGCGCGGCGCCATGCATCCATGCTGACTGATAGTTTGCATTTCAGCGCTTGAGCGCGTCCATGCCCCTTGTCCTCCGCATCGCGATCGTCGTCATCGCCGCGCTGGAAATCTACTGGTTCTCGGACAGCTATGAGCTCACCTTCGACACGCTGGCGAATCCCGGCGATGCGCGATGGTTCAACATCGCATCCGCGCTCGCGACCGGCGTGATCGCGCCTCTGCTTGCGCTTGCGGCGGCCGGACTTGCGGTCGCGGGAAAACGGCTTGGGCTTGCGGCGGCCCTGCTCTGCGCCGGGCCCGCGCTTTTTCTGCTGCCGGTCATCGCCTTTGGCATCGGCATCATGATCTACGGGTTTTGAACTCCACTCCTGATCCTCATCCTGAG
>CAYJNT010000256.1:0-4954 GCA_964370945.1 uncultured Hyphomicrobiales bacterium | reverse complement strand
TCGGTCAAAATCATAATGACAGGTTATGGAATGTCTCTGACAAGTCACAATAATTGCGAGTTATCTGCCGTTCGAGGTGCGCTGAATGACAGACTGTGGAATGGCGCCGGTATAGCGCGGAAATTGCCAGTCATCCGTTGATTAGTTGCAGGCGGTGGTTCTATTCCGCAGCTTCCTGCGCGAAGTCTGACGTTTGGCAAGAACAGATCAGATTGCGATCACCATAAACGTTGTCGATGCGGTTCACCGGAGACCAGTATTTGTCGCGTTGCAGAGACTCCAGCGGAAAACAGCCTTGCGCGCGCGTATAGGGCCGCTTCCAGTCATCCTGCACCAGGTCGAGCGCCGTATGGGGCGCAAGACGGAGAGGATTGTTATTGCGGTCCATGCGTCCAATTTCAATCTCAGCGATCTCAGCGCGGATCGCGATCATCGCGTCGCAGAATCGGTCAAGCTCCTGCTTGGACTCGGATTCTGTCGGCTCGATCATCAAAGTTCCTGCGACCGGGAAGCTGATTGTCGGCGCATGGAAGCCGTAATCGATCAGGCGCTTGGCAATGTCCTCGACGGAGACTCCAGCGGAGTCCTTGAACGGCCGCGCGTCGATGATGCATTCATGCGCAACGCGTCCCTGCTTGCCGCGGAACAGCACCGGGTAATGATCCTGCAATCGCGCCGTGACGTAATTTGCGTTCAGGATCGCGTATTGCGTCGCTTTGGTCAGGCCGTCGCCGCCCATCATCAGGGTGTAGGCCCAGGAAATCGGCAAAATCGAAGCTGAGCCAAAAGGCGCGGCCGAAACCGGTCCGACGGCCGAGGGCAGGTCGAGCCTTTCGGGATGTCCCGGCAGGAACGCCGCCAAATGGGCTTTGACGCCGATTGGGCCCACGCCGGGGCCGCCGCCGCCATGCGGAATGCAGAATGTTTTGTGCAGATTGATATGGCTCACATCCGCCCCATAATCGCCTGGACGGCACAGTCCGACCTGTGCGTTGAGATTTGCGCCGTCAAGATAGACTTGTCCGCCGCGGGCATGGACCAGGTCGCAGATTTCGCGGATGTCTTCCTCGAACACGCCATGCGTCGAGGGGTAGGTCACCATGATCGCGGCAAGGTTGGCGGCATGCTTGTCGATCTTGGCACGCAGATCCGCGAGATCGACATTGCCGGCCCCATTGCACGCCACGACGACGACTCGCATCCCTGCAAGCTGCGCGGAGGCCGGATTGGTGCCGTGCGCCGAGGAGGGGATCAGACACACATTGCGCTGCGCTTGTCCCTTGCTCGCATGATAGGCGCGGATCGCGAGCAGGCCGGCAAATTCTCCCTGCGCGCCGGAATTTGGCTGTAACGAAAATGCATCATAGCCGGTGATGTCGCAGAGTGCTTTGCTGAGTGCCGAAAACATCTCCTCATAGCCACGCGCCTGATCGACGGGAGCGAACGGATGAATGTTCGCAAAGTCCGGCCAGGTGATCGGTATCATCTCCGCCGTGGCATTGAGCTTCATGGTGCAGGACCCGAGCGGGATCATCGAGCGGTCGAGCGCAAGGTCGCGATCGGCGAGCCTTCGCATATAGCGCAGCAATTCCGTTTCCGATGCATAGCGGTGAAACACCGGATGCGTCATGAAATCCGTGCCTCGCGCAAATTCCGCCGCGATCCTGGCGTCCTGCGCGACTGATCCAAACAACATGTCGCCCCGGCCTTTGCCGTCGGCAGGACCGAAAATCCGCCAGAGCTTTTCGACAACAGCCGGGGTCGTGGTTTCGTCGCAGCTGATACCGACGGCGCCATCGAGACGGCGCAGATCGATACCTTGTTCGACGGCTTTGCGCAGAATTTCGTCGCGTCGGTTGCCGGTTTTGACGGTGATGGTATCGAAGAAATTTCTAGTGCGGACATTCCAGCCCAGCGACTGCAGGCCGGAGGAGAGCGCGCGCGCAAGCTTGTGAATGCGCGCGGCAATGGCCTTCAATCCGTCCGGGCCGTGATAGACCCCATACATCGACGCGATCACCGCAAGCAGCACCTGCGCGGTGCAGATATTGGAGGTCGCTTTCTCGCGCCGGATATGCTGCTCGCGCGTCTGCAAGGCGAGGCGATAGCCGGGTCGTCCGCGGCTGTCGACCGACACGCCGACAATGCGTCCGGGTAGCGTGCGCTTGTATTCGCCTTTGGTGGCGATATAGGCGGCATGCGGACCGCCGTAACCGACCGGAACGCCAAACCGTTGCGTCGAACCGATCGCGATGTCGGCGCCGAGTTCGCCGGGCGACTTCAGCAAGGAGAGCGCGAGCGGATCGGCGGCCATGATCGCGAGCGCGCCGGCCGCATGCAGACCCGCGATCGCAGGCGCGAAGTTTCTGATTTCGCCGGACGAGCCGGGATATTGCAGCAGCGCGCCAAAGACCAAAGCCGGATCGATCTCGGTCAACGGATCGCCGACAATGATGGTCCAGCCGAGCGGCTCGGCGCGCGTTCGCACGACGGCAATGGTTTGCGGATGGCAATCGGAATCGACGAAGAAGATCTTTTTTCCGTTCCCTGCAAGACGGTGCGCCATCGCCATGGCCTCGGCCGCGGCAGTGCCTTCATCGAGCAGCGACGCATTGGCGATGTCGAGCCCGGTGAGATCGGCGACCATGGTCTGGAAATTCAGCAAGGCTTCGAGGCGTCCCTGGCTGATCTCCGGCTGATATGGCGTGTAAGCAGTGTACCAAGCCGGATTTTCCAGGATGTTGCGCTGGATCACGGGCGGCAGGATCGTCCCGTAATATCCTTGCCCGATCAGGGATGTGCAGACTTTGTTCTTGCTTGCGATGTCCCGCAGCTTGTCGAGCGCCTCGGTCTCGGACAAAGCGCGTCCGCCATTGAGCGGCGCACGCTGGCGAATGGATGCCGGAACGGTCTGTGCGATCAATTCATCGAGATTGGTCGCGCCGACCAATTGCAGCATCGCCGCCGCATCTTCAGTCGTGACGCCAATGTGACGCCTGGAAAAATCATAAGGATCGGCCGCCGGCGCGTTGGGAACGGGAATCAGTTTCTGCATGGCATCTCTCTTAAGAAGTGTCTCAGCCGATCAGGGATTGGTAGCCTTTTTCGTCCAGCAATGCGTCGATCTGCGATGGGTTGGCGGCCTTCAGCTTGACGAACCAGCCGTTGGCCATCGGGTCGGAATTGATCAGGCTCGGATCGGCGACGATCGCGTCATTCACCGCGACCACTTCGCCCGCGATCGGCGCATAGACATCGGACGCGGCCTTGACCGATTCCACGACGGCGGCGACCGCGCCTTGCTCGAACTTGGCGCCGGCTTTCGGAAGCTCGACGAACACGATATCGCCGAGCTGTTCTTGCGCGTGCGCGGTGATGCCGAATGTCACGACATCGCCCTCGACGCGCAACCATTCGTGATCTTTGGTGAACTTCAACATCGCGAATTCTCCTGACGGGTTCAACTTCGCTTGTAACGATTGGGGATGAAGGGCAGATCGCAGACCGTGATCGCGATGCGATTGCCGCGCAGATCCGTCTGCAGCTTGGTTCCGGTTTTGGCTAAAGCGGTCGGCACATATCCCATGGCGACGGGCGCGTCCGCGCTCGGGCCGAAGACGCCGGATGTCACGGTGCCGACAGGTGCTTGTCTTTCCGCCGTGAACAATGCGGCACCGGTGCGAACCGGTGCACGCCCTTCGGGACGCAATCCGACGCGCCGGCGCGACGCTCCTGCACCAAGTTGTGGGAGAATAATGTCGGCGCCGGGAAATCCTCCGGCGCGCGCGCCCCCCGTGCGGCGGCTTTTCTGGATCGACCATTCCAGCGCCGCTTCGACCGGATTTTTGGTCTTGTCGATGTCCTGGCCGTAGAGGCACAAGCCGGCCTCCAGCCGCAGACTGTCGCGTGCGCCAAGTCCGATCGGTGCAACGGACGGATCGGCCAGCAGCGCGCGCGCCAAGGCCTCCGCATGTTCCGCCGGCACGCTGATCTCGAAACCATCCTCGCCGGTATAGCCCGAGCGCGACACCTCGCACGCGGCGCCGAGCAGGGAGATGGTGCGGATCTCCATGAAGCGCATCGCGGCGATTTCAGGCGAGAGCTTCGCCAATGCCGCTTCGGCCGCCGGGCCTTGCAGCGCGAGCAACGCTTTCTGATCGAGCCGCACGATCTCGCACGTTTTGGAAAGATGCGCGCGAAGATGCGCTTCGTCGGCGTCCTTGCAGGCCGCATTGACGACTAGCGCAAGATGATCGCCGCGATTGGCGACCATCAGGTCGTCGAGGATGCCGCCCGCCTGGTTCGTGAACAGCGCATAGCGCTGGCGGTCTTGCGCGAGGCTCATCATATCCGCGGGCACCAGTTGCTCGAGCGCGCGCGCCGCCTCGCTGATCGCGCCGGACCGCGGACGCAAGGCGATCTGTCCCATATGCGACACGTCGAACAGGCCAGCCGCGTTGCGCGTGTGCAAATGCTCTTTGAGAATCCCCAAGGAATATTGCAGCGGCATATGATAGCCGGCGAACGACACCATGCGTCCGCCAAGTTCGACATGCAGACGATGCAACGGGGTTTGCCGCAGGGCGGCGTCGGCCTGCGTCATGACGCAGCATCCGCGATGGGAGATCGCAAAGATGCAGCTATCGAAAGGGTATTGTTCGCGAAACACACGGAGCACCTCCTGATCCGGACTCGTACCGGTCTTCGGTGCCCCCTCTGTATATTTGCCTGAGAACGTTATCCCGTCGGCGGGCGCCTCATGCGCCACTTTCCAGAGTTATCGACCATCGCGGTTCTTTTGCCTGAGAGTTTCCGGGGCGGTTGCTCCTTCGGCGTCGGTCTGACCGATCTCTCCCGCGATTGTCCTGCGAACGTTTCGCTCCTTCATGAAGGCGATGCGCTTCAAACTATACGAGATGGCTGATTGGATCGCAATTTCAGCGGATGAATTTCC
>CAYJNT010000255.1:0-4957 GCA_964370945.1 uncultured Hyphomicrobiales bacterium | reverse complement strand
CAATGAGACACTGGATCACCTCCTTTCGGTTGTTAACGACGCGACCAATCTAGGAACGGCCGGATGATTCTGAAAGGTGAAAAATCCGGCCGCTTCATTCCAAAAATTCATCAATGCCGGTGGCTCTTCTCGAAGGCGGCTTTCTGCTCCGGGCTCGCTTCCTTCTGGTGCTTGGCGCGCCATTCGTCATACGGCATGCCGTAGACGATCTCGCGGCTCTCGTCCTTCGACATCGGGATGCCCTTCGCGTCGGCGGCTTCCTTCATCCAGGTGGACAGGCAATTGCGGCAGAAGCCGGCGAGATTCATCAGGTCGATATTCTGCACGTCCGAGCGCTCGCTCAGATGCGCGACCAGGCGGCGGTAAACGGCGGCTTCGAGCTCGGTGCGGGTCTTGTCGTCCATGGCGGGTTCCCGATTGGTGTCCGGCCGTCAAAATAGTGCGCCCACCCTGCTCTTGCCATGCCTCGACGCTCGATTTAGCGAGAGCGGCACTATCGACCCGGCAGGCGGCCTGAGGCACAGTGCCCGCCCTTTTGACGCCCGGACCCTTTGCAGCCGCAAATGACTGCCTCCGCCACCGCTCTCGCCTACGACCGCCGGACCGTTTTCGCCTTCGCAGCGCTCGTCCTCGGCGCGGTCGCCATGGGCGCCTCGCCGCTGTTCGTGCGGCTCGCCGACGTCGGGCCCTATGCCAGCGCCTTCTGGCGCTGTGCGCTGGCGCTGCCGTTCCTGGCTCTGTGGGGGATTTACGAGAAAGGCGGGCTCGCGGCATCATGGCGCGGCACTGACCGTGCGGTGGTTCTGTCGGGCGTCTTCTTTGCCGGCGACCTGTTCTTCTGGCATCTGTCGATCCTTGCAACGACGGTGGCGAACGCGACCTTCTTCGCCACCACCGCGCCGATCTGGGTCGCACTCGGCGCGTGGTTGCTGCTGAACGAGAAGATCGGCGCGCGCGTCATTGGCGGGCTCGTCCTCTGCATGCTCGGCGGCGCGACTCTGGTTGGACAATCATGGGGCTTCGCGCCGCATCGGCTGATCGGCGATCTCTATGGACTGATCACCGCGATCTTCTTCGGCAGCTACATCCTGACAATCCGATCGGGGCGCGCGACACTCGGCGCCGGACAATTGGCCTTCATCTCGACCGCGATCACCACCGTGATTTTATTCGTCATTGCCTTGGCGCTCGAGCCGCGCCTGATGCCGCAATCGGTTTACGGCGCGCTGGTGCTGCTCGCGCTCGCGCTGGTCTCGCAGGTCGGCGGACAGGGCTTGCTCGCGGTCGCGCTCGGCATCCTGCCCGCGACCTTCTCCTCGCTGGTGATTTTCCTGGAAGCGGTCGCCGCCGCGGCGCTCGCCTGGGCCATTCTCGGCGAAGCGCTCGGCGTGCTGCAGATGCTGGGCGGATTGCTGATCCTTGCCGGCATCTATCTCGCGCGTCCGCGCCCGAATGCGAAGGACGGACCGGCCGGAGTGACCTTGTGAGTATCGCACCGATGCAATTTCTTGAAAGCCTGTTCGAAAAGGCGATCGCCGCCGCGCATCCGTCGGTCTGCCTGCCGCCGCTCTTGCCGGAGCCGCCGGCGACCGGCCGCTTGATCCTGCTCGCCGCGGGAAAAGCCGCGGGCTCGATGATCGAGACCGCCGAGCGATATTATCTCGAAGAGAAACGTCTGCCGCGCGAGCGTCTCGCCGGCATTGCGGTCGCGCGCCACGGCTATGGGCGGCCGACCAAGATCATCCAGATGATCGAGGCCGGTCACCCGGTGCCGGACGAGGCGAGTCTCAATTCCGCGGCGCGCGCGCTGGAGCTCGCGCAATCCGCGACCGCAAATGATCTCGTGCTGGTGCTGATGTCGGGCGGCGCGTCGGCGAACTGGATCGCGCCCGCGCCCGGCCTCGCGCTCGCGGAGAAACAGGCGGTCACGCGCGCACTCCTGCGCTCCGGCGCGAATATCGGCGAGATCAATACCGTGCGCAAACATCTCTCGCGCATCAAAGGCGGACGCCTTGCGCGCGCCGCTGCTCCTGCGCGTCTTGTCACGCTCGCGATATCGGACGTGCCGGGCGATGATCCCGACACCATCGGCTCGGGCCCGACAGTTCCCGACCGCTCGACACTGGCCGACGCGCGCGCGGTGGTCGCGCGCTTCAAGCTCGATCTGCCCGAGAGCGTGCATCGCGCACTCAACGATCCGGGCAATGAATCCCCGAAGCCCGGCGATCCGGCTTTTGCGAATGCGCAATTTCATCTGGCGGCGCGGCCGGCCGATGCCTTCGACGCCGCGCAAACGGCCATTCGCGGCGCCGGATATGAATGCATTTTCCTTGGCGCCAATCTCGAAGGCGAAGCGCGCGAGGTCGCGGCCGCGCAGGCGACAATGGCGAAGGCGTTGCGCGCCGAACGCCGCCGCGCGGTGATCCTGTCCGGCGGCGAGCTCACCGTGACCATCCGCGGCAAGGGCCGCGGCGGACCGAACCAGGAATATGCGCTGGCGCTCGCGCTCGCGCTCGATGGCGAAAAGGCCATCTGCGCACTGGCCGGCGATACGGACGGGACCGACGGCGGCGCCGGCTCGGCGGAGGACCCGGCCGGGGCACGCGTTGACGGCGAAACCGCGACGCGCGCACGGGCGCTCGGCCTCGATCCGGCCGCGTTTCTTTCTGACAACAATTCGACCGGATTTTTCGCTTCGCTCGGCGATCTCCTGACGCCCGGCCCGACCTTCACAAATGTCAATGATTTCCGTGCCATACTGGTCGATAATCCGTGAATCGCCGCGCGGGAACGCGAGGCGGTTACAAGAGCATGATGCCGAAAAAGCCTGCCCCGGACTTGATCCGGGGTGTGAAGCGGTTTTCGGGAACATCATGCTCTCGTGCAAATTGCGATACAGGGACTGCAATTGAATCCGCACTGGCTTGTTTCTTTTTTCCGTTTTCATCGTCGCAGCGGGTATGCGCTTGGCGCGGCGATCGCCGTTTGCGCGACGATGTCGGCGGGGCCAGCCGTGGCGGATTTGCGCCTTTGCAACAATACCGGCGGCCGGGTCGGCATCGCCATCGGCTACAAGGACGGCGAAGGCTGGGTGACGGAGGGTTGGTGGAATCTGGCGGCGCGCAGCTGCGAAACCCTGCTGCGCGGAGGCCTCGTGGCACGCTTCTATTACGTGTACGGGGTCGACTATGACCGTGGCGGCGAATGGTCGGGACAGGCTTTCATGTGCACGCGCGACAAGGAATTCACCATTCGCGGCACGCAGGATTGTCTGGCCCGCGGCTTCGACCGCACCGGTTTCTTCGAAGTGGATACCGGCGAGCAGCGCACCTGGACGGTGCAACTCACCGAAACCAGCGAACAGCCGCCGCGCTCGCCGATTCAGCCCGGCAGCCCGATGATCACGACGCCACCCGCCGGCCGTCAGCAACCTTCTCCCGCACCCGGAAATCCCCAACGATGAGACGCCTGCGCCGCACCAAGATTGTCGCCACGCTCGGGCCCGCGTCTTCGGAGCGAGCGATGATCGCCCGCCTGTTCCAGGCCGGCGCCGATGTGTTCCGCATCAACATGAGCCACACCTCGCATGACCGCATGCGCGAATTGATCGCGGCGATCCGTAGCGTCGAAGAGGAGAATGAGCGGCCGATCGGCATCCTGGTCGATCTGCAGGGGCCGAAATTGCGGCTCGGGCAATTCGGCGGCGGCTTCACCATGGTGAAGCAAGGCGACACCTTCACGCTCGATTCCGATCCCGCGACCGGCGACGCGACGCGCGTGCATCTGCCGCATCCGGAAATTCTGCAAGCCGCGCAGCCGGGGCAGACCTTGCTGCTCGACGACGGCAAGGTGCGGCTGACCGCGCTCGAAACCGACGGCAAGCGGCTCGTCACCAAAGTCGAGGTCGGCGGCAAGCTGTCGGATCGCAAAGGCGTGAGCCTGCCGGAAACCGTTTTGCCGTTTTCGGCGCTGGCGCCGAAGGACCGCTCCGACCTCGAAGCCGCGCTCGATGCCGGCATCGACTGGATCGCGCTCTCCTTCATCCAGCGGCCGGAAGACATCGCGGAGGCGAAGAAACTCACCCGCGGACGTGCCTCGGTCATGTCCAAGATCGAAAAGCCGCAAGCCGTCACGCGGCTCGAGGAGATCATGGAGATTTCAGATTCGCTGATGGTCGCGCGCGGCGATCTCGGCGTCGAATTGCCGCTCGAGAAAGTGCCCGGCATCCAGAAGCAGATCACCCGCGCCGCGCGCCGCGCCGGCAAGCCGGTCGTGGTCGCGACCCAGATGCTGGAATCGATGATCACCAGCCCGGTGCCGACGCGCGCGGAGGTGTCCGACGTCGCGACCGCGATTTTCGAGGGCGCCGACGCCATCATGCTGTCGGCGGAATCCGCCGCCGGCCAATATCCGGTGGAAGCGGTCACGACCATGGACCGGATCGCGCGCGAGGTGGAGGCCGACCCGACCTATCGCACCATCATCCAGGGTCAGCGCGCCGAACCGGAAGCCACCGGCGCCGATGCGATCGCGGCCGCGACCCGCCAGATCGCCGAAACGCTCGACCTCTCCGCCATCATCTGCTGGACAAGCTCAGGGGCGACCGGCCTTCGCGTCGCCCGCGAGCGTCCCGAGCCGCCGATCGTCGCGATCTCGCCGAACCTCTCCACGGGGCGGAAATTGTCGCTGGTCTGGGGCGTGCATTGCGTGATCGCCGAGGACGCGCACGACCAGGACGACATGGTGGAGCGCGCCTGCCGGATCGCATTCAAGGACGGCTTCGCCAAGGCGGGCCGGCGCGTGATCATCGTCGCGGGCGTGCCGCTCGGAACGCCCGGCGCGACCAACATGGTGCGCATCGCTTTTGTCGGATCGGATCTCGGCGAGCAGCACTAGAGTCTAATCCACCTGCGTTGAACACGCGGTTCCCTATTCGGCCTCACCCTGAGGAGCATTG
>CAYJNT010000254.1:0-4959 GCA_964370945.1 uncultured Hyphomicrobiales bacterium | reverse complement strand
GTGGCGGAGAGGGAGGGATTCGAACCCTCGATACGGTTTCCCGTATACACGCTTTCCAAGCGAGCGCCTTAAGCCACTCGGCCACCTCTCCATGCCGCGAATATCGCGAACGCGGCGCACTATAGCTATCGAAGACCCGCTGGCAAGCAAAGGCACGGGCGGCGCCGTCAGCTCGAAAAGCGCACCTGATTGGCCCCGCCGACGTCATAGCCGCTCATCTCCTGCGCGCGGGTCGCGAAGTGCGGCTGCCGCAGGAATGCGGACAACGTCTGCAAAGCGGGCAGGAAGTAGTCGCGCTGGTGCATGACGAGGTCGAAATGCTCGAAGCCGAGCGGCACGAAATCGACCCCCGCCGCGCGCGCGACCGCGCGGCTCGCGATCCCGCAATCCGCGCGGCCTGACCGCACGGCTTGCGCGAGCTCTGCGCCGGTCACGCATGCGGGCGAGATCGCGTTCAGGCTGTCGCGCGTGATCCCGGCGCGATGCAGAAGCGAGAGCAGCAATAGCTGCGCGCCCGCGCCGTCGGTGCGCTGCGCCATCCGCGCTTTCGCTTTCGCAACCGATGCGATGTCGGTGAGTGTCTTCGGATTGCCCGGCGCGACGAGCAAGCCCTGTTCGCGCCGCGCGAACGCGATCACCACCGCGTCGTGCAAACCGGGCGTCGCGGCGACCGCCTCGATATTGGCGCGTTCGTCGTCGCCCTCGATCCGGTGCAGATGGATCGCGGCCGCCATCACCTCGCCGCGCACCAGGCGCCGCAAGCCGGCCTCGCTTCCCTCGGGGAGATAGGCGAGACCCGAGCCGCTTTCGCGCAGCGCCCATTCGAGCAGCGGATCGTGGCTGCCGCCGACAATCGGCGGTGGCGCGGCGCGGGCGAATTGCGCCCCGGCGATCAGCCCGGCCATGACCCAGCGGTCGAGCGCCTGTTTCGGAAACAGCCAGCGGCCGGTCGCCTTGCTGCAGGGGACCGCGCCGGCGGCGACCAGTTCATAAAGCTTGCGCTCGCTCATCTTGAGATGCGCGGCGGCTTCCTCGGTGGTGAGTAATTCCGGCATGCATCAGCCTGCAGATAGATGAATAGGCTCCAGAAATTGACCGTTTCGGAGCCAAATGCAAGAAAAATCACAGGGTTTTTCGATGCCAAATGACGCCTCCGCCATCGACCTTGTGCTGCGGGCCGACCCGGCGCTGATCGCCATTGTCCGGCTGTCGCTGATCGTCAGTCTGTCGGCGGTCGTGATGGCCGCGCTCGTCGGCATCCCGCTCGGTGCGCTGATCGCGCTCACGCGCTTTCCCGGCCGCACCGGCGCCATCGTCATTCTCAATGCGCTGATGGGTCTGCCACCGGTGGTGGTCGGGCTCGTCGTCTATCTTTTGCTGTCGCGCTCCGGACCGCTCGGTTCGTTCGGCATCCTGTTCACGCCGGCGGCGATGATCGTCGCGCAGACGATTCTCGTGACACCGATCATCGCGGCGCTCGCGCGCCAGACGATCGAAGATCTCTGGGTCGAGTATCATGACGAACTCGCCGGCATGAATGTCGGGCCGCTGCGGCGCGTGTTCACCCTCATCCGCGACGCGCGCTTCAGTCTCATGACCGCCTTGCTCGCGGGCTTCGGCCGCGCGGCGGCGGAAGTCGGCGCCGTCATCATTGTCGGCGGCAATATCGACGGCTTCACCCGCACCATGACCACGGCGATCGCGCTTGAAACGTCGAAGGGCGACCTGCCGCTCGCGATCGGCCTCGGCCTGGTGCTGATCGCGCTCGTGGTCATCGTCAATGCGCTGGCCTGGGGCGTGCGCCGCGCCGGCGAACGCTACGCGGGATGACGGCGATGCGCGCTCCGCTGACCGATCTGCCGATTGTGTTCGAGGAGGTTTCGATTCTCGCGCGCGGCGTCGCGATCCTCAATTCCGTCACGCTCACATTCAGCGCCGGCGCGCCGACCATCCTGATCGGCCCGAACGGCTCCGGCAAGACCACATTGCTGCGTGTCGCGATGGGATTGATGGCGCCGTCCAAGGGCCGGATCACGCGGGGCGGCCATATCGGTTCCGCGCCGTTGCGCCGTGCCATTGTGTTCCAGCGTCCCGTGATGCTCCGGCGCAGCGCCATCGGAAATATTGTCTATGCGCTCGCCGCCGCCGGCGCGGCGCATGCCGGACGTAAAGCCCGCGCCGAGGAATTGCTGCAGCTTGTCGGACTATCCGCGCTCGCGGATCGCCCCGCGCGCCGCCTGTCCGGCGGCGAGCAGCAGCGCCTCGCGCTCGCCCGTGCGCTCGCAAAGGATCCCGAGATCATCTTCCTCGACGAGCCGACGGCGAGTCTCGATCCGGCCGCCACCAAGACGATGGAAGACATCATCCGCAACATCGCCGCGCGCGGCATCAAGGTCGTCATGTCCACGCACGATCTCGGCGAGGCGCGCCGGATCGGCGGCGAAATCATTCTGATGCACCGCGGCCGCGTGATCGAAACCGCGGACGCGCACACCTTCTTCGATCACCCGCGCACGGAGCAGGCACGCCGCTTTGTCGCGGGAGAATTGCTGGTTAGAAAATCGACAAGAGAGGAAAAATGAACGCCGGCCGCACGCTTCTCACCGCCGCCATTCTGATCGGTCTGTCCGCCTCCGCATTCGCGCAGGACAAATCCATCGTCGTGTCGTCCACGACATCGACACAGGATTCCGGCTTGTTCGGCCACATCCTTCCGCTGTTCAAGGCCAAGACCGGTATCGAGGTGAAAGTCGTGTCGCAAGGCACCGGCCAGGCGCTCGACACCGGACGGCGCGGTGACGCCGATGTCGTGTTCGTTCACGCCCGCGCGCAGGAGGAGAAATTCGTCGCCGACGGCTTCGGCGTGAAGCGCTACCCCGTCATGTATAATGACTTCATCCTGATCGGGCCGAAAAGCGATCCCGCCGGCATCAAGGGCGGAAAGGACATTGTCGCGGCGCTGAAAGCGATCAAGAGCAAAGCGGCGCCCTTCATCTCGCGCGGTGACAAATCCGGCACGCATTCCGCCGAGCTCAATCTCTGGAAGGTTGCCGGCGTGGACATCGCCGGCGCCGGCAAGGGACCCTGGTACAAGGAGATCGGGCAGGGCATGGGCGCGGCGCTCAACACCGCTTCGGCATCGAGCGCCTATGTGCTGGCCGATCGCGGCACCTGGCTGTCGTTCAAGAATCGCGGCGATCTCGCCATCGTGGTCGAGGGCGACAACAGGCTGTTCAATCAATATGGCGTCATTCTCGTCAATCCGGACAAGCATCCGAGCGTGAAAAAGGAATCGGGCCAGGCCTTCATCGACTGGATCGTCTCGCCCGCGGGCCAGAAGGCGATCGCCGATTACAAGATCAACGGCAACCAGCTGTTCTTCCCGAATGCCGGCGCGCCGGGCGCGTGAACATCGGGAGCTTGGGTCCGGCTGCGGTGCAAGTCTTAGACTAGGGAACACAATCGCCGGCATCGCGTTTGCACGTGGGGCATTTGGAGACCCTTGCGTGAGCACCAATCCCTTCGAAGACCAGGCGTTTTTGACCCAGGACGACAATGCCTTTCTGACCAAGGTCGACATACTCAAATGGGAGGAGGGCCGGACCTTCTCCACTGATTGGGCGGCCACCCATTTTTTCAACTGGGCGGTCCTGCTCAAAAACCTGCGGCAGAAGCCGGTGCGGATTCTGGAGATCGGCTCGTGGGAGGGCCGCTCGGCGCTGTTCTTCCTGAACTATCTGCCGTCGAGCCAGATCGTCTGCATTGACCCGTTCGAGGGCAGTATCGAGCACCAGATCAACCCCTATTTCGCGGACCTTGCGCGCAAGAGCGAGGCGCAGTTCGACCGCAATCTCGCGGCGTTCGGGAAGCGCGTCGAAAAGATCAAGGGCAGCTCAACCGATGTCCTGCCCGGTCTCGCCATCGGCCGCCGCCGCTTCGATCTCGCCTATATCGACGGCAGCCACCGCGCGGTCGATGTCTATCGCGATGCAGCCCTGACCTGGCCGTTGATGGCGCCGGGCGTCGTCGTCGTGTTCGACGATTACGAATGGCCGATGGCGGAGGGCGACGAGGAATCTCCGAAGCCCGGCATCGACGCATTTCTTGCCGCGCATGCGGGGCAATATCGCGAACTCGCCCGCGGCTATCAGGTCGCCATCCAGAAGGTGTGATGCGCCGGCCCGTGACCTTCCTTCTCCCATAGGGAGGGGGAAAAGCACATTGTGGGTTCGCGCAGCCTCGACTTGCCTTCCGGCCGCGCAATCGCAATATGCGTCATCATGCCCAGAGGCACCGCCGGTCCTGAAATCGAACGCCTGATCCAGCTGCTCGCGCGCCTGCCGGGGCTCGGGCCGCGCTCGGCGCGGCGCGCGGCCTTGCACCTGATCAAGAAGCGCGAGCAATTGATGTCGCCGCTCGCCGACGCGATCGAGACCGCGCGCGAGAAGATCGTCATCTGCTCGGTTTGCGGCAATATCGACACGCATAATCCCTGCACGGTCTGCACCGATCATAGGCGCGATCCCTCGCTGATCGTCGTGGTCGCGGATGTCGCCGATCTGTGGGCGCTCGAGCGCGCCAATGCCGTGAACGCGCGTTATCACGTGCTGGGCGGCACGTTGTCGCCGCTCGACGGCGTCGGTCCGCAGGACCTCACGATCGACGCCCTGGTGTCGCGCGCGCACGATCCGGCGGTGAAGGAAGTGATCCTTGCGCTCAATGCCACGGTCGACGGGCAGACCACGGCGCATTACATCACCGACCTGCTGCACAACGCGAATGTGAAGGTGACACGGCTTGCGCATGGCGTGCCGGTCGGCGGCGAGCTCGATTATCTCGACGAGGGCACGCTCTCGGCGGCGATCCGGCAGCGGACGCTGATTTAGCTAGATACTAAATCCGACCCCATCCTGAGGAGGCGCGAAGCGCCGTCTCGAAGGATCGAGGTCGGCCCCATCC
>CAYJNT010000253.1:4486-4962 GCA_964370945.1 uncultured Hyphomicrobiales bacterium | reverse complement strand
CTTGTAGGGCTCGACGCGCAGCGACGAATTCGCCATCACGCCGATCTTCTGCAGCGGAGCCTGCTGCAAGTCGCCGTTGGCGGCCTTCTTCGACGCATATTGCCACAGCGTCACGCTGCCCTTGGCGACGATCGACTTCGCGACGCGCTGTTCTTCGCCAAGGGCTACGGAAAACAGGAGACTCGCCCATATGGTGTTCATGCTGTTCGTCCTGCCGGCCGGGATTTTGGCGATCGCCAACCGCCTCCTGCCGGCGGCGGCCGTGCTCGCCGGGACGGCGGCTTTTGCTCTACGCGTTCGACCCGTTTTTGCACTTGATGGCGCTGTTCCGGACCTGACGGACAGTTCAATTCGCCGGTTCCCCCGCACCCGACATTGAGGTTAACGGCGGGCCCGCCGTGGACCCCGCCCCCCCCCCTGTGAACCCAAAACGCACGGTGGGGGGGCACCCAGTTTGGGCGCCCCCCCCTGAACCC
>CAYJNT010000253.1:2735-4476 GCA_964370945.1 uncultured Hyphomicrobiales bacterium | reverse complement strand
CGCCCACATATTTTGTTAACACGGGGGGCCGGCGTTCGAGCCGGGCCGCCGCCCGTGTCACCCAAAAGCGCAGGTTCGGGTGACACCATGTTTGCGAGCCCCCCCTTCATCGCGGTCGAGACCGTGATGTTTTTCGGACTGGGATTTCTGCTGGCGCTGCTTCTGATGCTGGCCTTCATGCCGGCCGTGCACCGGCGCGCGGTGCGCCTGACGCGGCGGAAATACGAGCTGGTGCCGCTCGAGCAGAAGGAAATGCACGCGGAAAAAGACCGGCTGCGCGCGGACTTTGCCATGTCGACCCGCAAGCTCGAGCACGACATCGACCATATGCAGCGCAAGGCGGCGGCGCAGTTCACCGAGCTTGCGCGCCGGGCGGAGAGCATCGCGCAGTTGAAGCAAACGCTCGACACGCGCGACACCCTGATCGCGCAATTGCAGGAGCAGAATACGCAGCTTGCGGCCGCCGCCACGCCGGCCGGCAGCGAATTGCAGGCGCTGAAGATCGAGAATGCTGCCAAGACAACGGCGCTACAGCAGGCGAACGAGCGGATCGCCGCGCTGTTGGCGGAGATCGCTGCGCTGACCGCGGCGCTTAATAAGCGTATCCGCGTCTATGACAGCCAGCAGCACGAGATCATGGCCCTGACCAGCCAGAGCGATGTGCTTCGGATGCAGCTTGCCGCACTCGCGCGTCCGGCCACGCAGGCGCCCTCCCCCGCGCTCGTCCCGGCGGACCGTGGCGGAAGCGGGCACGCCCGGCCGAACGGCGATGGCCACGAGGATGGCCAAGAGGATGGCGATGTGATCCGCCGTGCGCTGGAAGCGATCGAGGCCAACGGTCACGGGATGCCGCACGGCTGGGCGAGCGCGCCATCGGGCGGCGCGGTGCCGTTCGGGCATTAAATCTCAAATTCCAAGTCGGGGCGGCCGCGCTTCTTTACGTAGTCGCGCGCCCGGACGGCGAACCGGTTTCCACTTCGCCTGGCCGCGCTCCCCTAGCGCTGCTTGGACTGCTGCATCCAGTTCGAGAACACCGAACCGGCATCGGCCTTCTTGCCGCGCGGATTGTCCTCGGCCAACCGATTGATGAAGCGTTCCGGCAGATACATGTTGGGGTTTGGCGTATCGAGGCCGATGAACTTCGCGATATCCGCGCCGAACGAATTGCAGTTATAGGTCCCCGCGTGCCAGGTCTTCTTAGTGGCCTGCAGATTCTTGATATAGACGACGGCCTTCCTGTATTCCGCCTCGGTCAGCGTGACGCAAAAGCGCGCCGTCAGATATTGCTCGTCGAGATCGCCATAGCTCACGCCGGTTTCGGCCGGCACCGGGCTCCAGTGACCCTGGATATAGGTCGAGGGATCCTCACCCTTCGGATGCAGGCCGGCGACGCTATAGCTTGCGAATCTATTGCCGCCGCCGAGGCGGCCATGGAACACGTAGGTATGACCGTAGCTCGCCGCGCCGCGTGACCGGAATTCCACGAAGTAAGGCTTACCGGGCGCCATCGCCGCTTTGCAGCCGGTCTGCGTCACCGGCATCTTGATCGGCTCGCGGTGGACCTTGAGATAGGCGTTCACAACCGCGTCGCGGACCGGAAGCGCGCTGCCCCCAGGGACAGCCTGTGCGGCTGCGGGCTTTTGCTCGGGTTTTGCAGCCACCACATTCACTTGTGGCAACGTCGAACTATTGCCCGACGCTCGCGCGGCATTGGTGTCGGTGCCCTGCGCATTCGCGAGCG
>CAYJNT010000253.1:0-2635 GCA_964370945.1 uncultured Hyphomicrobiales bacterium | reverse complement strand
CGTCATTGACAATGCGAACGCGGCAACCCCGGCGAGGAATCCGTTTCGAGTGTTCGGGTGATTTTGCACAGGACGCTCCACGATCCGCATTTCACGACGCTGGTGCCCAGAATGGAACCGTCAAAAAGGTCAAAATGCTATATGCCCCCGAAATCACTCCCGGAAGCCAAGGTGGAATACTCTGAAAACGCTACAAACTGGAACGGAGAAAGGGGCCGGCTTTCGCCGGCCCTTTCATCGCATGCCGGTCTTAGTACTTAGCGACGACCGGGCCTTTGCCAACCGGGGCTTTGCCGACGGTGGTGCAGCCAGCCGCGCTCAGAAGAGCGATAACGGCGACTGTAGCGAGCAGACACTTCTTCATTGGGATAGCCCCCTGTCCAGAGTGAGTAGACGCAACCTAAAAGCCTTATCCAGGCCCCACTAGTGCCAAAAAGACACATAGCACACCAAATATTAGGGGTTCGTGAAGGTTACCGTTTCGTGTGCAAAATTCCCTGCATAAACAAGGGGAAACAAGGGCCATTTCGGGGGACCAAAGATGCGATTTCGGCCTCTCTTTTTGCTTGCGGCAGTGAATATCCTGGCGGTTGCGGCGGCGTCCTCGCTCGCGCAGGCGCGCGAGAGCGTGCGGTTCGACGAATATTCGGCCGGCACCATCGTGATCAAAACCAACGAACGGCGGCTCTATTACGTGCTGGGCGGAGGCCGGGCGCTCCGCTATCCGGTCGGCGTCGGCCGCGCCGGAAAGGCCTGGTCGGGAACGAGCTTCATCAGCCGCAAGGTGCTGCGTCCGGATTGGGCGCCGCCGGCTGAAGTCAAACGCGACAAGCCGCGCATGCCCGATGTCATCCGCGGCGGCACGCCGGGCAATCCGATGGGCGCGGCCGCGATGACGCTCGGCGTCAGCGAGTACGCCATCCATGGCACCAACGCGCCGGGATCGGTCGGCGGCTTCGTCTCCTATGGCTGCATCCGGATGTACAATCAGGACGTCCTCGACCTGTTCGACCGGGTTTCGCTCGGCACGCGCGTCGTGGTCGTGAAGTGATACTGACCCTGGAGCGCCGCCCGATCCTCATCGGCGCCGGCACTCTCATTGCTTTCTGGATCGTCACGCTGATCGTCGCCACAGCGACAGCGGGGAAAAGCGGCGGCGTCGAATCGAGCGTGGTCTCGGTTCTCTCAACGATCGTCTTTTTCTTCTTCGCATTGCCGGCGTTTGCCTTCGCCTATATCAATCAATGGCTCGTGTTCGCAGCGATCCTTGCGGGAATCGCCTGTGATCGATATGGGCGTGGTGTTTTTCTGGATCCTGAACTGAAGGACGGCTTGCAGCCGCCTGTCTGCCCGCCCATTTGCCACTCATGCCAAGAAAATTGTTCCGCGTCGGCCGTTCGAAAACGGGCCTTGGTCTTTTTGCCGTCGCCGATATCGCAAGGGGCCGTACCATCACCGAGTATCGCGGTCGGCGCATTTCGAACGAGCTTGCGGAGTCGCGCGAGAAGCGCGGCGCGCGCTACATGTTCGAGCTCAACAACAAATGGACCATCGATGGCTCGCCGCGCTGGAATCTCGCGCGTTACGCCAATCATGCCTGCCGTCCGAATGCTGAGGCCGACATCGTGCGCGGAAAGATCCTGCTGCGCGCGATCAAGCGGATCCGGCCGGATGAAGAAATCACCTACGATTACGGCAAAGAATATTTCGACCTGTTTTTCCGCCCGGCTAGCTGCCTCTGCGCGCATTGCGACGGAAAGAAGCGCAGTGGCAAGAAGGCTTCTTCCCGCAAGAAGTCGGTTAAGTGATCCAACTCGGGTGAACCCGAGTTGGATGTGCGGGAAGAAGCCGAAGCGCGCCCGTCAATTCACCGCGAAGCAGTAAAGCAGGCCGGCACCGCCGGTGCTCCTGAGATCGTCCTGCGCGCAACCGCCGCCCGGCCCGCGCGACGGATGCGACGAATTCCACGATTTCGCCGGCGCGCTTGTGTCCAGGCCCATCCGGTCGTGATGACCGACTATCGCCGAACCCGCCCCGCTCTTGGTCCAGTTGCCACAGGTGCGGTCGTCGCTGACGGTGAAGGCGGTTCCGTCGGGCTGTGAACCGGTGAGAATGTCATGCATGTTCGGGGAATCGCCGCGGCCATTCACGACTTCGCCCTTTTCAGTGAGCGCGGTCTGCTTGGTGAGATTGTTGCCGTTGTGCAATTCGGCGACGTCCTTTGCGATCACCACGCCCTTGGCGTTCTGCCAGGGCCCGCGGCCGATGCGATCCTTCGCGTTCACCGCGCCCACCCCTTGCGTGGAGAGGTAAGCGCGCCAGGTCTTGCCGCCGGCGCCGGCGGCCTGCGCGAGCGTCTGGCAATGCCGGTCGGCGCCTTCGAGCCCCCCGAGATCGGCGCCCTTGCCGGGCCCGGCGCTGGTGACAAAGAAGGTCATATTCGCTGGCTGTGCCAGCGCCGCGACGCCAAGGGCGAGCAGCAAAGCGGGCATCCAAAGAGCTGTTTTTACCGGCGTTTTCATCGCTTCCTCCGTTCGATTTTTCTGATCCCGCGCGAACACAGTCGTGATAACACGCCCGAGCGCGGTAAATTTCCGGACATTCAGCGTGTCGCAACGCGATATTTTCGATCCAG
>CAYJNT010000252.1:0-5000 GCA_964370945.1 uncultured Hyphomicrobiales bacterium | reverse complement strand
GGCCACATGCCGGATTCGCTCGTGGTCAGATTGCCCTTGCGCAAATTGCAGGGCGAGCAGGCGGCGACCACGTTGTCCCAGGTCGTTTGTCCGCCGCGCGAGCGCGGGAGCAGGTGATCGAAGGTGAGATCGTCGTCGGCGCCGCAATATTGGCAGAGGAAGCGGTCGCGCAGGAAGACATTGAATCGGGTGAAGGCGGGATGGGTGGACGGCTTCACGTAGGTCTTGAGCGAGACCACGCTCGGCAGCTTCATCTCGAAACTCGGCGAGCGTACGGCGCGGTCGTAATTCGCGACGATGTTCACCCGCTCGAGAAACACCGCCTTGATCGCGTCCTGCCACGACCACAGCGAGAGCGGGTAATAACTCAGCGGCCGGAAATCCGCGTTCAGCACCAAGGCCGGAAAGCCGCTGGGTGATACGTGAACGTTCAAACAGGTCTCCCTAACCGACTCCATCAGAGGCGATAATGTACGGGAGCGTGACAGGATTGTGAAGGTAGTGAAAGGGGTTACCGCATCGCCCCTATCAGCGCGAAAGCTTGAATTGGCGCGCGAGAAACGCGCCGCCATGGCGCAGGCCTTCGCCGTCGATGCCGTGCCCGATTCCATGCGAAATGTGCCATTCGGTGGGGATTTCCAGCGCCGCCAGCGTCTGGGTGGCATGGAACAAGGCCTGGACCGGGATGAGCTCGTCCTCGCTGCCATGCACGAGCAGCACCGGCGGCCTCGATTTGACCAGGGCCGCCACGTCGTCGGGCGCCGGCCGATTCGGCAGCACCAGCATGCCCGAATAGCCGACGATGGCCGCGACCGGCGCGGCCCGGTGCAGCCCGACCCGCAGCGCCATCATCGTGCCCTGGCTGAACCCGACGAGGGCCAGCGCCGATGGCGGGAGCTTGCGCCGCTCGAGTTCCTTGTCGAGAAAGGCGTCGAGCACGGGCGCCGCCTTGTTGACGCCGACCCAGCGCTCGTCGGGATCGCGAAAGGTCAGCTCAAACCATTGCCGGCCGGCCGGCGCCTGTCCGCACGGCTCCGGCGCATGCGGCGAGACGAAGGCGGTGTCGGGCAAGATCTCCTGCCAGGCGCGGCCGAGATCGATCAGGTCGTTGCCGTCGGCGCCATAGCCGTGGAGAAACACCACAAGCCGCCTGGCTTCACCGCCGCGCGGCTCGAGCCGCGGGCCGTCGAGTTCGGCCATTCTTGCCCCCGTTGTTCTTGGCTGAGTTCTTGGCTGAGTTTTTGGCTGAGCTCGCCGCACTCGAAACGGGTGCGCCTTCGCGGCCTTTGACCACGCCATAATACTTCCACAGAAGATGCGCCGCCACCGCGCGATAGGGGCGCCAGATTTGCGCGAGCTTGATCATTCGCTTCGCGTCCGGCCGCGTGCGCAAATTCAGCGCAAGCCGCGCGGCTTCCTGCAAGGCGAGATCGCCCGACGGCCAGGCATCGGCATGGCCGAGGCAGACCATGAGATAGATGTCGGCGGTCCAGGGCCCGATGCCGTGCAGCTTGATCAGCGCGTCGTGCGCGTCGTCGGCGTCCATGTGCACGAGCGCGTTGAGGTCGATGTCGCCTTTCGACAAAGCCGTGCCGATCGCCTTCAGGGTGCGGATCTTCGCCGCCGACAAGCCGAGGCGCGCGAGCTTGTCGGCGCGGGCACGGCGCACGCTGTCATGATGGAAGGGATCGAATGCCGCCATCATGCGGCCCCGGATCGCGGCCGCGCTCGCGACCGACAATTGCTGGCCGATCACGATCGCGCACAGCCCCGCGAAGCCGCCCTCGCGCCGGCGCAGCGGCGGCCGGCCGGCTTTCGCCAAAACCGGCGCCAGCCGCGGATCGGCGAGCACGAGCTTTGCGAGCGCGGCATCGAGATCGGCTTCGGTGTGAAGGTAGCGGGGCATCAGTTTTTTGTTGTCACGCCAGTCATCTCTTGCTTTGAGCATGAATGCAAATGCCCGATCAACCGCCACCCGTTTTCCGTTTCGCGCCGAGCCCGAACGGCTATCTGCATCTCGGCCATGCGCTGTCCGCATTCATCAATGCCGATAGCGCGGCGAAAACCGGCGGGCGGCTGCTCATACGGATCGAGGACATCGACACGTCACGTTGCCGCCCCGAATACGAAGCCGCGATCTATGAGGATCTCGAATGGCTCGGGCTTAAATGGGAAATGCCCGTGCGGCGGCAATCCGAGCATATGGGCGACTACAAAGCGGCGCTCGACACGCTCGACGCGCTGGGCCTTGCCTATCCGAGTTTCGAAAGCCGCGCCGAGATCGAGACGCTGGTCGCGGAGCGCGAAGCGAGCGGCGGCTGGCCGCGCGATCCGGACGGTGCGCCGCTTTATCCGGGCGCGGGCAAGGCGATGCCGCCGGCGGAGCGGAAAGCACGGATGGAAGCGGGCACGCCTTATGCGCTGCGCCTCGACATGGAAGCGGCGCGGAAGCGTGTCGGGACTTTGAGCTGGCGCGAAGGCGAGGAGGGCTCGATCGCCGCCGATCCGGCCGCCTGGGGCGATGTGGTGCTGGCGCGCAAGGAAACGCCGACGAGTTACCACCTCTCGGTCGTGGTCGACGATGCGCTGCAAGGTGTGACGCATATCGCGCGCGGCCGCGACCTCTATCCCTCGACCAGCGTCCACCGCCTGCTGCAGGAGCTTTTGGGGATGCCGGCACCCGTCTACCGCCACCACCGGCTGATTCTCGATTCAGACGGCCGCAAGCTCTCCAAATCGAACCGCTCCACCGCGATCCGCGAATTGCGGGCGTCGGGCGCAACGCCTTCCGATATCAGGCGAATGACGGGACTCAGTTAGGCCGATTTGGCCGCCAAAGCGGCTCATGGCATGGTTCCCGTACGGGAATCATGCCGGCCGCCGGATCGCGAAAACGCAAGTCGCTGCGCGCGCGCAAAAAAGCGCACGCCAAGTCGCGTCCATTGTCGAGCTCGAAGCCGCGTTCAAAAAAGTCCGCCGCAAAAGCGCGCAGCCATCCGGTCGACGCCGCGCTCGCCTCGCTCGCGCATGATATCCGCACCCCGCTCACCGGCATTCTGGCGCTGGCCGAATTGCTCGCCGCGTCCGATCTTGGCGAGCGCGAGCGGCGCTGGGCGAACGGCGTCAAGAGCGCGGCCGAGCATCTGGCGGCGCTCACCACCATGGTCTGCGACGCGGTGCGGGCGGATGCCGCGGGTCTCGTGCTGCGGCGCGAACCCTTCTCCCCCCGGCGCCTTGCCGAGACCATCGGCGCGTCGCTCGGTGCGCGCGCAACCACGAATGGACTGAAATCCGAGGTCGCGATCGCGCGCGATCTGCCAGATTGGGTCGCTGGCGATCCGGTGCGGCTGCGTGCCATGATCGAAAATCTCATCGACAATGCCGTGAAATTCACCGCGCGTGGGACCTTGCGGTTCGCGGTATCGGCGAAGCCTGGCTCGCGCGGCAAGACGATGCTCGTCTTCGCGGTCACCGACAGCGGCATCGGCATCTCGCCGGCCGAACTCAAAAGATTGTTCCGGCCCTTCGCGCAGGCGAATGCAACGGTATCGCGCCGTTACGGTGGAACCGGGCTCGGCTTGGTCGCGGTGAAACGCCTGGCCCATGCGATGGGCGGCGATCTCGGCGTGGTCAGCAAGCCGAAACGCGGCTCGACCTTCACGCTGTCGATTCCGGTCGAACCGGTGACGCACAAGGCGCAAAAAGGAAATGGCGCGCGATCGCCGGCCGCGGCGAAGACGCAGAGCCTGAACATTCTGTGCGCGGAGGACAATCCGTACGGCCGCGTGATCCTCAACACCATCCTGACCGAGTTCGGCCACCGGGCGGATTTTGTCGGATCGGGTGAGGCGGCGGCGGAGGCCGCGGCGCGCGGCGGCTACGATCTCGTGCTGATGGATATCACGCTCACCGGCATCGACGGGCTCGAGGCGACGAAGCGCATCCGTTCGCTGCCCGGGCGCGCGGGGCGCATTCCGGTGATCGGGATTTCCGCGCTCGGCTCCGCCTATGACCGCAAGCGTGCCGCCGCCGCCGGGATGAGCGCCTATCTCGTCAAGCCGGTGACCCCCGCAGCGCTCGCGGAAATCATGGCGGGCGCCGGAAAGAAGTGAAACCCGGCTTTACTTCGCCGTGAAATATTTCGCGTCCCGGATCTTGCCGTACATCGATCCTTTGCGGAATGTGTAGACCATCGTGCATTTCGGCTCTTTCGGCCGCTGACAAAACTGGCGCTGCAGGAGCAGGAGCGCCGGCTTGTCGCCCTTGCGCACGCGCCAGTCGGCGACTTCGGCATGCAGGAAGCCCTTCCACGCGTTGTCCGATTGCCAAGCGAGGAAATCGATCGAGCAAAAGCCGTCGCCGCAAAAGATATTCGGCGCGCCGCCCTCGCAAGGGAAATGGCGGTAATCGACGACATAGTCGTCGTAGCCGTCATTGTTCACGTCGATGAGGCGAACCAGCTTGTCGTAGTTCGGCGTTCGCGGCGTGCCGCCATGCTCCTTGCAGAGCGTGACGGCGTCCT
This sequence comes from uncultured Hyphomicrobiales bacterium, assembly GCA_964370945.1. Classification (GTDB taxonomy): domain Bacteria; phylum Pseudomonadota; class Alphaproteobacteria; order Rhizobiales; family Xanthobacteraceae; genus Pseudorhodoplanes. The sequence goes on along the minus strand of CAYJNT010000252.1, from coordinate 478 downwards.
CGATGTTAGCCTTGACGCGCCAGTGATATTCGGCGGCGTTCGCAACCGTCGTCGCGGCGCAAAGCAACAGCGCGACCGTGATCAATTTGATGCGTCGCATGGAAAGTTACGCGACTTCGTGCGCCTGCGTGGCGTTTTCGACGATGCGCACGAGGTCCGCCATGATGCGGTTGATCTCGTAATCCTTCGGCGTGTAGACGGCGGCGACGCCGGCTTTTCTCAGCGTGCGCTCGTCCTCCGGCGGCACGATGCCGCCGACAACGATCGGCACATCGTCCATGCCGGCCGCTTTCATGCGCTCGACTACATCGCGCACCAGCGACACATGGCTGCCGGAAAGAATCGACAGGCCGATCACGTGCACGTCTTCCTCCAGCGCAGTCTTGACGATTTCCGCAGGCGTGAAGCGGATGCCGCCGTAAACCACTTCCATGCCGGCATCGCGCGCGCGCACCGCGATCTGCTCGGCGCCGTTGGA
>CAYJNT010000251.1:0-5036 GCA_964370945.1 uncultured Hyphomicrobiales bacterium | reverse complement strand
GCGATCGGGGTGCACGGCATGACCGTCACCGAGGTCAAGGGATACGGGCGTCAGAAGGGGCACACTGAAATCTACCGCGGCACTGAATACGCGGTGAGCTTCCTGCCGAAGCTCAAAGTGGAAGTGGCCGTGCCATCCAACATGGTGAGCAAGGTCATCGATGCCATCACCGGCGCGGCCAAAACCGGCCAGATCGGCGACGGCAAAATCTTCGTCTTCGGAATCGACTCTGCGGTCCGCATCCGCACCGGCGAAACCGACGCTTCGGCGCTGTAAGCCCGATCAAAAGTTTTCGGACAGGAGCTCAAAAATGTCGTTCAAGATTCCGTGCCGGGCCGGGCTCTTTGCCCCCGCCCTCTTTGCCGCGATGCTCGCGGCCACATCCGCTTTCGCGGATGAGCCAACCGTCAACAAGGGCGACAATGCCTGGATGATGGTGTCGACAGTGCTCGTGCTGTTGATGACGATCCCGGGCCTCGCGCTGTTCTACGGCGGTCTCGTCCGTTCCAAGAACATGCTCTCGGTGCTGGCGCATGTCTTCTACACGGTTTGCATCGTCACCTTGATCTGGGTGCTCTACGGCTACAGCCTCGCCTTCACGGGCGGCTCGGCCTATGTCGGCGGTTTCTCCAAGGCATTCCTCGCCGGCGTCACAATCGACTCCAAAGCCGCGACCTTCTCGGTCGGCGCGAATATCAGCGAACTCATCTACATCTGCTTCCAGATGACCTTCGCTGCGATCACGCCCGCCCTGATCGTCGGCGCTTTTGCGGAACGCATGAAGTTCGCGGCGCTCGCGCTGTTCATCCCGCTCTGGGTGACCTTCATCTATTTCCCGATCGCGCACATGGTCTGGTACTGGGCCGGCCCGGACGCGATCGACGCCGCGGCAAAAGCTTTGGCCGCCGCCACGGATGACGCGGCGAAGAAGACTGCCCAGGAAGCCCTCGACGGCGTCATGGCCGACGCCGGCCAGATTTTCCTCTGGGGCGCGATCGACTTCGCCGGCGGCACCGTGGTGCACATCAATGCCGGTATCGCCGGCCTTGTTGGCGCTCTCCTCGTCGGCAAGCGCACCGGATTCGGCAAGGAGCTGATGCCTCCGCACTCGCTGGTCATGACCATGATCGGCGCTTCCCTGCTGTGGGTCGGCTGGTTCGGTTTCAATGCCGGCTCGAACCTCGAAGCCACCGGCGTCGCCGCGTTGGCCATGACCAACACCTTCGTCGCGACGGCAGCCGCCGCGATGTCCTGGATGTTCGCCGAATGGATCGTGAAGGGTAAGCCTTCGCTCCTCGGCGCGCTGTCAGGTTGCATCGCCGGACTTGTTGCGGTCACGCCTGCGTCCGGTTTTTCCGGCCCGATGGGCGCGATCGTGCTCGGTCTCGTCGCCGGAGTGGTCTGCCTGTTCTTCTGCTCGACGGTGAAGAACATGTTCGGATACGACGACTCGCTCGACGTGTTCGGCGTGCACTGCATCGGCGGCATCATCGGCGCGCTGGCCACCGGTATCCTGGTGAATCCGGCGCTCGGTGGAACCGGCATCTTCGATTACACCACCGGCAAGGTCGCCGATTACGACTTCGTCACCCAGATGATCGCGCAGTTCAAAGCTGTGGCGACGACGCTGGTCTGGTCGGGCGTCGGCTCGCTGATCCTCTACAAGATCGTCGACATCATCGTCGGTCTGCGCGCCACGCCCGACAAGGAGCGTGAAGGCCTCGACATCACCGAACACGGTGAGCGCGCCTACCACATGTAAGCGCCAACAAGCTCGCGCGGCGGGGCGAAACTACCCGGCACCGCCCCTCGCCGATGGAAACCCCGGTCTTCGGACCGGGGTTTCTTTTTTGTGCCGTGTTTTAAGGGTTTGTGCGGCGCTCCCGATGGTTAATCGGACCTTAACCTGCGCTGCCTAAGGTCGCCGATATGCCGATCCTGTCGGTGTCCGCGCGCGCCTAATAGTGATGTACATGCCAGCCGCCGAACGCGAGTCCCCCATCTCGACCGCACGGGCCGACGAGGCGCGCTCGCCTTTTGTGCGCCTCACCGACCTGCTGGCAGGCGTGACGCCGGGCAAACCGGTGATCAATCTTGCGGTCGGCGAGCCGCAGCATCCGATCCCGCCTTTCGTCGGCCCGGTGCTGCAGCAGCATCTCGCCGAATTCGGCCGTTATCCTGCGAACAAGGGCACGGAAAATTTCCGCCTCGCCGTCGGGCAATGGCTGTCGCGCCGCTATGCGCTGCCACGCGCGCTCGATCCCGAGCATGACATCATCGTGCTCAACGGCACGCGCGAAGGCCTGTTTCTCGGCGCGATCGCCGCCCGCCGTTATGTGAGCGGACGCAAAGGAAAGCCTGCGATCCTCATTCCGAATCCATTCTACGCCGCTTATGCGGCCGGCGCCGATGCCGCCGACAGCGAATCCGTCTACCTGCCCGCGACCGTGGAGAACGGCTTTCTGCCCGATCTCGATGCGCTCTCGGACGATCTGCTCGCGCGCACCATCGTGTTCTACCTCGCCTCGCCCTCGAATCCGCAAGGCGCGGTGGCCGACGCCGCTTATCTCGCGAGGCTCGTTTCGCTGGCGCGACGGTTCGGTTTCCTGATCTTCGCCGACGAATGCTATTCGGAAATCTATTCCACGCAGAAGCCGGCCGGGACGCTTGAACATGCCGGCCCGGATTACGCGAACGCGATCGTCTTCCATTCGCTCTCCAAACGCTCGAGCCTGCCCGGCTTGCGCGTCGGCTTTGCGGCAGGTGACCGGAATTTCCTCTCGCGTTTTGTCGAATTGCGAAATGTCTCCGCGCCGCAAGTGCCGGTGTCGCTGCAGGAAGTCGCGATCGCGGCTTACGCCGATGAGGCACATGTGCAGGACAATCGCCGGCTTTATTCCGCGAAATTCGATCTTGCCGACCAGATCATCGGCGGGCGCTACGGTTACAAGCGCCCGGCCGGCGGCTTCTTCCTGTGGCTCGACATTTCCGCCCATGGCGGCAGCGACGAGGTCGCGCTCAGGCTCTGGCGCGAAGCGGGCCTGCGCGTTCTGCCGGGTGGATATGCCGCGCGCACGCAGACCGACGGCTCCAATCCCGGCGCAAAATATATCCGCATCGCAATGGTGCAGGATCGTGAAACCACGGCCGAGGCGTTGCACCGCCTTGTCGCCGTGCTCGGTTGAGGTTCGTCATGTCGTCGATCGATCACCGCAATATCGACCAGGTCGATTTTCTCTCAGACGATTTCCGCGGCGCGATCCGTCGCCGCTTCGCCGAGATCCTCGGGCTCGGCCTGCTCGTGCTCGCGGTCATCTGCACGCTCGCGCTGGCGACCTGGTCGGTGCAGGACCCAAGCTTCAGCCACGCGACCAATGCGCCGGTGCGCAATCTTCTCGGCAAAGCGGGCGCGGTCGCGTCCGACCTGCTGATGCAGATTTTCGGTCTTGCCTCGATCGTGATCGTCATTCCGATCGCGGTCTGGGGCTGGCGGTTGATCACGCACCGGTCGCTCGACCGCGAATGGCTGCGCCTCATCATGTGGATCGCGGCGATCGTTCTGGCCGCCGCCTTCGCGTCCTGCTTGCCGAAAAGCGCGGGCTGGCCGCTGCCGACCGGCCTTGGCGGCGTCACCGGCGACGCGCTGCTGAAAGTGCCGGCCCTTATCCTGGGCGCGATGTCGGGCTGGAATCGCATCGGCCTGGCCGGCGCGACCGGCATCGCTTCGCTCGTTCTGATTGCCGGCGCACTCGGTTTCGGCTTCGGGCGGCGCGGTTCGCTCGCGGAAACCATCCATCGCGAGGCGGAGGAGTTCGAGCAGGAAGAGGAGCGCACGTCGATTTCGCTCGGCTGGCTGGTGCACACGCTGCTGAGCCTGCGTGCGCGGCTCTGGCGCTTCATTACGCCCCGCACGGCCAGACGCAGTGAAGGCCGCGCCGGGACCCATGCGCGCGATCGCGTCGAGCCCGGCATGGGCGCGCGCCGCCGCGCGGTTGTCGAGCAGGATGAGGACGACGACGAGGAGTACGAAGACGAAGACGAGCCGGCGCCGCGCGCCCGCAAGCCGAAAGTTCAAAAGTCCGCCCCCGTGCGCCGTTCCAGCAGCGGCTACGTCCTGCCGGCGCTGACGCTCCTCACCGCGGCGCGCGCGAGCGATCGTTTCGCGCCCTCGACGGAAGAGATCGAAGAGAACGCCGAGTCGCTGGAAAGCGTGCTGGAGGATTTCGGCGTCAAGGGCGAGATCATCGATGCGCGGCCGGGCCCGGTCGTCACATTGTACGAGCTCGAGCCCGCGCCCGGCATCAAGTCGTCGCGCGTGATCGGTCTGGCCGACGATATTGCGCGCTCGATGAGCGCGGTGTCCGCGCGCGTCGCGGTAGTCGCCGGCCGCAACGCCATCGGCATCGAATTGCCGAACGAGCATCGCGAGAAGGTTTACCTGCGCGAGTTGCTGACGCAGCCCGATTTCAACAATTCACCGATCAAGCTGCCGCTCTGCCTCGGCAAGACCATCGGCGGCGAGCCTGTCGTCGTTGATCTCGCGCGCATGCCGCATCTGCTCATCGCCGGCACCACCGGCTCGGGCAAGTCGGTCGCGATCAACACCATGATCCTGAGCCTCGTCTACCGGCTCAAGCCCGATCAATGCCGGCTGATCATGATCGACCCGAAAATGCTCGAACTCTCCGTCTATGACGGCATTCCGCACCTTCTCACGCCCGTCGTCACCGACCCGAAGAAAGCCGTAGTCGCGCTGAAATGGGCGGTGAAGGAGATGGAGGAGCGCTACAAGAAAATGTCGAAGCTCGGCGTGCGCAATATCGAGGGTTACAACGCGCGTATCGCGGAAGCCAAATCCAACCGCGAGACGCTGACGCGCACGGTGCACACCGGCTACGACAAGGAAACCGGCGAGGCGATCTACGAGCAGGAGGAGCTCGATCTCGCGCCGCTTCCCTTCGTGGTCGTGATCGTCGACGAAATGGCCGACCTGATGATGGTCGCCGGCAAGGACATCGAAGGCGCGGTGCAGCGTC
>CAYJNT010000250.1:0-5069 GCA_964370945.1 uncultured Hyphomicrobiales bacterium | reverse complement strand
CATCCATGCGCTGATCCTCGGCCGCGCGCAAACGGGGATCCAGGCGTTTTTCTGAATCGGTATTCTTGGCGTCGCGCTCCCAAGAATCGTCTGCTGCGCTTGCCACCGATCAGGACGCGATAGCGCCGCGATTCGAGCGTCCGATTCGCGGGCGACGTCCGTGTTCGGTCTCCTTTTTAGAAAAGGATGATTCCGCGAATGTTTTTTCCCGCGTCTAGATCGGCGTAGCCACGATTGATATCGTCCAGGCTGTAGGTTTGCGTGATCAGCTCCTTCAGCTTCAACTCTCCTCGGCGATAAAGCGTGAGCAATTCCGGGATCTGCAGCCGCGGACTTGCGAAGCCATAGACCGCTCCCATGATGGCTTTTTGAGTGACGAAGAGCTCGAGCGGCGGGATATTGATCCCGGTCGCCGTATCGGGTGACAATGCTGTTATCACGACATTGCCCGCCTTTGCCGTGGCGCGGAATGCCGGAAGCAACGTTGTGGGCGGATCGATGCACACGAATGCGTGTTGTACGCCCACGCCCCCGGTCAGCGCCAGCACCGCGCGAGCCAATGCGTCTCCTTCGGCCTTCACGCCGTGCGTCGCGCCAAAGTCACGCGCCCAGTCAAGCTTTGCTTGCACGATATCGGCAGCAATAATCTGTGACGCGCCACACAGGCGTGCTCCCTGAACGACGTTCATGCCGTCTCCGCCGACGCCCACGACGAGCACGCTATCACCGGGTTTTACCCGCGCGCGATGACGTGCGGCCCCAACACCTGCCGGCACGCCGCAGGCAACAAGCCCGGCAAGGTCGAGCGGAATGTCTCGTTCGATTACGACCACAGAGGCCTGATCCACCACAGTGTACTCTGAGAATGCGCCGATCATGCAAAAGGCGCCGACATCGCGATTCCCGCTGTCACGGCGCCGGAATGTACCGTCCAATTGCGGTCCCTGAGTGATACGCGGACCTTCGGCACAAAGGTGATGAAGGCCTTTCCGGCACCAATGACAGCGACCGCATGCCGGAATGAAGGTGAGGACCACGTGGTCGCCGACCGAGATTCCAGTTACCTCGGAGCCGATTTCTTCGACATTTCCCGAAGCCTCATGACCAAGCACCATCGGCTGCATCGCCACTCGGCGCTCGCCGCGCATCACGTGATAGTCGGTGCGGCAAAGCCCAACGGCAGCGATCCGAACGAGCACCTCCGTCGGACCGGGCGCGTCAAGCTCGATTTTCTCGATCGCCAGTGCTGATTGTGGGCCACGATAAACGGCTGCTCGTACAAGCATGGTCAGGGATCATTTCAGATCATTCGGTGTTGTCAGACACCTGCACTTCATTCTTGGTCTGGACCGAGGTGTAGTTCTCGGTTGTCAATGAGTCTACTGAGTTTAGTGAAAAGCATCCTCCATAAGAATATCACGCCCGGAAATTCTCACACCGTATCGTGTCAGCTGCGCCAAGCCTTCATTCGCTGCTTGATTGATGTCAAGCCGGAGGCTGCAAAATTTGACATACCGAACTGCGTTGAATATTGCCAAAGGCAGGATTGGCAGCGCCTCTTGCGCCAGGAAGTCACAGGCTATGAATGCGACACCACTGCGACGTCCGCGCTCGATCGTTATACTGGCGTTGGTCGCTATCTTGTTCGGAACGATCACCATCGTTGTCGGTGGAAAAACTCTGTTTGGCAGCGCAGAAGAACGAGCCGCGGCCGGTAACATTGTTCCCTTCGTTCTATGGTTCAATTTCGGCGCCGGTTTTGCATACGTTCTTGCAGGTTTGGGGTTGTTCTCGTGGAAATATTGGGCAGCCCATCTGTCAACGGCGATAGCCGTCGCGACGGTTGCCGTGTTCATCGCATTTGGAATCCACGTTCTTCTTGGCGGGGCGTTCGAGATGAGGACAGTTGGCGCAATGACTATTCGCAGCGCCGTATGGATCGTGATCGCGGTGTCAGCCTGCCGCGCGTTCGGATGCCTCCGGCGCGCCGCGAGTGGTTCGGCTTGACGACCAAGCCTCAGCTCAAGGTGGAGCCGAGCGAATTGTTCTATAATAGCCGGCCGAATCGCTACTTTCGTGACGTTATTATGAGAGTTGCTGCGTAGCCTGCGAGCGCGAAGATCGTTAAGGGGCCGCTGATCGCGCGTATTTCAACGCGTTCGAGCAGATCGGCTGCGACGCGCAGCAACACCGAAAGGTGCAGAAGCACAAGCGGCACATAGACAATCGGGCTGAAGCGGATCCGCAATCCCGTCACCGCGGGCAGAATGATGGGGGCGTGGCCAAAGATCATCGACAAAACGAAGCCGATCGCGATGGCGTGAACGGCGGCATCATAAGAAAAGGCGGTTGTGCCGGGCGGAGCGACGAGGAGCACAAGGCCGGCGAGAGCGAGCCAAAAATACCCTGCGAGCAGGCAGGCTGCTGAAAAGCGTGGCTGGGCGGAAAGCCGAATCGTCCGCAGCGCAATATCATGCCTGACGAGCCACACAGTCACCGCCAACAGACCGACACCGCTGAATATCGCCGCTTCGCCGGCAAGTTCTGCGCGCGCCATTCCGACGATGATGAGCGCGACGGCGAATGAAAAGGTCAGTTGGCTTGAGCGCGGCGGCGACAGCAGGCGGCTCAGTTCAAGGCGTTCGGCTGCGATCGTGAGAACGAGAAATGCAAGCCACCATCCAGAAACGTTGGCGGCTTCCGCTCCGCCGATCCACAATAGCGTTCCGCCCGCCCAGCATGCGGCTGCGACCGTCAGCAGAACGGTGAACAAGGCGGGTTGACGTGCAACGACAATACTCGAATTGAAGGTGAGGGCGACGCCGGCGAGTAGAAAGGCGCCACCGGCCAACGCTGGTGCTCCGACGATGATCGCCGCCGCGCCGATAGCGGACAGGGCAGGTGCTGTGTAAGCCCACCACCGTCCGATCGCCACCGCGCGCTCAAGGCTGATGAGGGTCCCGAGAAAACCGCTGACCATCAAGGCGCCGTGAAACTCGGCCAGAGCAGGGATGCCGCCCGGCAGCGCCAAGCCGAGCCGCGCGAGGCCGGCCCACAGCCCGACAAGAAGAGCGACAGCACCGGCTGCGAGTGGAATCAGGCGTAACCGGCGCCATCTCTTCGATGACGCCAACGTGCGGACCGGATCGCCCGGCTTAGGCGGTGCGGCTGATGCGGACACGCCAGACATCGGGGCCCTGGTCCAGATAATCCCACGTGAAGGTGCCGTCGTACTCGGCCTTGAAATGATAGTACAGCGGCTTCGGGTCGTGATCGTTGACGAGAACGAAATCCTGCCCGGGCGCGAGCTCGTGGAACGTGTTGAAGATCAGGGGGTGGCGCTCACGCGGGACGATCTTGCGGACATCGACGACCGCGCCGGACGAATGTTGTATACTGCTCATTTCTCACTCCTTTAAAGCATGCCGAGTTGCTGTCGCGTTTCTTCGCTCATCAGTTCGGGGGTCCACGGCGGATCCCAGACGATTTTGACACGCACGTCCGGTAGGTCGGGGAAGCGAGTGCGCAGAGCCAATTTTATTTCTTCCGTCATCATCTCACCGAGCGGACAGGCGGGCGTGGTCATCGTCAGCTCGATATCGATTCCATCCGCGTTACGCACAGCGTGATAGACGAGTCCCAGATCGACGATATTGATGCCGAGTTCGGGATCGATAACGGTCTTCAGCGCAGTCAGGATGTCATCGTTCATTTGGCGGCCTCGCTCGCGCACTGCGCCATCTTTGCCGGTGCCGTCTCATCGTGCTGCGCCGGACTGAAGTGGCTGAGTTTGCCGGGGACGCCATCCCACTCTTTCGCATCGGCGGGAGGTGTGCCCCTCGTCGTGATGTTCGGCCATTTGGCCGAGTACTCGCGATTGAGCATCACCCACTCTTCAAGAGCAGGCTCGGTATCCGGCTTGATCGCATTCGCCGGACATTCGGGCTCGCACACGCCACAATCGATACATTCGTCGGGATGGATGACGAGCATGTTCTCGCCGGCGTAGAAGCAGTCGACCGGACAAACCTCCACGCAGTCCATATATTTGCACTTGATGCAGTTGTCGGTGACGACGTAGGTCACGATAGGCTCCCGAGCATATTCCGCAGACCGGCTGAACTAACCCGATCTGCAACCGAGACGCAGAACACCTATTATAATTGCATCCTGAAAGCAATATGGTATATACATGTTATCGCTCGGTGTCAGCCATGCAGCGGAGGGAGATCGGAGGTGCGACTGACGGTCTATACGGATTTCTCGTTGCGGGTGCTCATGTTCCTCGCAGTCAAGGGCGAGGGACTCGCCACCATCGCGGAGATCGCCAAAGCCTATGGAATCTCAAAAAACCATCTGATGAAGGTGACGTATCAGCTCGGTCTTGCGGGGTACGTGGAAACGGTGCGCGGCAAAGGCGGCGGCATGCGCCTTGCGCGGCGTCCGGAGGACATCGTGCTCGGCGAGGTCGTGCGGCGCACGGAGCCCGACATGATGCTGGTGCCGTGTTTTGCGCCTGATGACAGCTCTTGCGCGATTCTTCCGAGCTGCGCATTGCGCGGCGCGCTTTTCAGGGCGCGGGATGCGTTCCTTTCAGCGCTCGACGCGAGTACGTTGGCAGATCTGGTCCGTCCGCGCGCACCGCTTCAGAGTTTATTGTCCCTTCGTCCAGGCGGGAGGGCGGCTGAACGGATTGCACGTTCCGCCCGGCGGGCGTAGTCATGTTTTGCCTGCGGGATCGAATAGTTGGAAGTTACGCTGGGACGGCAGCGTATGTCGGAGTCGCCGGCAGCCATGTGGCTTGGGCAGACGAGCAAAACGAGGATCGCGAAATTCGCGGCCGACTTTTTCGCCGCGGAGATTCGGGCGTGGCACGGCGAGCAGCCGCTCTGGAAAGTGTTCTGGATCTATGGGGTTGCCACCAGCGTCACGATTGTCGCCCTCTACGTCATCGCGTTTTATGACGATCGTATGGCGCTGCGGCAGGTTCTCCTGCCTTGCTTCGCCGCCTACACCGTATGGATCCTCGTCTCGGTGTGGCGATGCGCAAGCAACACTCGAGAACCATC
>CAYJNT010000249.1:0-5074 GCA_964370945.1 uncultured Hyphomicrobiales bacterium | reverse complement strand
GCGTGCAGACGACGTTACTCGGCTTTGCGATTGCGTTGATCCTGGCGCTGCTGGCGGCGCTGGTCGGGCCGTATTTTGTCGACTGGAACACGTACCGGCCGCAATTCGAGACCGAGGCGGCGAGGCTCGTCGGCCTGCCGGTGCGGGTCGGCGGCGCGATCGATGTGCGCCTGCTGCCGACGCCGACCCTGGTCATGAATGGCGTCGAGATCGGGCCGCGCGGCGAGGACGCCTTGCGCGCGCATTCCCTCGGCATCGAGTTCGCGCTCGGCGCGCTGGTGCGCGGGCAGCTACGCGCCTCGCAGACGCGGATCGCCGGCCCGCAATTCACCATCGCGCTTGCGCCGGACGGCCGCGCCTCGCTCCCCTCGGGCGGTTTGGGCTTCGATGCGAGCGCGCTCGCGGTCGATCATCTGCAGATCGAGGACGCCCGGCTCACGCTCGTCCACGCCGCGAGCAATCGTCGCTTTGTTCTGGACAAGCTCTGGTTCGACGGCGAGGTGCGCTCGCTCGCCGGTTCCTTCCGCGGCGAGGGCGCGTTCGTCTCGGACAAGGATCTTTACGGCTATCGCATCACCGCCACGCGGCAGGAAACCGGCGCGATCCGCGTGCGCTTCAATCTCGATCCGTCCGAGCGCGCGCTGACGGCGGAAGGCGACGGGCTCGTTTCGCTCGAGAGCAACGCGCCGAAATTCGAAGGCGGCGTGACCTTCATCCGGCCGGTCGGCACCGTGCTGGCGAGCGGACGCGCGGTGGTCAACGAGCCCTGGCGGCTTGCCGCGCGCGTCAAGGCGAATGCCGCTTCCGTCTTGTTCGAGCAGATCGATTTCCAGTACGGCCCGGAGGATCGCGCGCTCAAGGTCGGCGGCACCGCCGAACTGACGCTCGGCGCGCGCGCGCGGCTCGACGCTGTCCTCTCCGCAAGTCAGCTCGATGTCGACCGGCTGATCGCGGCAACGGGGCCGGTGCGTCGCACCCCGCTGGCGGCGATCCACGCCTTTGTCGATACATTTGGCGGGGTTTTATCGGCGCCGCTGCCGATGAAGATCGGCTTCTCTGCGGATAGCGTCACGCTGGGCGGCGCGCCGCTGCAAAATTTGCGCGGCGATCTCGTCTCCGACGGCAACGGACTGTCGTTCGAGAGCGCGCAATTGCGCGCGCCGGGCTTCACCGAGGTGACGTTCAGCGGCAAGGCTGCCTTCACGGCGGACGGCCTGTCGTTCACCGGCCCCGCCGACGTCGCCTCGACCGATCCGCGGCTTCTTCTGCGCTGGCTCGACGGCCGCGACGACCTGCCGCCGGAGGGCCCGGCGAAAGCGATGCGGCTGCGCGCCGACGTCTCGCTTGGCGGCGAAAAGATCGCACTCGAACGCTTGAAAGCCGAAGTCGATCGCAAGACCGTGGACGGCCGGCTCGTCTATCTGTGGCCGACCGACAAGCGCAAGGCGCGGCTCGATGCCGAGCTCAATGCCGCCGAGCTCGATCTCGACAGCGTGCTCGATTTCGCGCAAGCCGCGCTCGGCAGCGCCAAGCTCGAGCGGCCGGGCGAAGTCTCGCTCGCGCTCGATATCGGCCGCGCGACGCTCGCCGGCGTCGAAGCGCGCAAGGCCAATGCAAAACTGACGTTCGATTCCGACGGGCTCACCGTCGAGCGCCTGAGTCTGGGCGAATTCGGCGGCGCCTCGCTCAATGCCAGCGGGCGGATTTCCACCGCCGCCGCGGCGCCGCGCGGATCGCTCAGCGTCAATCTCGATGCGCGCGATCTGACCGGGCTCTCGGCCGTGCTGGCGAAATTCGCGCCGCCCGCGTTCGATCCCGTACGGCGCATCATCGAGCGCATGGGTACGGCCAAGCTTCGCGCCACCCTCGACGTCGAAGATGCGAGCGAGACAGGACGCAGCCGCGCGCGCTTTGCGCTCAACGGACAATCCGGCGGACTTCGCATCGCGCTGACATCCGACGCCAGCGGCGATCACGCCAATGCGTTCGCAGCTGCGGCGCGCGTGGATGTGACCCTCGACGCCGACGACAGCGCGCAGATGTTCCGGCTGATCGGTCTTCATCGCGCGGCGAATGCGGCGAAAGGTCCGGGCCGTTTCACGCTCAATGCGCAGGGCCCGCTCGATGGTGCGATCAAGCTCGACAGTAAGGCGACGGCGGAAAGCCTCGATGCCCGCCTGCAGGGGACGTTGCGGCTCGGCAACGACAATGCGACCGGACAATTCGATCTGGCCGTCACCCATGCCGATCTCGGCTGGATGCGTCTGCGATCGGCCGGAGAGGGCTTAAGCGCCGTGCTCACCGCGCGCGTCGCCATGAATGGCCGGCAATTCAAGTTCGAGAATGCGATGGCGAGCATCGCCGGAACGCAGATGCGCGGCAAATTCGATCTCGATCTCACCGCCACCCCGCGCGTCACTGGCGAACTCAATGCCGACACGATCGACGGCGGCGCGATCCTCGCAAGCATCGCCGGCATGCCACCCGCACGCAATGACGCGTCATGGCCGGCCGAGCCGTTCGCGGGCGGATGGCCCGGCGGCGTCGCCGGCCGCATCGCGCTCCGTGCGGGCGAAGCCGATATCGCGTCCTATCATGTGAAGAAGCTGCGCGCCGCGCTCCGGCTCGAGCCGTCGGAATTCTCCGCCGAGGCGATCGAGGGCGAAATCGCGGACGGACAATTGTCGGGCGACGTCTCGTTGCGCAAGGCGACCGAAGGATTGAACCTGAAAGCGCGGATCGCTCTGAAGAATGCCGATGCCCGCGCGGTCCTTCCGCTCGAAGGCGCGCCGATCGGCGGCCGGCTCGGATTGCAATTCGATGTGGAAGGTTCGGGCCTGAGCCCCAAGGCGCTGGTCGGCTCGCTCACCGGAAACGGAACCTTGTCGCTCGAACGCGCGAGCGTCGCCGGGCTCGATCCGCGCGTCTTCCCGACCGTGATGCGCGCGGCCGACCGCGGCTTGCCGCTCGAGCCCGGAAAGATCCGCGACGCGGTCGCGCCCTGGCTCGATACCGGTCCGCTCGAGATCGCACATGCCGACGGCGTAATCGCCATCGCCGGCGGACAGGTGCGGCTGCCGACCATGATCGCGCGCGCCAAGGGCGCCGACATTTCCGCGTCGGGCAATCTCGATCTCGTCAATTCGACGCTCGACGCGCGCATCGCGCTGTCCGGTACCGCGGTGCCGCCCGCCGGACGGCCCGAGATCGTCGTGTCGCTGCGCGGCCCGCTGAGCGGCCCCAAGCGCAACATCGATGTGGCTTCACTCGCCGGCTGGCTGGCCTTGCGCGCGGTCGATCAGCAGTCGAAAAAACTGGAAGCGATCGAACGGGGACGCGGCGCCGTCCGCGAGACGGCGCCGTCCATTCCAGAGACGGACGTGATTCCGGATCAGCCCGCACCCGACCGCAACATCGTGCTGCCGCGCCCGCGCGTCAGGCTTCCCGATCCGCCGCAGAAACCCGCCGCCGCGCTCGAACGCGCCGCGCCGCTGCCGCCGCCGATCGAGATCGGCCCGCCGCCCGGATTCCGCAGGCCGCCGCCCGCGCCACCCGTGCTCCCGGAGCCGCGCACGTAGGCGATCACACCGCCGGGAGCGGAGCGAAGCACATTCCAGCGATAACGCGATTGAAGAACGTCAGGATGCAGCGCGCGCCGGGGAAGGATCCCGGCGGTTTTCTTTCGGCGTGAGTTGCGAGCGAAAGTGATCAAGAACGAACAGCCGGATCGCAGACGACAGATTCCCGTGCTTGCGATCCGTGTCGATGGACGCGACGAGCTCCGACAGAGTCATCTCGCGCGCATCTGCGATTTCCTTCAGCCCCTTCCAGAACGCGTCCTCAAGGCTGACACTAGTCTTGTGTCCGGCGATCACGATCGATCGTTTGACGACCGGAGACTTCATTGGCCTCTCCACTTCCAAGGCGGTGACTGTCGAGATCCCGGGCGGAGAGGTCGCGAAGCGTTTCTTGCAAAACGCGTTCGGCTTTCGAACGGCCATGAAGAATTCGTTTGCCGGCAGCATCATCCGCTTTTTGCTGCCGGGCAGCGGTCTTCCGTGCCCGTCTGAGATTAACAACGTCGCCCATCTAAGATCCGGCGGTAACCGGTTATGCAAAGACCCTCGCGGGTCATTTGGTAATGCAAATACCGTCTGTCGATTACGCCAATAGAGTGGCAGAAACCGAAATTGCTTGCCACCCGAACACCAAAATACCGTTGCCATGCAATTAACGCACAGCAACACGGTTCGGGATTCATGTTGTGAAACAGGGATGTTAGCCGGGCCTGACCATCTTTTCCGGCCGCACCAGCCGGTCGAATTCGTCCGCCGAAACAAATCCGCCGCCGACCGCTTCCTCGCGCAAGGTCGTGCCCTTCGCATGCGCGGCCTTGGCGATTTTCGCCGCGTTGTCGTAACCGATTCTCGGCGCGAGCGCGGTCACGAGCATCAGCGAGCGCTCCATCAATTCCTGGATGCGTTTCTCGTTCGCGCGGATGCCGGTGACGCAATGGTCAGTGAAGGAAAGCACGACATCGGACATCAGCCGGATCGATTGCAGCATCGCATGCGCCATCACCGGCTTGTAGACATTGAGCTCGAAATGGCCCTGCGAGCCCGCCACCGTGATCGTCGTGTGATTTCCGAAAATCTGGCAGCACACCATGGTCATCGCTTCGGCCTGCGTTGGGTTGACCTTGCCGGGCATGATCGAAGAGCCGGGCTCGTTTTCCGGCAGGATCAATTCACCCAGGCCCGAGCGCGGCCCGGAGCCGAGCAGGCGGATATCGTTTGCGATCTTGAACAACCCGGTCGCGGTCGCGTTGATCGCGCCATGCACCGACACATAGGCGTCATTCGAAGCGAGCGCCTCGAACTTGTTGGGCGCCGTGATGAACGGCAGTCTCGTAATGCGCGCCACGTGTTCCGCGAACAGTTTTGCGAATTGCGGTTTTGCGTTCAATCCGGTTCCGACCGCGGTGCCGCCCTGCGCCAGCGGATAGAGCTCATTCAGCGCATTGTGCAGGCGCGCGATGCCGGACTTCACCTGGCTCGCGTAGCCGGAGAATTCC
>CAYJNT010000248.1:0-5077 GCA_964370945.1 uncultured Hyphomicrobiales bacterium | reverse complement strand
GTTCAGAAATTCCCTTCATTCTCGCCGCGAGTCCGCAAAGGGAATTTCTGAACCAAAACCACACTAGAATCGTGACATTGCTAGTGTCCTTCGATTCCGAAGTTCGCTTTACGGGGGTGCCGCAGAATGAAGCGAACTTCGGAATCGGGACACTAGGCATGATCCCGAAAAGTGGCTACCGGTTTTCGGACCAGATCATGCCCAGGCAAAAGACATACCTTTCGCACCGAACTCGCTTGATCTATCGTTCAGCTGAACGCGGTTCCTACAAGAAGAACCGCCGGAACAACAGGGAGAATGTCCATGATTGCAGCCTTCACGCGGCGCGCGGCCTCGACACTCGCGGCGCTCATCTTGATGTCGGGCGTCGCTTTCGCTCAGATGAAGGTCACGATGGCGATCGGCGGCGCGGCCTGCCTTTGCTATCTGCCGACCGTCCTGGCGCAACATCTCGGCGAATACGACAAGGCCGGCGTCAAGGTCGAGATGGTCGATTTCAAGGGCGGCTCGCAGGCGCTCACCGCCGTGCTCGGCGGCTCGGCCGACGTCGTGTCCGGCTATTTCGACCATACCGTCAATCTCGCCGCCAAGGGGCAGAGCCTGCAATCCTTCGTGATCTATGATCGCTTCCCGGGTCTCGCGCTGGTCGTCGCCCCGAAAAACACGGATGCGATCAAGTCGGTCAAGGATCTCGCCAACAAGAAGGTCGGCGTCACCGCGCCCGGCTCCTCGACGCATCACTTTCTGAAATACATTCTCACAAAGAACGGCGTCGATCCGGCGTCCGTCGGCGTGATCGGTGTCGGGATCGGCGCGACGGCCGTCGCGGCGATGGAGCAGGGCAATATCGATGCCGCGGTCATGCTCGATCCGGCGGTGACGCTGTTGCAGGGCAAGAACAAAGGCCTGCGCATCCTGTCCGATACGCGTACGCAGAAGGACACGCTCGACGTTTTCGGCGGCGAATATCCCGGCGGCGCGCTCTACACCAAGGCGGACTGGATCGCCTCGCATCCGAAAGAGGCGCAGGCCCTGACCAGCGCGGTCCTGGCGACGCTGAAATGGATCCATTCGCATACGCCGGAGGAGATCATGGCGAAGATGCCGGCCGAACTTGTCGGCGCCGACAAGACGCTTTATCTCGCCGCGCTGAAAAACACGATTCCGATGTTCTCGCAAACCGGAAAGATGGATCCGAAGGGCGCGCAGGCGGTGCTCAACGTGTTCAGCCAGTCGGTGCCGGAAGTGGCGGCGGCCAAGATCGACCTGTCGAAGACCTACACCAACAAGTTCGTCGACCAGGCCACCGCCAAGACGAATTGAGGATCAATCCAAATCGATCAAACGATCAAATCATTTGATCCCAACGCCCTCTCCGATCGCGGAGAGGGCGTTATAGTTCGGTCGCCATGAACATCCTCTCGATCCAGTCGCATGTCGCCTACGGCCATGTCGGCAATGCCGCGGCGGCATTCCCGCTGCAACGGCTCGGCATCGAGGTCTGGCCGGTGCATACGGTGCAATTCTCCAACCACACCGGCTACGGCTCGTGGAAGGGGAGCGTGTTCGACGGCAATATGATCCGCGAAGTGATCGCCGGCATGGCCGAGCGCGGTGCACTGCGGCTCTGCGATGGCGTGCTCTCCGGCTACATGGGCTCGGCCGATATCGGCGAGGCGATCCTCGATACGGTCCTCAAGGTCCGCCGTGCCAATCCGGCGATGCGCTATTGCTGCGATCCGGTGATCGGCGATGTCGGCCGCGGCGTGTTCGTGCGGCCGGGCATTCCGGAATTCATGCGCGAGCGCGCGCTGCCGGCGGCCGACGTGATTACGCCCAATCAGTTCGAACTGGAGCTGCTCTCCGGTCACGAGACGAAGACGATTGCCGACGCGCTCGCGGCGATCGGCCTACTGCATGCGCGCGGGCCAGGCGCCATTCTAGTGACGTCGTTGCATACCGACGACACACCGGCCGATTCCATCGATATGGTCGCCTCCGACGGCAAACACCGGTTTCTGGCCCGCACGCCCAAACTGCCGATCTCGGTCAACGGCGCGGGCGACGCGATCGCGGCGCTGTTCTTTGCCCATTATCTGCAAAGCCAGTCGGTGGCGCAGGCTTTGTCGCGCGCAGTGTCGTCCGTCTTCGGAATTCTCGAGCGCACCGCCGAAAAAGGCTCGCGCGAAATCCTGCTGATCGAAGCGCAGGAAGAGATCGTCAATCCCGCGCGCGTGTTTGAACCGTCCCCTTTGTGAGGTCGCAATGAAGCGCCGCTTTTTCACCCTCGACGTGTTCACGCAAAGAAAATTTGCGGGCAATCCGCTCGCCGTCGTGCTCGAGGCGGATGGACTCGACACGGCGGCAATGCAGACGATCGCGCGCGAATTCAATTTTCCGGAGACCGTCTTCGTTTCGCCGCCGGCGGACGGCCAGCACCGCGCGGCGGTACGCATCTTCACGCCGACGGCGGAGCTTCCGTTTGCCGGCCATCCGACGGTCGGGACCGCTGTCTTGCTCGCGATTCTCGACGGCGGCCGCCCGGCCAAATTGATGCTCGAAGAGAAGATCGGCAACGTTGCCTGCCACTTCGAGCCGAGGGAGGCGGATATCGGCTACGTGCGCTTCGCCGCGCCGAGCTTGCCGGTTTCCGCGGGCGACCTTCCGGGCAAGACCGAGCAAGCGGCCGCCTTGTCAATCGCCCCGGAGGACATCGGCTTCGAAGGCGCGGTACCGTCGCGCTGGTCGGCGGGTGTGCCGTTTTCCTTTGTGCCCTTGAGGACTCTGGACGCCGTGGCGCGCTGTCACCCCGATCCCGCCTTGTTTGAAACGGTCTTCGGGATCGACGGCCCGGCCCTGGTCTATGTATTTTGCGCGCAGACCGCTGAAGCAGGTCATGATTTCCACGCGCGCATGTTCGCCCCCAAGCGGGGCATTCCGGAGGATCCGGCGACCGGTTCGGCGGCCGCCGCGTTCGCCGGCCTTCTGGCCGCGTCCGGCCGCTACGGCGAAGGCGAGCATCATTTCCGGATCGAACAGGGCTACGAGATGGGGCGCGCGAGCCTGATCGAGCTCGGCCTCAAGATCGGCGGCGGACGTCCCACCGCGGCGACCATCGGCGGCAGCGCGGTCATCGTCACTGAGGGGACAATCACAGCCTGACCGCGCGCTTTTTTCAGGCTGGCCGATCCTCATTGCAAAATGCCACACTGCGCGGAGTCCTATTGCGCGGCCGCATGATTTTCGCGGCCAAATTTATGCGTTGAAAGGAATGTGTCCATGAATCTCGGCAAGCTCGTCCAGCGCTTCCGCATCGACCGGCCGGAGACCTTCAAGCTTTCGAGCTTCGATCCGGCCGACACCGGCGGAGGCGGGATCGACAAGGATGAGGCCAGGAAGATGATGGCGGATTGCGTCAAGCATCTCGCCGATCTGCAAGAGCGGCTTTACGCGCAGGATAAATGGTCGGTGCTGATGATCCTGCAGGGCATGGACGCGGCGGGTAAGGGCGGCATCGTCGAGCACGTGCTTTACGGCGTGAACCCGATGGGCTGCGAGGTGCATTCTTTCAAAGCGCCGACCGCCGAGGAACTCGATCACGATTTTCTCTGGCGGGTGGCGCAGCGCGTTCCGCCGCGCGGGCGCATCGGGATTTTCGACCGCTCGCATTACGAGGAATGCCTCGTGGTGCGCGTGCATCCGGAAATCCTCGCCAAGCAGAAATTGCCGCCGCGCGTCGTCACCAAGAACATCTGGAAGGAGCGTTTCGAGGCGATCCGCGCCTTCGAGCGGCATCTCGTGCACAACGGGACTGTCGTGCTGAAATTCCATCTGCGCATCTCCAAGGAAGAGCAGCGGCAACGCTTCCTCGACCGGCTCGACGATCCGAACAAGCGCTGGAAATTCAACATGGGCGACGTGAAGGAGCGCGATTTGTGGCCGCGCTACATGGCCGCCTATCAGGACCTGATCCGCAAGACCTCGACCAAGGAGGCGCCCTGGATCGTGGTGCCGGCGGATCACAAATGGTTCGCGCGCCTTTTGGTGTCCGCGGCGCTGATGGAGGCGCTGGAAAAGATCGATCCGAAATTCCCGGCGTTGCAGGGCAGCTCGCCCGCCGAAATCAAGAAGGTGCGGGCGGCGCTTGAGGGTGAGGGCCGGCGGCGCGGCGGTTCCTAGCAAACAAGACCTTCGCAGGAATCGGACGATTCGAAACAAATTGCCGATGCGCCGCGGTTGACGTGCCCGCCGCAGATCGGGACCATGAGCGGCATGATCGCGTAACGCGATCCTTGAAACGGTATGTGAGGGAGCCAGCGACAGATGATGACGCTTGCGTTCGGGCTCATTGCCGTGAGCTGCTTTTTCTTGTGGCGGCGTGAAGCGCGATGGACGTGGACATTGGTGATCGCCGCACTCGTCGTCGGCGTCATTATCTTTGTCCAGGATGTCGATTTTGCCGCGACATTGGGGGTTCAGTTATGAAGGCCGGCGCGGTCTCGCCCGAACTCGCTCGCGTGCTCAACTTCGCCGGCATGATGGCCATGATTGGCGTGTTGCTTGGTGCGTATGCCTATCAGTTTTCGTATCGCGAGCTTCCATGCACGCTGTGCCAGTTGCAGCGCGTGGCCATGCTGGCGGTCGCTTTCGGGGCGGCGATGAATCTGATGCTGGGGCCCGATCCCCGGCACTATGGTCTTTGTCTGATCTCAGCGGTTTTCGGATTGGTCGTATCGATCCGACAGACGTTGTTGCACATCAATCCGTATTTCGACACGAATGCTGGCCAGCCGACCCTGGCGCCGATGATGAACCCGCCATTCGGCCAGGCGGTCCTGGATGTCCACTTGTATGTATGGGGCGTGTTGCTGTTCGGAGTGGTCATTCTGACGGTTGGAATCGTGCAACTGTTCCACGGCCAGTTCAGGTCCCCCGCGCGCGAGCCGGCGTGGCTTCATCGTCTCGCCGCAACAGGGGTCGGACTCCTGTTCGTCGTGGCGGCGATCGAGACGCTGACCACGTTCATGGAGTGCGGCCTCGGCCATTGTCCCGATGATGGCAGCTGGAATTGGTGGAT
>CAYJNT010000247.1:1676-5085 GCA_964370945.1 uncultured Hyphomicrobiales bacterium | reverse complement strand
AGGTTCTCGTCGATCTTGTCGAGGAAGCCGCTGGTCGAGAGCCATTTCTGGTCGGCGCCGATCAGCAAGGCGAGATCCTTGGTCATGAAGCCCGACTCGACCGTGTCGACGCAGACCTTCTCCAGGGTGTCGGAGAATTTCGCGAGCGCCGCGTTGTTGTCGAGCTTGGCGCGGTGCGCCAGCCCGCGCGTCCAGGCGAAAATCGAGGCGATGGAATTGGTCGAGGTTTCCTTGCCTTTCTGATGCTCGCGGTAATGGCGCGTGACCGTGCCATGCGCGGCCTCGGCCTCCATCGTCTTGCCGTCCGGCGTCAATAGCACCGAGGTCATCAGTCCGAGCGAGCCGAAGCCCTGCGCCACCGTGTCGGATTGCACGTCGCCGTCGTAGTTCTTGCAGGCCCAGACATAGCCGCCCGACCATTTCAGCGCCGAGGCGACCATGTCGTCGATCAGGCGGTGCTCATAGGTGATCTTCTTCTTCTCGTACTCGGCCTTGAATTCCGCGTCGAAAATCTGCTGGAACAGCTCCATGAAGCGACCGTCATATTGCTTCAGGATCGTGTTCTTGGTCGACAGATAGACCGAATAGCCGCGGTTCAATCCGTAATTGAGCGAGGCGCGGGCGAAGTCGCGGATCGAATCGTCGAGGTTGTACATCGCCATGGTGATGCCGGAGCCCGGCGCCTTGAACACTTCCCGCTCGATCACCTTGCCGTCGGTGCCGGTGAATTTGAGCGTGATCGTGCCGGCGGTCGGGAATTTGAAGTCGGTGGCGCGATATTGGTCGCCATAGGCATGGCGGCCGATCACAATCGGCTTGGTCCAGCCCGGCACGAGACGCGGCACGTTCTTGCAGATGATCGGTTCGCGGAAAATGGTGCCGCCGAGGATGTTGCGGATGGTGCCGTTCGGCGACCGCCACATTTCCTTCAGGCCGAATTCCTTAACGCGCCCTTCGTCCGGGGTGATGGTGGCGCATTTGACGGCGACCCCGACCTTCTTGGTCATTTCGGCCGCGTCGATGGTGACCTGATCGTTGGTCTTGTCGCGATATTCGACGCCGAGATCGTAATAGAGCAGCTGCACATCCAGATACGGGTGAATGAGCTTGTCCTTGATGAGTTGCCAGATAATCCGGGTCATCTCGTCGCCGTCCATTTCGACAACCGGATTTGCAACCTTGATTTTGGCCATAGGGGTAACGTCCTGCTCTCTGGAAGTGCCTGGAATTGGGAAGGAAAAAGAGTCCCTAAACTTGCGCGGGCTCGCTATAGCATCCACCATGGACATGCGGAAGCCGACTTACGGGGAAGCCCGGGCAGCGGAAGGCCTTGTATTTGTGCGAGTATGGCGGTCCTTAAGGCCGCCTTTTGGAGTGGTTTGGTCCGTGATGCCTCATTTTCACCCCGCGCTGGGGTTTTACGATCGCTTCCGGCGGGCGCTACGGCGCAAAATGCTCGAGCCCGTGATGCTCGGGATCCGCTCCTTTCGGGAGACGGTCCTCAACGCGCTCGCCGACCGCAAGCACCTGATTTATTGCCAGCTGCCCGAAGGCAACTTCTTCGTCGACCCGTCCGACCGCGTGATCGGCTCCTCGCTGATGTGGCAGGGGCGCTGGCAATGGGACGAGATCGATGAGGCGGTGCGGATTTTGAAAGAGACCGGACGGCTGCACGACAACAGCGTCTTCGTCGATGTCGGCGCCAATATCGGCACCCAGACCGTTCACGCCCTGCGCGCCGGGCCGTTCTCGCGCGCGGTCGCGTTCGAGCCGGAAAAGCGGAATTCCAAGCTGCTCAACATGAACCTTGCCGCCAACGGCATGGCGGCGCGCGTCACCGTATTTGCAAAAGCCGCCGGCGCCACCGACGGCGAAGCGCGGCTCTTCCTGCATCCGCGCAACAAGGGCGCGCATGCGCTCGATAGCCAGCCGTCGCCCGACACCGTCAAGAGCGTGGTCGTCCCGGTGACGAGGCTCGACACGGCCTTGCGCGCGCTGCAATTGCAGGTCGAGGAGATCGGGCTGATCTGGATCGATGTCGAGGGGGCAGAGGCCGAAACGGTGCGAGGCCTCGGCGATCTCGTCGGCAAAATTCCCCTTGCGATTGAATATGCGCCGGAGCGGCTGCGGCCCGTCAACAAGGAGCTGCGCCTCATTCTGGAAAAGCATTATCCGCGCCTGCACCGGCTCGGGACGGAGAGCCGGGGAGAGGAGCCGATTTCAAATCTCGCGCGCGTCTCCGGCATGACCGATATCCTGTTCTATTGAGCGGCGTAATGCCGGGCGCGGGAACCGACAAAACCCGAAACTGGACGATCGCCCCGGCGCCGGTGGTCGTGCTGGTTGAGCCGCAGCTCGGCGAGAATATCGGCGCGGCCGCGCGCGCGATGGCGAATTTCGGGTTGTCGCAGCTGCGACTGGTGAAACCCGTGCAGGGCTGGCCCAATCCGAAAGCCAGCGTGATGGCCGCGGGCGCAGACCGCGTTCTCGACGCCGTCACGCTGCATGACAGTCTGGAAGCCGCGATCGCGGATTGCACATTCGTGGCCGCCACGACCGCGCGGGGACACGACCAGGCGAAGCCGGTCGTGGGACCGGACGAGGCCGCACGCCTGATGGCCCCGCGTGTCGCAGGTGGAGAAAGGGCGGCAATCGTCTTCGGCCGCGAGCGCAACGGGCTTGAAAACCACGAAGTCGGCCTTGCCGACATGATCGTGACCTTGCCGGTCAATCCGGCCTTCGCCTCGCTCAATCTTGCGCAGGCGGTTGTGATCCTCGCCTACGAATGGTTCAGGCAGACCGGCGGCGAATTGCCGTTCGTACAGCCGAAAAAGTCGCCGCCGGCGGGGAAAGAGCAGCTGCTTTCATTCTTCGACATGCTCGAAGCCGAACTCGAGCGGATCGAATATTTCCGCCCCGCCGAGAAGCGCGGCACCATGGTCGTCAACATGCGCAACATCTTCACGCGCATGGCGCCGACGCAGCAGGACATCCGCACCCTGCACGGCGTCATCATGGCGATCGCCGAAGGGCGCAAGGGCCCCGCGCGCGGCGGCGTGCTCGACGGCACCCAAGCCGAAATGCTGCGCGCGCTGCTCGCGCAGGACAAGGTTGTCGCAACGCCCGATCTTCCCCGCACGACGCATGGGCCGATGCGCGGGCTCGCGCGCCTTCTGCGGCGCAATCCGACCGATGCCGAACGCCTGCTGTGGACGCGGATGACGAACGACCGACGCTTTGCAAATGCCGGTTTCAAGCGTCAGACGCCGGTCGGCCGCCATGTCACCGATTTCGTTTCGTTTCCGCTGCACATCGTGATCGACCTCGTGCCGGCGGATGAAGGTCCCGATGCGGCCACGGCGCGCGCCGCGCGCAACGTCTGGCTTGTCGAGCGCGACTATCGCGTCAT
>CAYJNT010000247.1:0-1576 GCA_964370945.1 uncultured Hyphomicrobiales bacterium | reverse complement strand
GCCCGCGCGCAGGCGGCGGGCGAGGGAGAAGCCTTGTGCGCTCATCGCGTGCCCGATCGCTACTTGCCGGCCGTGATCTGCGCGACGGCCTGCTGCAGGAATTCGTTGAGCTTGGCGGCCACGTCCGCCTCGGTCACGCCCTTCGATTTCAAATCGTTGACAACTTTACGGACCACGTCGCCGTCGCCGGCCTCCTCGAAGTCGGCCAGCACGACTTCCTTGGCATAGGCCTCGGCGTCGGCGCCGGTTTTGCCGAGCTCGGCGGCTGCCCAAAGGCCCAGCAGCTTGTTGCGCCGGGCGTAAGCCTTGAATTTCAGTTCCTCGTCATGCGCGAACTTCTTTTCAAAACCTTCTTCGCGCTTGTCGAATGTGGTCATGCCGTTTTCCCGCCTCGTGGTGAAATTGTGTCAGTCCGCATCTTTGCGCGGACTCGCGTTGTGCGCCTTGCATATCGGGCCAAAAGGGTCAAGGCAACGGGGTGGCGGCATTGTGCGTCATTCAGGCAGCGGTGGATGAATGGCCTTTGTGCCGATTGTGCTGACCACCCCGATCCGCTAGCTTGCTAAGGATACGGGCGCGCGACCGCGTAAAGTTCGAGTCGCCTTCCGTTTCCGCCGCGGATGAACTTGATAACAGCAACCGGAACCCCGGCAATCATGGATTTTCACAAAACACGGTACACAACGATGAGCCGCCGCCGCCGAATTTACGAAGGAAAGGCGAAGGTCCTGTACGAAGGACCCGAACCGGGAACGCTGATCCAGCATTTCAAGGATGACGCGACCGCGTTCAACGCCAAGAAACACGAAGTGATCGAAGGCAAGGGCGTGCTGAACAACCGGATCTCGGAATATGTGTTCCAGAATCTGAACGACATCGGCGTGCCGACGCATTTCATCCGTCGCCTCAACATGCGCGAGCAACTGATCCGCGAGGTGGAGATCATTCCGCTCGAGATCGTGGTGCGCAATGTCGCCGCCGGCTCGCTGGCGACGCGGCTCGGCATCGAGGAGGGCACGCAGCTGCCGCGCTCGATCATCGAATTCTACTACAAGAACGATCAGCTCAACGACCCGATGGTATCGGAAGAGCACATCACCGCCTTCGGCTGGGCGACGCCGCAGGAGATCGACGACATGATGGCGCTCGCCATCCGCGTCAATGATTTCCTGTCCGGCCTGTTCCTCGGCGTCGGCATCCGTCTCGTCGATTTCAAGATGGAATGCGGACGGTTGTGGGAAAACGAGATGATGCGCATTGTCGTGGCCGACGAGATTTCGCCCGACAGCTGCCGGCTATGGGACATCAAGTCGAACGAGAAGCTCGACAAGGACCGCTTCCGGCGCGACATGGGCGGCCTCGTGGAAGCCTATACCGAAGTCGCCAAGCGCCTCGGCATCATGAACGAGGGCGAGCCGCCGCGCGGCACGGGACCGGTTCTTGTGAAGGGCTGATCTTTGGGCAGGCCTTGGCGTTGAGGCCTGCGCCATTCGATGCTAGGCGAGGGCGCAAAGGCCCTCGTTCCCTTTTGGCGATTCGACCCCATGAAAGCCCGCGTCACCGTCACCCTCAAACC
>CAYJNT010000246.1:2524-5086 GCA_964370945.1 uncultured Hyphomicrobiales bacterium | reverse complement strand
GGCATAAAGCCGGCCATGACGAATGTGAGGGTGTGCGCGAAGACTATGCCACCGCGATGTCGCTGACTTTCATTTCGAAGACGTCCGGACGTGTCGCCACGAAAGAGGCGAGTTCGGTCATCACCATATCGAGATGCTCCTCCATGGCCTGACCGGCCGCCGCCGGGTCACGCGCGCGGAGCGCTTCGAAAATCCGCTCGTGCTCCGCGATCGTAAACGCCTGGCGCTGCGGCGTGCACAGAAACAGCCGCATGCGGTCGAGCTTGGCGCGCGCGGCGTAGACCGCGGTCTTCACCCGCTCGAAGCCGAGCGTGTCGAGCAGGAGATCGTGCAGCGCCAGATCGAGCTCATGAAACGCGATCCGGTCGTTCTTCTTCATCGCCGCGCGCTGGGCGGCGAGATTGTCCCGGATGGCGCTCAGCAGCGCCGCGTTGTCGTGCGTGGCGACGACGCGCACCGCATAGGCTTCGAGCGAGCGGCGAATGAACATCGCCTCCCGGCAATCCGCCAGATTGATCCGCGTCACGCGGGTGCCCCGTTGCGGCAGGATCTCGACAAATCCGTCTTCGGCGAGGCGGCCGAGCGCTTCCGACACAGGAAAACGCGAAACGCCGAGTCGCTCACACAGGGCGTTCTTGTCGATCAGCGCTCCGGGCGGCATGTCCAGCCGCACGATTGCGTCGCGGATGACGTCGTGAATGTGCTGCACGGTTCCCCCGCGCTTGTCGCGGTTGAGAACGGGAAGGAACGGATATGGACTATTGCTCTGGATGTCCGTCATTGTAACATGTTAGTCGGAAGGCAGGCCCTGCTCAAGCGAGCCGCCGATAACTCCCGATAGAGGTACGCAATGCCGCGTGGAAACACCATGACGAAATCCCTCGCGCGGCGGCTTGTGCCATGACCGAACCGCGCAACATTCGCCTTTCGCCCGAGGACAACATTGTCGTCGCCGTCGATCAGATCGCGCCCGGCACGTCGGCGGCCGGCGTGACCGCCCGCGAGCGGATTCCGCGTGGGCACAAGATGGCGGTGGTCAAGATCGCCAAGGACGAGCCGGTGAAGAAATTCGGCCAGATCATCGGTTTTGCGTCAAAGGATGTGGCGCCGGGTGACTGGTTGCATGAGCACAACGTGACCATGCACGATTTCGCGCGCGACTATCGTTTCGCGGAAGCAGCCAGGAACGATGAGATCCTGTCGCCGGAATTGCGCGCGACCTTTCAGGGCTATATGCGGCCGAACGGCAAGACCGGTACGCGCAATTACATCGGTATTCTGACCTCGGTGAACTGCTCGGCGTCGGTTGCGAAATTCATCGCCGAGGTGTTCAACCGCTCCGACATTCTCGCCGATTATCCCGAGATCGACGGTGTCGTGCCGTTCGTGCACGGCACCGGCTGCGGCATGGCGGCGTATGGCGAGGGCTGGGAACTCCTCCGCCGCACGCAATGGGGCTATGCCACCCATCCCAATCTCGGCGGCGCGCTGATGGTGGGCCTCGGTTGCGAAGTGTTCCAGATCGACCGCATGAAGGACGAATACGGCTTGGTGGAAGGCGACCACTTCCAGAGCATGACGATCCAGGCGACCGGCGGCACCAGGAAAACCGTGGCGGAAGGTGTCGAGCGCATTAAAGCCATGCTGCCGATCGCGGCGAAAGCCAGGCGCGAAACGCGGCCCGCGTCGGAAGTCACGCTCGCGCTGCAATGCGGCGGTTCAGATGGTTACTCGGGCATCACCGCCAATCCGGCGCTTGGCGCCGCGGCCGATCTTCTGGTCAAGCATGGCGGCACGCCGGTGCTGGCGGAGACGCCGGAAATCTACGGCGCCGAGCATCTCCTCACGCGGCGCGCGATCAACCGTGCGGTCGGCGAGAAGCTCGTCGAGCGCATCCGCTGGTGGGAGGAATACACCCAGCGCAACAACGGCGAGATGAACAACAACCCGTCACCCGGCAACAAGGCCGGCGGGCTCACCACCATCCTGGAAAAATCGCTCGGCGCGGCGGCGAAGGGCGGCACGACGTCTTTGCGCGCGGTCTACGAATATGCGCAGCCGATCACGGAGAAGGGTTTCGTGTTCATGGATACGCCGGGCTACGACCCGGTCGGCGCGACCGGGCAGGTGGCCGGCGGCTCCAACGTGATGTGCTTCACGACCGGGCGCGGCTCCGCCTTCGGCTGCAAGCCGACGCCCTCGATCAAGCTCGCCACCAACACCGACGTCTATACCCGCATGATCGACGACATGGACATCAATTGCGGCGACGTGCTCGACGGCGTCTCGATCGAAAAGAAGGGCGAGGAGATTTTCAGGAAGGTGCTCGCCGTCGCCTCGGGTGAGCACACCAAGTCCGAGGATCTCGGCTACGGCGATCTCGAATTCGTCCCCTGGCAGGTCGGCGCCACGATGTGACGCGCCCGGTGCGTCAACGAAGTCATCAGTGACCGCCGAGCACGAGATCCTTGATCGGGAGCAGCAAAGCCTGGATGCGCAGAAGCATGGCGTGCACAAGGCCGACGGCGTCGACCGCGTGCAGGGCAAAGCGCCGGACGGCGC
>CAYJNT010000246.1:0-2424 GCA_964370945.1 uncultured Hyphomicrobiales bacterium | reverse complement strand
GTCCAGGGCTTGGAGATGCAGGCGACTTCAGCCAGCATTCCCACCTTCATGACCTGCCCTTCGATCTGGCCGAACCCGGCCTGGAGCCTGCCCCGGCCGGCACCTTTCGGGATGAGCACGCCCGCGGAGCGGAGCATCGGGTTGACGACGTCGCCGGCCCGCAGGGCGAATTGCTCGACCTGGCCGGTGATGCCGGCTCGGATCACGGTCTTGCTCAGATCCACCTCGGCCTCGGCGAGCGCGGCCTCCGCACTGGCCTTCTGGGCCGGTAGCAGTGTCGAGATGCGGGCTTCAACGCCTTGCTTCGTGGAATTCGCCGCATCGACGGCACCCTTTCGGGTCGCGAGCAAGGTCTCAAGACGCTCGATCTCCCGGCGCGCGACAATGTCGGGGTTGCGGCGGTTGAGTTCTTTCTTGGTCTCCAATTCATCGAGCGCCTGCTGATAAGCGCCTCTGGCCTGCTGAACCTGGCCCTCGGCAACAGCGAGATCGGTTTGCGCCACCGCCATCTGAGCGTCGATCTCGACGATGCGGCGACGGGCGGTTTCCGCCATGGCCCGCTGCTTGGAATCGTCCAGCTTGAAGATCGGCGCACCTTGCGCAACTTCGTCGCCGAGCTTCACGTAGACTTCGGCGACGCGCCCATTTGTCTCGGAAATGATCGGCACGATCCGGAAGAAAGATGTGGCGGCGGTGGTCGATGGGTGGAAGTAGAAGATCGTCGTAATCAGACCGACGGCGAGCACCACGCAGCCGACGATGCCCCAGCGCAACTCGAACCAGACTGAGAACAATGTGATTTCGTGACCGATGCGCTTGCCCTGCACATAGCGCCGGTAAAGGTAGTCCGGCACGATTGTGAACAGAGAGCAAAGAAGAAGTTCAAGCATCGATCAATGACCCTGCTGCTCGTGAGAAGCGGCACGAGCCTGTTCTGCCTTGTCGGCAGCTATCCCGCCCTCGCCGGGCGGGATACCGGCCATATGCTCTGCCGAGCCTGCGATGCGGCGCAATGGGGTGCCGAAATCGGGAAGGTCCACGAGCGCGAGCAGCAAGCCGGCCACCCAGAAGATGTGCTGGTGCGTGAAGAGCGCCAGCAGCCCCAATACAGCAACAATCTCGAACTGCAGTTTCTGCGACCCATGTGCCATCCGCTCGGGCAGGGTGTGCAGGCGAAGGAACAAATTTCCGAAGGCGAGCACGGCGACGATCAACGTAATCGCCATCACGACCATCAAGACGTCGGTCTCGCCGGGCGCCGTGATGAAGGGCGGCAGGTTGTGGGGGGCTGCTGGGTGAACGGATGCGCTCAACGTTTGATCATCCTCTCTGCGACCGCCTCTGGTAATGAGGCGGCCATTTATCTCGATGCCCGCCTGGAAACCTTCAATCGAAATCGGTGGGTATCGATGCGGCAAAATAATCGAGAAACATCGGTCACCCCCCGGCTGACCTCATGAGGCCCGATCATACGATGTGAATTGCGCCGCCGTACAGCGCGAATAGCGTTGCTTGAATGGGCCATATTGTCCGCCAAACGAATGGCGCCGGGTTGCCCCGGCGCCATCCGGCAATACCGGTCACAAAAGTGACGTCAGCCCTTCTTCGGGCCGATCGACACGTTCAGCGTGCCGACGCCTTCGATCTCGCATTCGATCTTGTCACCCGGAACGAGCGCGCCGACGCCGGCTGGCGTGCCGGTCATGATCACGTCGCCGGCGGCGAGCTCGACCATCTCCGACAATTTCCAGATCGTCTCCGGCACGTTCCAGATCATCTGGTTGAGGTCGCCTTCCTGCTTGACCGTGCCGTTGACCTTGAGCGCGATGCGGCCTTTGGTCGGATGACCGATCTGCGAAGCCGGCACCAGCGGTCCGCAGGGAGCCGAGCCGTCGAAGGCTTTGCCGACTTCCCACGGTCGCTTGACGTCGCGCGAGGCGATCTGCAAATCGCGGCGCGTCAGGTCGATGCCGACAGCATAACCCCAGATGCAGTCATTGGCCTTCTCCGGCTTGATATTGATGCCGCCGGATTTCAGCGCCACCACCATCTCGATCTCGTGGTGCATGTCCTTGGTCAGCGACGGATAAGGCACGACGCCGCCATCCGGCACGATCGCGTCCGCGGGCTTTGCGAAGAAGAACGGCGGCGCGCGTTCGTCCTGGCCCATCTCGCGGATATGCTCGATATAGTTGCGGCCGACGCACCAGATGCGGCGAACGGGAAACAGCTTGTCGCTGCCCTTCACGGCGATCGCGGCCTGGGGCGGCGGAGAAATGACGTATTTGTCGGCGCTCATGATGCTCTTGCTTGTTGGAAAGATCGGATCGGCCCGGCGGCGTCCGCATAGCACACGGACTATGCGGGTGAAAGCGGCGGGAATTGCATATCAGGAGCGCAATCCGGCGAAGTGGGTACTAGTGT
>CAYJNT010000245.1:0-5116 GCA_964370945.1 uncultured Hyphomicrobiales bacterium | reverse complement strand
TCGCAAGGCTGGTCGCCTGTCCTTCGCAAAGGGCAGGTCCTCTACCCGCGCCGTATGGCGCTCCGCTCCCTCGTTTGGGAGTGCAAATATCCGCTCCCGCTTTTTCGGGAGCGACATCGCGAGAGACGACCGGAAACCTCCGGCGGGAAACCGCGCGCGAGACCGGACGAGGCTGCGCTGTTTGACAAATTAATCGGAAAGCGACGGACCTCGATCCGTCATCCTGAGGTGCGAGCGCAGCGAGCCACCGCAAGTCGGCCTTTGGCGGCCACCTTCAGGATGACAGATCGGCATGAACCACCCCGCCATCTCCCCCGACCAATGCGGGCGGCTGATCCGCCGCAGGGGACTTTCCATGCCGAATGACTGGTTTGCCGCTTTTTTGCACGCGTTGCCGATCATGCTCGGCGGCCTCGTGCTCGGATGCGCGATCGTCGGCTTCTGGCGCGGGCTGTCGGTGCGCCCGCATGAGCCCGAAAATCGCCCGGCCAAGCCGCCCGTTCTGGTGGTACACCGGGCTGTAAAAATTCAGCTCGACGGCGCGGACGTTTCCGGCGCCGGCGCGATTTCCGCAAAGCGCGTCATCCGAATCACCGGAAGGATGCCGACTGCGACGATGAGCAAGGCCGCCAGCGCGCCTTCCTCGAAATTGCCGCGCGTCGCGAATTGATAAATGTAGGTCGGCAAGGTCTCGACATTGAGCGGGCGCAGCAGGAGCGTCGCCGGCAATTCCTTCAGACAGTCCACGAAGACCAGCAGCGCCGCGCCCGCGAGCGCGGGCCGCGCCATCGGCAGATGGATCAGGCGCGCGACAGCAAGCGGCTTGCTGCCAAGCGTGCGCGCGACGTCGTCCATGTGCATCGAGATGCGCGTCAGCCCCGCCTGCGCGGAGCCGGTGGCAATGGCAAGAAAGCGCAGCACATAGGCGATCACCAGCGCCGCGCCCGAGCCTGCGATCACCAGGCCGACACCGACACCCGCAACATTGCGCGTGACAACATTGATCGCGTCGTCGATGCCGACGAGCGGCGAGAGAAGCCCGAGCGCCAGTACCGTGCCGGGAATGGCGTAGCCGAGCCCCGCGATCACAAGGCATGCGCTCGCGAGGCGCCCGCGCACCATGCGCACCGCGATCGCGGCGGCGAGGCCGATGCCGACGCAGATCACGGTTGCCACGGCCGAGAGCGTGACGGAATTGAAGGTATGGCGGATGAGCGAGGGGTCAAAGCCGACCAGCAGGCCGCGCGCGATCACCTCGTGGACCAGATAAAGCGCGGGCACGAGGAAGCCGAGCACCACCGGCAGCGCGCAGGCGATGAAAGCGAGAATGCGCGCGCCGCCTTTCAGCGGCATGCGTTGCAGCACGCGCTGGCGGCGCGGCGAGACGGCGAAGCGGTGGTGACGGCGGCCATGCCGTTCCAGCGCCATCAGCGCGATCACGGCGAGCAACATCACGCAGGCGATCTGGGCGGCGCCGGGAAGGCTGCCGCGGTTGAGCCAGGTGGTGAAGATCGAAAGCGTGAGCGTGCGCACGCCGAGATATTCGGAGGCGCCGATGTCGTTGAGCGTCTCAAGCAGCACGAGCGAAAGCCCGACCGCGAGCGCCGGCCGGGCCAGCGGCAGCGCCACATGCCGCGCCAGCATGAAACGCGTCGCGCCGAGCGTGCGCGCGACTTCGATCATGGAGGCGCTCTGGGTCTGGAACATCGCGCGGGCGGCGAGAAAGACGTAAGGATAGAGCACGATGCCGATCACGAAGATGGCGCCCGGCAGCGAGCGCACATTCGGAAACCAGTAATCGGCGGCCGATTGCCAGCCAACCAGTGCGCGCAACGCGCCTTGCACCGGACCGATGGCGTCGAGCAGGTCGACGTAGACGTAGGCGACGATATAGGTCGGGATCGCGAGTGGCAGCGGCAGCAGCCAGGCGAGCGTGTCGCGGCCGGGAAACTGGTAGGCGGTGACGAGCCAGGCCGTGCCGGTTCCGGCAATCGCGGCAAGCAGCGCGACGCCTGCGAGCAGCAGCGCGGTGTCGAGCATCGCCGTCGGCAGCACGTAGGAGATCAGATGCGGCCAGATCTCCGCATCTCCCCGCCAGGCGATGTGCAGGAGGCTCACCAGCGGGGCGAGCACAAAGCCCGCGATGGCCAGAAGAAACAATGTCGCGAAAAGCGGCGAGGGCCGCCGGAAAACCCTGGCGAAAGGGCGCGTGGTTGCGACGGCGGTGGTCATTGTCCCGGCGAAATGACGGCACCGGCTTTTGGCCGATGCCGTCCGTGTCTGTTCAATTCAACTCAACGCATCAATTGTCGAAGCCGATCTTGTCGACCAGCGTCGCGGCCGCCTTCTTCTGCTCGGCGATCTTGGCGAGCGGCATCGGATCGGGCGTGAGCTTGCCGTAGCCGGCGATGATCGGATTGACGGCGACGCCGGCGCGCACCGGATATTCAAAGTTCATGTCGGCATACATCTGCTGCGCCTTTTCGCCGACCAGCCATTCGACTAGTTTTATCCCGTTGGCCTTGTTGGGTGCGTTCTCGGCGAGCACCACGCCGGACACGTTCATGTGCGTGCCGCCGCCCTTGAAGCTCGGCAGGATCACCCTCACGGCATCCGCCCAGGGCTTCTGCGCCGGATTGCCGAGCATCAGCGCGTAGTAATAGGTGTTGCCGATGCCGAGGTCGCATTTGCCGGCCGCGACGTCGCGGGCGGTCTCGCGATCGCCGCCGGACGGCTTCTGCGCAAGATTGGCTTTCAGGCCCTTGAGCCATTCCTCGGCTTTCGCCGGGCCAAGCTTCACGATCATCGCGCTGAACAGCGCGTTGTTGTATTCGTGCTGGCCGGAGCGGATGCAGATCTTGCCTTTCCATTTCGGATCGGCGAGCTCGTCGTAGGTGATCGCGTCCTGCTTCACGCGCTCCTTCGATGCATAGACCACCCGTGCGCGCACCGAGATGCCGTACCACATGCCTTCAGGGTCGCGGTATTGCGGCGGCACGACCTTGTCGAGAGCGGCGGAACTGATCGGCTGGGTAATGCCAAGTCTGGTCGCATCCTCGAGCCGCGCGATGTTGACGGTGAGCAGCACGTCGGCCGGGGAGTTGGCGCCTTCGGTCGCGATGCGCTGCTCGAGGCCGGACGACGCCGACACCACATTGACCTTGATGCCGGTGTCCTTGGTGAAAGCTTCGAACAGCGGCTGGATCAGCTTCTGCTCGCGGTAGCTATAGACATTGACTTCGCCGGACTGGGCGAGGGCGGCGGTCGAGACCGCGGCGAGGGTGCCGGCAAGCGCAAGGCGGGTGAGCGCAGGGACTGCGAAAGACATGAGTGGTTCTCCGTGGCGATTGATGCTCGGTAGTCTCGGAGAACGGTGCCGGTCAAGACAAATTCCTGTTGTGGATCAATAGCTTGGAATGATTCCAGACTGCGCTAGTCTGGAATGAATCAAAACTTCATCCTTCATCGCTGAGCAAGAATGCAGATTACCGTCAGCCTTTGATTGGAATGATTGTAAGGCGGCTTGCTGCAAAACGTCTCAGCGGGCTAGCGTCCCGAATCCGAAGTTCGCTCCGTCTCGCTGCACGTTCGTGACGAACTTCGGATTCGAAAGGACGCTAGCGAGTTAACGACTCTAGTGCGGCTTTGGTTCAGAAGCTCCCTAACGGACTCGCGGCGCAGATTAGGGGAGCTTCTGAACCGCCGCACTAGCGCGACCGATGGCAGCCTGCTGGTGCCGCGGCAGACTCGCGATCTCCGCGATCAGTTTGGCGATCAACGCCTGGCCGAAGGATTTGAAATCCTCCGCCACGATCACGAATGAGCCGGGGCCGCCGATCACGTTGTCCTGGAAGTATTTCGGCAAGCCGCCGGGCGGATTGGTGTGCTCCGGATTCCACGGCAGCGGCCGCTCGCTCAGGATCACGAGGCCGTTGATGGTCACGTCCTTTGCCACAACCTCATCGCGCACCATCCGGATGTCGCGGCCGGCATTGTTGGTGCCGTCGCCGGAGACATCGATGGTGCGGCGCTTGGCCGGATAGGGCGCGCGCGCGAATTGCGCCATTGCGAACTCGAGCGCGCCCGAGATCGAGGTGCGGTCGGCGAAGGAGCGCGGCGCTTCGGCGAGCTGGTCGCCGAAGGCGCGCGCGGAATTGGCGTCCGACACGATTGTCCAGTCGATCACGAGCCTCTGGTTGCCGAGGCCGGACCATTCGACGAAACAGAGCGCGATGCGGCGGTTCGGCCCCGAGGCGATGGCGTTGAGCACGCGCGGATCGGAAATCGCGGCGGCATAGCCATCGCGCTGCAACTGGAATTTCGGCTGGTCCACGCTGCGGGAGACGTCGGCGGCGAGGACGAGCAAAAGATCGACATCCTCGGCGGCGAAGGCCGGCGTGACGAATGCCGAAAGGATCGCGAGCAGGACCGCAAACAACGGCGCCAGCGCCGTGCGAGCGTGCAGCATTGCGCATCTCCCTGCGATGCGCCTTTAAGGACGCATCCGGCCGCCCCGACTCGAATGCTAGCGGGCCGCGCATGCCGTGTCAGCATGGCGCGGAATATTCCCGGAAATCGCGGCTTTACCGGCTCTCGGCGGACGGGAACACGATCTCGATCAGCGTTCCGGCATTGACGGCGCTGCGG
Source organism: uncultured Hyphomicrobiales bacterium (assembly GCA_964370945.1). GTDB lineage: Bacteria > Pseudomonadota > Alphaproteobacteria > Rhizobiales > Xanthobacteraceae > Pseudorhodoplanes. The sequence continues at coordinate 469 of CAYJNT010000245.1, read as the reverse complement.
ATCGAGAAGGTCGCGCGGTTGGCTTCGGTCAGCGCCTTGGTCAGCGGCAAGCCGAGGCCCGAGCCGCCGGAACCGTAACGCGCCGAGGTCGCAAGCTGGCGGAACGGCTCGAGCGCGGTCTCGATCTCCTTTTCGGTCATGCCCGCGCCGGTGTCCTTCACGCGCAGGATGACATCGCCGCGATCGGACAACGCCGTCGACACGATGACCTGTCCGCCGGCGCCGGTGAACTTCACCGCGTTGGAGAGAAGATTGAGCGCGATCTGCCGCACCGAGCGCAGGTCGGCGGTGACCTGCGGCAGATGCTCGGCCAGCGCCTGGCGGACGATGATGCGCTCGCGCGCGGCCTGCGGCTGCATCAGCGCGACCGTCTGCTGGACCACGTCGTTCAGGTTGACCTTGGTGAAAGTGAGTTCGAGCTTGCCGGCCTCGATCTTGGACAGATCGAGCAGGTCGTTGAGCAGCGAGA
>CAYJNT010000244.1:3724-5118 GCA_964370945.1 uncultured Hyphomicrobiales bacterium | reverse complement strand
TTCTCCGATTCCGGCCAGGCGTCATCGTTGCCTCTCAAGCAAGGCACCATTGCACACGCCGCAGGCTGTCATCGCAGCGTCATGCTGCGCTGCACGCGATGCCCACAAAGCCCTGATTTTCCTGCGCTGTCGACGGATGCCTTTGTGCCACACCTGTGAAGATTATGGCCGGGGCGCTCGACTCCACGCGGAAAAAAGCGCCAAGATGAATGCGGGAAAAGGAGTGCCGGGGTGATTCCGGTCCCATCCCGGGTCTCCGCAACGGCCAACTTTAGGCCACCAGAATGGGGGGTTTTGAATGAAGAAGATTTTGCTCGCTCTCGTGACGGCCGTGTTCGCGCTTGGCGTCATGAGCCATGGCGCTGAAGCCGCCAAGAAGAAAACCACCGTCGTCGTGACGCCTTGGTGGGGCTGGGGTTGGAACGGCACGCAATGGGTCTGGACCGGTCCGTGGACCGTCCGCGATCCGAAGCTCGCCGCCTCGAACTTCTGGGTCGGCGCCGGCTCAACCGGTGCGTATTTCGCGCTGCGTGACGGCCGTCATGCCGTGAATGCGTCGGGCACCACCAGCAGCGGTTTCGCCTACGGCGCCACCGCCATCGGCTGCGCGGCCCTGTCGCCGATCATCGGCACGCTGGTCGTGAACCGTCCGCTGACAACGCGCGAAGTGTTCATCTCGACCGCGAATTGCGCGGCGCCTTTCGTCGGCGGCTGGGTGATGAACGCCTGGTTCGACCGGAACGGCTGGAAATAATCCGCCTTACGGAGCAATCCGAAACGAAAAAGCCCGGCTCATCGAGTCGGGCTTTTTTACTGCGGCGGTCGCGGATCATGCCGAACGACGGCTCATCGCGCCCCGGGCCTTTGCGTCCCGATGTATTCCCGATCAGTCGCAGTTTTCCCAGCGGCCGTAGCCGAGATCGATGGCGCACCGATTGAGCGCGCGCAGCCGCCGCAATTCGGGGCTTTGCCAGGACGGATCGGCCGCCCCATAGGCCCGGTAGGCGGGATGGTAATAAGAGCGGTAAGGCGCGCCATAGACATAGACCCGACTCCGCCGCCTGTGCCCGGAAAAGTCCTCGCTCTGTGATGGCGCGCCGAGCGACAGCCGATGGTCACGGTCTGCCGCGCCTGCGCCCTGTAACGGGATGCATGCACCGAGCGCGAGAGCCAATAGTGCGATTGCGGTTTTCATGGATGCCTCTTTCTGCTGGTGCTCAGTGCCTGCCGCCACGGCCGGCATTGCTGCAGGATTCCCAGCGGCCATAGCCTAGATCGATGATGCATTCACCGATAGCGCGGCGGCGCAACATGTCGGGGCTTTGCCAGGACGGATCGCCGGACGTGAACGCCCGCGGATAGTAATAGCCGTCAGCACCGAGGACGTATCTGCC
>CAYJNT010000244.1:0-3624 GCA_964370945.1 uncultured Hyphomicrobiales bacterium | reverse complement strand
CTTCTTCTTCTTGGCCGCCGACAGGTCCTGGCTCTGTGCGGCAGCCGTCAGCGACGCGCGTTGGTCTTTGTCGGTCGCGGCCGCGCCTTGCAGCGGGATCGCTGCGCCGAGCGCGATGACGGACAATGCAATTGCGGTCTTCATTTGTTGTCTCTTTCTGCAGTCCCCGTTTGATCGCTCCAGTCGTCCGCGCCCTTCAATAGATAACACCGAAACGAACGAAAGTTTCGCGGGGAGGAGGCATAAATAAGGCCCGGGGGCAGAGCCGCCGGGCCTTATTCGAACTTATGCGAAACTTATACGAAGATGTGATCGATACCGCGATCAGCAGTGCTCGTAACGGCCGTAGCCGAGATCGATCACGCATTTGCCGATCGCGCGTTTGAACGCGTAGGCACCGGGATAAGCGCCGCCTTCGAAATCGTTCGAAGGAACGAGATAGTTCGGGCGATAGATCGCCAGCTGGTCGCCGGTATAGGGGTTCACAGTCTGGTAGAAGGGCGAATAGGCCTTGCGGACAACGATCCGCGTCTGCGCCTGAGCGGCTTGCGCCACCATGATCAGGGCCAAGGCTCCCACAATAATCGAAATCATACGTTTCATGACATCACCTGTGCGAGTGCGTCACAGCCGGAAGCGATATCCTGCCGTGCGTGTTGCGATGGTGTTTGGTCGTATGAACGGCCCGACAGGTTCAGGGTCTAAAACCCCGAAAAAAGGCCATTACCAGCGATATTCGAATCCAATCGTCCCGGCATGGGACCTGAATCCGTCGCGCCAGCGGCCGTCATAGATCGCGTAGAGCCGAAGCGCGTCGGACAGCTTCACGCTCGTTGACGCCCCGGCGTCGAACTCGAACCGGTCGTCGATGACACCCGGCACGAGGCGGGGCAGGGCGGCGCCGTTGGCCGCGCTCGCAAACACGGAATCGACGTCCTGCGAGAAGATGTCGACAACGCGCGCATAGCCCGCGATGTCGAATATGGTGTTGTTCACGAGCCACGAATAGCCGACCTCGGCGCCCGCGTATCCGCGCACGCGCTCGGTGTTCTGACCCGTGGCGATGATCGGAATGGCGCCGCCGCTTTCGGTGAAGGGATCGATCTCGACGCGCGTCCAGTCGATGCCGACTTTCGGCACCACGCGCCAAGCGGCGGTCGCCGATCCGCTCGACCAGTAATAGCTGACCTCGCCGATCGCGCCCCAAAGTTTGACGTCATAGTTCGCGGAGATCAGGCCGCCGGTGTCGGTGCGGCTCGCCTTCACGTCACCGAAACCGTGAATGGCGGCGGTGGTGAAAGTCCACGGTCCGGTCTCGTAGGCGATATTGCCGCCAAATTGCGTGAGGTCGATGCGCGAGCTTTGCGGCAACCCGGTCACGTCGATCTTGGTCTGGCCCTGGTCGATCGAAACGCCGGCGCTCCACCCCGACGGCAGCGATATTCCGACGCCGGCAATGCCGCCGAAGGTCTTGCGCTCGTCGCCGGTGAAGGTGCCTTGCGCACCGGTGCGCGAATTCAGCCCATAGCCTTCCATCCAGAAGCGATAGCCCGGACGCGCCGCCGCGTCTGCGCTGCCGCTCGCCGCGAGATCTGCGCCGCCGCCGAGCGTGTTGAGGGCGCTCCCGTTCTTGGAACTGGACGCGGCCTGGTTCGCGTTGTCGCGCAGGAATTTCGAGGTCAGGTCGGAGATAGCCCCCGATGTGGACAGGTAGGAATTGACGACGCTCGCTTCCAAAGTCGACGTCCGGCCTTGGCCCTGCGCCGCCGCGTCCCGGCTGTCGAGTGCGGCAAAGATCAGCCCGGCCGAAAAGGCGGCCAGCAAGCGCAATGACATTCGAAAACGGCCCATCAAGAATACCAACCCGTCCGCGGATTCCGCCGAGAATCCGTCGCTCAGCCCTCCAATTTTAGACGTTGCAACCGGGGCCGCCAACAGCAAAGCCCCCGCCCGGGCGGACGGATGCAATGTGTTGCCGTTTTGCCGATGGCCTTAAGAGCCCCAAAATACCGTCTCGGGTTCGAGCCGCTGTCCCTTTCTTGAGGGGCGGCGCTGCGCGGGCACGGCGCGGCGACCGGCCAGCCAGCCATTCCTCGTTCTCGGCGAGCGCGAGCCAGGACTGCTGCATCGTCAGCAAGGTCCAGCGATCGAGCGGGCTCGCGGCGTCTTCGGCCAGCGACGCGCAGACGCGCGCATTGCGGCGGTGTTGCACGTGTCTCGGCTCGAACGTCGCGTGCGCATTCATTCGTCATCTTGCTCCTGATTGACGGCCCACCAGTCGCGATACGGCGGGTCGTCGTCATCGCGTTCGGGAACCCAGTTCATTCCCGATGTATCGAATGGCCGCCGGGTCTGTCCGGGTTCGCCGTGCGTGTGATCGGCATCGGTTCCCGAATGATCATTGTCTTTGTGTGTCGCGTCGTCCGCCATGACAGCTCCATCGCAAAGGGTCGGTCCCACCTCCATCCAAAACAACAACGAACAGGCGCGATCGGGGTTCCAGCGCGATGGGCATCGGCGATGTCCGTGCTAAAGAACGCGGCGGGAGGGCGCGATGAACGATTCAGAACAGGCGCAAGCGCCAGCGGAGCCGGTTTATTCCTACAAGCCCTCGCTCATGGGTGCGCCCTGGCTGTTGCGGCTGACGCCGGATCATCTCGCATGGGAGATCGGCCGCCGCACCGGGACCGTGCCTTATCGCGACATCGCGAGAATCCGCATGTCGTTCAAGCCGGTGACGATGCAGACGCGGCGCTATCTCACCGAAATCTGGGCGCCGGGCGCGCCGAAGATCGTCGTCTCGTCGGCCTCCTGGAAGAGCATGGTGGAGCAAGCATCGTTGGTCGGGCCGTATTCCGAATTCGTGGCGCAGCTGCACGCGCGCATCGCGGCGTCCGGCGGCAAGCCGCGCTGCGAGGGCGGGCTGCATCCGTTTCTGTATTGGCCGGGCGCGATCGTGTTCGGAACGTTGCTGCTTGGACTGGCGGCGTTGATCGCGCGCGCGGCACAGGAAGCCTCCTGGCCGGCCATGCTGTTCGTGCTCGGATTCATGGCGCTGTTTTCCTGGCAGATCGGAAATTTTTTCAGATTTAACAGACCGATCCGCTACCAAGCGGACGCGCCTCCGCAAAATTTGCTGCCGCGCGCGTAGGCGAGAAGAAAGCCCGACCCGCTGAACCTTTTTGCCTGAACGTGCTACAATAAGAAGTAGAACAACCGGAGTTTGCCAATTCTGCACGTAACGCAAGGGAGGACCGCCATGACCTTGCACTTATGGAAGAATTCATCCGCAATTGCCGTTCTGGCTTATTTTATCGCCTGCGGCAGCGCCCTTGCCGGGCCTAACAGCATCAGCATCAGTCCCTCGATCGGCGGCTTCTCGTCGATGCGCGCGCCTGATATCTCGATGCGGTCGCGCGACAACCGCGATCTGCGCGGCGTGATCGCGCCACCTGAGTCCAATGCCGGTTCGAAGAAGGCGAAAAAGACCGGTTCTGGCAACAGCAACACGAAGAAAGCCACCGGCACGGGCAATGCCGCCCGCAAGAAGATCGCGGCGCCGGTTGCGTCGACGCCGCCCGTCACAGGCGCGAAACTCGGATTGACCCCGGCCGACCGGAAGAT
>CAYJNT010000243.1:0-5176 GCA_964370945.1 uncultured Hyphomicrobiales bacterium | reverse complement strand
GGGTGCTCAACGAGGTCACTTCCTCGCGCGGCGACATCATCCTGTTCATCGACGAGATGCACACCATGGTCGGCGCCGGCAAGGCCGACGGCGCGATGGACGCCTCCAACCTGCTCAAGCCGGCGCTCGCGCGCGGCGAACTGCATTGCATCGGCGCGACCACGCTCGACGAATACCGCAAGCACGTGGAGAAGGACGCAGCACTTGCGCGGCGCTTCCAGCCTGTCTTTGTGTCGGAGCCGACGGTGGAGGATACCGTCTCGATCCTACGCGGGCTGAAGGACAAATACGAACAGCATCACGGCGTGCGCATCGCCGACAGCGCGATTGTCGCCGCGGCGACTTTGTCGCACCGCTATATCGCCGACCGTTTCCTGCCCGACAAGGCGATCGACCTTGTGGACGAGGCGTCGGCGCGGCTGAAGATGCAGGTCGATTCCAAGCCGGAAGAGCTCGACTCCATCGACCGCGAAATCGTGCGTCTGAAGATCGAGCAGGAAGCGCTCAAGAAAGAGAGCGATGCCGGTTCGAAGGAGCGCCTCAAGCGCCTGGAAGCCGAATTGAAATCGCTCGAGAAACAATCGGCTGATCTTACCAGTCGCTGGAAGGCGGAAAAAGACAAGCTGTCGGAAGCGCAGAAGCTCAAGACCGAGCTCGAGCAATTGCGCACCGAATTGGCGAACGCACAACGCCGCGGCGAATACCAGCGCGCCGGCGAACTCGCTTATGGCCGCATTCCCGAACTGGAAAAGAAGCTGAAAGCGGTCGAGGGCAGCGAGGGTAAATCCGGCGTGGTGATGGAGGAGGCGGTCACCGCCGACCACGTCGCGCAAGTGGTTTCGCGCTGGACCGGTGTGCCGGTCGACCGGATGCTCGAAGGCGAAAAAGACAAGCTCCTGCGCATGGAAGAGCAGATCGGAAAGCGCGTCGTTGGCCAGGCCGAAGCGGTGAAGGCGGTCTCGACCGCCGTGCGTCGCGCCCGCGCCGGCTTGCAGGATCCGAGCCGCCCGATCGGTTCGTTCATGTTCCTGGGCCCGACAGGCGTCGGCAAAACCGAATTGACCAAAGCGCTCGCCGAATTCCTGTTCGACGACGAGGCGGCGCTCCTGCGCATGGACATGTCGGAATATATGGAGAAGCATTCGGTCGCGCGGCTGATCGGCGCGCCTCCGGGTTATGTCGGCTACGACGAGGGCGGCGCGCTCACCGAAGCCGTGCAGCGCCGGCCCTATCAGGTCGTGCTGTTCGACGAGATCGAGAAGGCACATCCGGACGTCTTCAACGTGCTGCTTCAGGTGCTGGACGACGGACGGCTGACCGACGGCCAGGGCCGCACGGTCGATTTCCGCAACACGCTCATTGTCATGACCTCCAATCTCGGCGCCGAATTCCTGGTCAGCCAGAAGGAGGGCGAGGATACCGACGCCGTGCGCGATCAGGTGATGGCGGTGGTGCGCTCGGCCTTCCGGCCGGAATTCCTGAACCGCGTCGACGAGATCATCCTGTTCCACCGGCTCAAGCGCGCCGAGATGGGACGCATCGTCGATATCCAGATGGGGCGCCTGCAGAAGCTGCTCGAGGATCGCAAGATCAAGGTCGCGCTCGATGCCCAGGCGCGCGAATGGCTCGCCGACAAGGGCTACGATCCGGCCTACGGCGCGCGGCCCTTGAAGCGCGCGATCCAGAAATCACTGCAGGATCCGCTCGCGGAATTGATCCTGTCGGGCAAGATCAAGGATGGTGACGCAGTGAAAGTGTCGGCTGGCAAGCAGGGCCTGACCTTCAACGGCGAGGCGATCGCACAGGCGGCGTAAGTTTGTCATGCCCCGCGAAACTCGGGTAAATTCAAGATTCGCGGGCGATAACAGTTACTTCACGCTTGCGTTCTGCGCCACGCGGCCGGGCTGACGCGCCATCATGTTGTCGAGGCGGTCGCGTTCCTGCTCGAAGCTCGCAAGTGTCGGGCCATCGAGCGCGCGGCCGCGCGGCAGCTTGATGCGCATCGGATCGACGAAGCGGCCATTCACCAGAACTTCGTAGTGCACATGCGCGCCGGTCGAGAGACCGGTCGATCCGACAAAGCCGATCACCTGGCCCTGCCGTACACGCACGCCCGGCTCCATGCCTTTGGCAAACGCGGTCATGTGGGCATAGGCCGTCTCATAACCGTTGGCGTGTTGCAGCCGGATATATTTTCCGTAGCCGCCTTCCCAACCGACCTTGTCGACGACGCCGTTGCCGGCCGCGAAAATCGGCGAGCCGTGGGACGCGGTCCAGTCGGTGCCGGTATGCATCTTCATGTAGCCGAGGATCGGATGGCGGCGCACGCCGAAGCCCGAACGCATGATGGCTTCGTTGACCGGCTTGCGGACCAGGAACTTCTTCGCGCTCTTTCCGGTCTCGTCGTAATAGTCGACGACGTTATCGTCGGTGGTCTGGTAGCGATAGAATTTCTTGACCTCGCCGCCGACCGTGAGCGAGGCGAACAGCACGTCGTTCTTGCTCTCGACACCCGGCGTTTCTTCCTCACCGGCATAGAGCACGTCGAAGGAATCGCCGGCCTGCGCCTTGCGCTGGAAATCGACGTCGTAGGAGTAGATGCGGATCAGTTCGTCGATGACCGGACCGGGAATGTTGTTGCGCAGCGAGGTCTCGTAGATGCTGTGATAGAGCCGCACGCCGCTGCCGTCGTCATCGTCGTCCTCGCTGGCGCTGGCGATTTCGGTATTGATGCTGGCAACGTCGACGGCGACATATTTCCCGACGTCGGACAGCGCGACCGCGGCTTCGATCGCGCTTTCGTTGGCGACGATCACGCGGATCGGCTGGGAGCGCTGGCCGCCGAAGATCTGGGACAACAGAATGCGCAGCCGCTGGCCTTCCTTCAGGCCGTTGTCGCGTCCGCGCGGGCCGAGAACGACGGCGATCGCCTTGATCTCTTCGGGGGTCGCGCCGAGCTCGCGCAGGATGGTCGAGATATTGTCGCCCTTCTTGACGTTGATCGCGCGCTCGCTCCAGGAATTGCCGCCGGTGGTCTGGCTCGCGGTCTTCGGCAGCAGCGTAATGTTTTCAGGAATGATGCGGGTCTCGAAGCCGCGATAGGGATCGGGCGTGGAATCGGCGGGCGCATAAGCGAGCTGGCCGGGCTGGGCGGCTGCGACCGTGAACGGCTTGCCGGTGTTGCGATTGGTCCAGTTCGCGGCCGCGCGGACGCTCGAGATAACGTCGTCGATCGGCATGATGCTTGCGATCTTCATGCGCGTGACCATCGGGGTCAGGTCGCGCATGACGAAGGAGACTTCGGCATCCGGCTCGGCATTGGCCGCGGGTTCATCCGGATTGGCACCGTCGGCGGCGCCTTCCGACAAAAGCTTCTGCGGATTGAAGGGCGGGATGTTCGCCGACAGATCGGAGACCGACAGCGAGAGGTTTGCCGAGACGCGCACGAACGGCCGCACGCGCACGACTTCGCGGCTGCCGACACGGCTGGTCATGGAGAGCCGCACGACCTGGCGCGCGGCGGTGCTTTCGCCGACCGGCGGCAGCTTGTCGGCCTTGCGCGCGCCGGAGAGGCGGTCGACCGCGCCGCGCAGCGCGCTCTCGACCCGCTCCGGCAAGGCGGCGAAATGCGCTTCGCCGTCAAGAGACGTGAAGACGGCACCGCCCATGAGCGCAGCGCCGCAAAGACCGGTCAGGATCGTGCCGGAAAACCACTGCGCGGAGATGCGACGGCGGTCGATGACGCCGTGCGTCTCGCCGTCGACGGACAGCGGCGGCTCGTTGCCGAGGTCGATCGGATCGGGTTCGCCCCTGACCCGGTATGATCCGCGCCTGCCGTCCAAATTGGCCGTCCTGTCACTACGCTTTATGCGCGCGCGGACGCGCGTGTGTCCTGAATTCGTCCGTGTCGGGCATTGATGAAGGGCGTTCTAGATCGTTTCAGAATACGACGCGGAGCGGTTCGCAGGCCAGCCCGACCGAGGCCGTCCAACGCCATTTCACCCGCAAACTGAAACGCTAGTCGCCGACCCCGCTCATTGCCTGATCCCTAGGGGACAGGACGAAGCAGGAATGTGGCTTGAGTGCGGCGCAAAAGACCCACGCGGACCTATGGAAAACGTCCCGATCGGGCCCATATCAGCTAAGGGCGTGGCTCATTGCGGCGCAGCTGCTTTTCCGCACTGCAGAAAATCGTATTTCGCGTCGATTTTTTCAGGGTTTCTTGTTGACAAGGAATTGGCTCGAACCCTATATACCGCCTCCACGACGGGCCGTCCGCCTTCACTTCAGGGCGCGAAAGCTCGTCTAAGAAGCATCTCACTGTTCATAGTGAAAGCGGCTTCCGAGGTTGATCGGAGGCCCTGTGCTTCGACCGCGATTAAGGAAGACTTTCCGGCATACCGGGGAGTGGGGACCGCCAGGTCTCCGGGCTGTTTGAAAATTGAATCGGAAGAAAGAGAAACGTGGACGGCGGAGTCCTTGCGGGCCGCTTCCTTGTGAAAGGGAAACCTTTTGCGAAGAGCGGTCGCGGAAGATACGGCGGTTCACGTTTAAGGTACATCGCTGATTGCGAAAGCGATCAGTGTATGGACCTCGTCAAAAACGATGTGGCGGTTCAAGGAATTCGTTCTTTGGGCCGCTGCGCTAAACGTGTGATCAGCCGAGATCAAAATCTCATCCAACTTGAGAGTTTGATCCTGGCTCAGAGCGAACGCTGGCGGCAGGCTTAACACATGCAAGTCGAGCGGGCGTAGCAATACGTCAGCGGCAGACGGGAGAGTAACACGTGGGAACGCGCCCTTCGGTTCGGAATAACTCAGGGAAACTTGAGCTAATACCGGATAAGCCCTTACGGGGAAAGATTTATCGCCAAAGGATCGGCCCGCGTCTGATTAGCTAGTTGGTGGGGTAATGGCCCACCAAGGCGACGATCAGTAGCTGGTCTGAGAGGATGATCAGCCTCATTGGGACTGAGACACGGCCCAAACTCCTACGGGAGGCAGCAGTAGGGAATATTGGACAATGGGGGCAACCCTGATCCAGCCATGCCGCGTGAGTGATGAAGGCCTTAGGGTTGTAAAGCTCTTTCGGCGGGGAAGATAATGACGGTACCCGCATAAGAAGCCCCGGCTAACTTCGTGCCAGCAGCCGCGGTAATACGAAGGGGGCTAGCGTT
>CAYJNT010000242.1:0-5182 GCA_964370945.1 uncultured Hyphomicrobiales bacterium | reverse complement strand
CCCGGGGCGGCGGGGGGGGGGCCAATACCACAAACGAAACATGACCCCCACCCCTACCCTCCACCTTACAGGGGGAGGGAGAAGAAAAGTCAACGCGGCCGGTTCACGAGGATCAGCCCGGCAATCACCATGGCCGCGGCGAGCGCAAAACCGGGCGTAATCGGGTCGCCCAGAACCAGATGACCCGCCGCGACGCCGAATAACGGTGTCAAAAATGTGAAGGCGGAAAGACGGCTGGCCGAATAGCGCACGATCAACGCGAACCAGATCACGAAGGTCACACTCACCACCCAGACGGTCTGGTAGGCGAGCGACCCGATCGCGACCGCACCCGGCATATGTGTGATGCGCTCGCCGAAGATGAAAGCCCCGACGGTCAGGATCGGGATCGAGAGCACGAGCTGATAGAGCATGGTCTTTTCGGCGGACGCGCGGTTGAGGCCAGAGGTCTTGATCATCAGCGTCGTGCCGGCCCAGGCCATGCCGCCGCCGAGCAGCATGAGGTCGCCGATGATCTGGCGCGGATCCTCGCTTGTCGGCACGCCAAAGGCGACCGCGATTCCGGCAAAGGACAAAGCGAGCCCGATCCATTGCGCGAGCCGGAACCTGTCGCCGGGGACGAACCAGTGCGAACCGAGCACGACGAAGAACGGCGCCGTGTAGAGAAACAACACCGCCCGGCTCGCGCTGGTGAAGAGAAGGCCGCGATAGATCAGCGCGAATTCCACACCGAACAACAGACCGGTCGCGATTCCGGCGCGCAGCGTGCCGTCGTCGAGATGCAGCGGGATGCCGCGCGCGCGTGTCCACAGCCACACGATCAGGCCGGCGCCGGCCGAGCGGATTGCACCCTGGATCAGTGGCGGAATGTCGGGGATCGCGAGCTTCACCGCGACCTGGTTGAAGCCCCAGCTGAGACACAGAAGAACGACGAGCGCGGTGGCGGTGATATCGAGCGGACGCGTCGTGGACAGTGCGGGATTTTGCGGCACGTCCGACATGCGCGCTTAAAACTCAGCTGCCGCGGCAATGCGCGCAGACCCCGGAAATTTCCACCACCGGCGCCTTGGGTGAAAAGCCCGCGGCCTTCGCCGCCGTCTTCAACGTCTCGCCGACCGCCTTCGACGACGCTTCGCCGACCGCGCCGCAGCGCTCGCAGATCAGGAACACGACGAACTCGCCGGAGTCATGACTGTGGATGCAGGCGATGAAGGCGTTGCGGCTCTCGATCCGGTGAACGAGACCGTTCTCCATCAGGAAGTCGAGCGCGCGGTAGATCGTGATCGGCGCCGGACGTGCGCCAGCTTCGCCGGTGCGCTCGATGATTTCATAGGCGCCGAGCGGCTTGTGACTGCCGAGCAGAGCTTCGAGCACCTGGCGGCGGATCGGCGTCAGGCGCTGCGCACGCGCCTCGCACAGGGCCTCCGCATGCTTTAGGGCGTCGGCGGTACAGCGGTCGTGGTCGTGATCGGGCGAGGGAAAGACGGCCTGGCTCATCTCCCTCATATCAGGCCTTCCAGGCCGATTGGCAAAGGGCATTAAGCAATTCGGCTAGTTGTTCTGCATTGCAACAATAAGTTGTTGCATTGCAGCAAATCAGCCCTACGTTAAAGGACCGCCCGATTCAGCGGCTGGAACCCGCCCATTGGCGGTCATTTCATAACGGTGCCGAGACCTTAGAGCATGTTGCAGCGACTTCTGGGCGGAGCCCGGAAAAAGAAGATCAATCTGGCGCTTCAGGGCGGCGGCGCGCATGGCGCTTTCACTTGGGGCGTGATCGATCATCTGCTGGAAGACGGCCGCATCCATATCGCGGGCGTATCCGGCACATCGGCCGGCGCCATGAACGCGGTGATGCTCGCGGACGGGCTCGCGCGCGGCGGCGACGAAGAGGCGCGCAAGCGGCTTGCAGAATTCTGGCGCGCGGCCTCGATTGGCGGCAATCTGCCCGGACCGCAGCGCGCTGTGCTCGACCGCGTGCTGGCGCTGATGCCGATTGAAGCGTCGCCGCTTCGATTCATGGTCGACACCATGTCGCGGGTGCTTTCGCCCTACGACCTCAATCCGCTCAACATCAATCCGCTGAAGGGTTTGATCGAACGCTTCGTCGATTTCGACGCGATCCGGGCTTTCAAGAATCTCGACATTTTCATCTCGGCGACCAATGTGCATAGCGGCCGCCTGCGCGTGTTCAAGCGCGAGGAAATCAACGCGGACGTGGTCATGGCGTCGGCCGCGTTGCCGCTCGTCTTTCGCGCGGTCGAGATCGAGGGCGAGCCTTATTGGGACGGCGGCTTCACCGGCAATCCGGCGATCCTGCCGCTGATCGAATCGAACGAGATCGACGACGTGCTGGTCGTGCAGATTTCGCCGTTGTCGCGCAACGTCACCCCGACCTCCGCGCGCGACATCGTGCATCGCGTCAACGAGATCACGTTCAACTCCTCGCTCGATTCCGAATTGCGCGCGCTCGAATATATCGGCCGCATTGCCAGCAAGCGCGGCAAGGGCGCGGCGCCGGCCGCCAACGTGAAGGTGCACCGCATCGTGCTCGACGGCGCCGGCAAGCTCGGCGCGGGAACCGGGCTCAACGCCGATTATGACTTCTTTGCGCTGTTGCACCGCGCCGGCCGCCGCGCCGCACGGCGGTTCCTGGACGCGCATTTCCGCGACATCGGCCGGCGCTCGACGCTCGACCTGACCGAGGACTTTGCCGCCAGCGCCTGAAATAAGGATGCGGCCGTGCTAAGCTAGGGCATGACCGTGCCATCGCCTTTTTTGAGCGCCGAAGCGGGACATGTCCGGCTCGACATCCTGGTCGGCGACATCACCGCGCTCGATACCGATGCCATCGTCAACGCCGCGAATACGAGCCTGCTTGGCGGCGGCGGTGTCGACGGCGCGATCCATCGCGCCGCAGGTCCCGAGTTGCTCGCCGAATGCCGGACGCTGCATGGCTGCGAGACCGGTGAAGCCAAGATCACCAAGGGCTATAAGCTGAAAGCGCGCCACGTGATCCATACCGTCGGCCCGGTCTGGCAGGGCGGCGGCGCGAACGAAGAACGACTGCTCGCCTCGTGCTATCGCAATTCGCTGCTGCTCGCGGCGAAGCACAATCTCACATCGATCGCCTTTCCGGCGATCTCGACCGGCGTCTATGCCTTTCCGCCCGACCGCGCGGCACGGATCGCGACCGGCACAGCGGTGTCGGAAATGTCCGCTGATCCGCGCGGCATTTCGCGCGTGGTGTTCTGTTGCTTCAGCAAAAGCTCAGCGCAATTGCATGCCGACGCCTTCGCTGAGATCGGCATCGTTTGAAACCCGTTACGTCCTGAATTCGGCACGGATCTTCTCGGAATGCTCGCCCAGCGCCGGCACCGCGCCATAATGGCGTTCGCCGTCGGCAAAAATTGGCGCGGGCGCCGGCATGCTGACCGCGCCGGATGGCGCGCCAAACGTGATACGGCGCAGATGCGGGTGATGGGAGAGCAATTCGCAATCGCTGACGCGACCGAAGGCGATATCGGCTTTTTCGAGGATCGGCATCAGCGCCTCGACGTCATGCTGCGCGAAGGCGCGCGCCACGATGGCGTCGGTCTCGCTGCGATGCTCGACCCGCTTCGGGTTGGTCGCGAATTTCGGGTTGCTGCCGAGTGACGCGTCGCCCAGAACTTTTTCCGCCAGCATCCGCCATTCGCGATCGTTCTGGATTGAGATGAGAATGTCCGCATTGTCGCGGCTCTTGAACACGCCGTAAGGCGCGATGGTCGCATGCGCGAGACCGATCCGCCGGAACGGCTTGCCGCCCTCATGCGAGAGCAGCTGTACCGTCATCCCTTCCGCCATCGCGTCGAACAGCGAAACGGAAATCGCGGCGCCTTGCCCGGTCTTCCCGCGCGCGATCAAAGCCTCCAGGATCGCCTGATAGGCATTCATGCCGGCGCCGATATCGGCAACGGAAAAGCCGACGCGCGCCGGCGCGTCCGGCCCGCCGGTGACGGAGGCCAGGCCCGACTCGGCCTGCACCAGAAGATCGTAGGCCTTGCGTGCCGCATAGGGCTCGCTGTCGCCATAGCCCGAGATCGAGCAGCAAATGAGCCGCGGATGTTCTTTGCGCAGCTTGTCGATGCCGAAACCAAGCTTGGCGATCGCGCCGGGTTTCAGATTCTGCACGAACACATCGGCTTTCGCGATCATCACCGCGAACAGCTTCTTGTCCTCTTCCGTCGTCAAGTCGAGAACGACTGATTCCTTGCCGCGATTGAGCCAGACGAAGTTGGCGCTCTCGCCATGCACGACATGATCGTATTGCCGCGCGAAGTCGCCTTCCGGCCGTTCGACCTTGATCACGCGCGCGCCGGCGTCCGCCATCCGGCAGGTGCATTGCGGCGCCGCCACCGCCTGTTCGAGCGAGACGACGAGGATGCCTTGCAGTGGCAGCGCCATCAATACGACCTCGGCAGGCCGAGCACGTGCTCAGAGAGATAGGAGAGAATGAGATTGGTCGAGATTGGCGCCACCTGGTAAAGCCGCGTCTCGCGGAATTTGCGCTCGATGTCGTATTCTTCCGCAAAACCAAAGCCGCCATGTGTCTGCACGCACATGTCGGCGGCGGCCCATGAGGCATCGGCGGCAAGGAGCTTCGCGAGATTGGCTTCCTCGCCGCAATCCTCGCCGGCTTCGTATTTGCGCGCGGCCTCATGCACCATCAATTCGGCGGCGCGCATCTGCGAATAGCAACGCGCGATGGGAAACTGCACACCCTGGTTCTGCCCGATCGGCCGGCCGAACAGCACACGCTCTTTCGCGTAAGTCCCGGCCTTTTCGATGAACCATTTGGCATCGCCGATGCATTCGGCTGCGATCAGGATGCGCTCGGCATTCATGCCCGAAAGAATGTAGCGAAAGCCCTTGCCCTCCTCGCCGATCAGGTTCTCGGCCGGCACGCGCATATTGTCGAAGAAGATTTCCGTGGTCGCATGATTCATCATGGTGCGGATCGGGCGGATGGTGAGGCCTTTGTCCTTGGCCTCGCGCATATCGACCAGGAACACGGACAGACCATCGGTGCGATTCTTCACCTGTTCGCGCGGCGTGGTGCGGACGAGCAGCAGCATCAGGTCGGAATATTCCGCGCGCGAGGTCCAGAGCTTCTGGCCATTGACGATGTAGGCGTCATTGC
>CAYJNT010000241.1:0-5223 GCA_964370945.1 uncultured Hyphomicrobiales bacterium | reverse complement strand
ACGAGCATCGCCGGCCGATCCCCGCGCCGCACCGCGCGCTCGAAGCCGCGCGGGATTTCGACGCCGAACAGCGCCTTGCCAGACGCGAGGAGCTGGTCGAACTCCTCTTCGTCCTGCACCTGATAGATCACGCTGAAATAACGCGTGTTCTGCATTGCTTTGAGGATCGAGCGGCCAATGTCACTTGATTCTTGCAGCAGCACCGCGGTCGGCAGATTGCGCGGCGTGGTGTTGATGGCGTAGCCGAACAGGATGAGCTGCATCAGCGGGATCGCGATGATCATCACGAAGGAAACGCGATCGCGACGCAACTGGATGAACTCCTTCACCGTCATCGCGCCGGTGCGGCGCAAGAAGCCGGACCATCTGCCCTTGCGCGGGGTCGAATCTCTCGCGGCGGCATCCGTCATTGCTGAAAATTATCCTTCGCGCGCGCCATCAGGTCGATGAAGACATCTTCGAGCGATGGCTCCGATTTCTCCCAGGTCAGGCCCTTCTTCTTGCGGTAGGGTGCGATCGCACGATCGAGCGCGGCTTCGTCGCGCGCCGACACATGCAGGCTGGAGCCGAACGGCGCCACCATGTCGATGCCCGGCTTGCCGTCGAGCTCGTGCAGCAATCCGTTGAGATCGTCGCCGCTGACCGTGTAGGTCGTCAGCCCCGCCTGCCCGATCACCTCGGCGACGGTGCCGTGGGTCAAAAGGACGCCATAGGCAATATACGCGATCTCATGACAGCGCTCGGCTTCGTCCATGTAATGCGTCGAGACGAGCACGGTCAGACCGTCGGCCGCGAGCGCGTGGATCTCGTTCCAGAATTCGCGGCGCGCCTTCGGATCGACGCCCGCCGTCGGCTCGTCCAGCAGCAGCAATTTCGGATTGGGCAAGGTGCAGGCGCCGAGCGCAAGCCGCTGCTTCCAGCCGCCGGAGAGAAGTCCGGCGAGTTGTTCCTCGCGCCCATCGAGACCGAGCCGCTTGATCATGTCGCGCGCGGCGCGGACCGGATCGGGCACACCATAAAGCCGCGCCACGAATTCGAGATTCTCGCGCACGGACAGATCCTGATAGAGGCTGAATCTCTGCGTCATGTAGCCGACATGCAGCTTGATCTCGTCGGCTTCCGTACGAATGTTGTAGCCGAGACAGGTGCCCTCGCCTTTGTCCGGCGTCAGCAGGCCGCACAGCATGCGAATGGTCGTGGTCTTGCCGGAGCCGTTGGGCCCGAGAAAGCCGTAGATCGCGCCGCGCTTCACCTGCATCGACAGGTCGTGCACGACCGTGCGGCCGTCGAAGGCCTTGGTCAGGCCGTGAACGTCGATCGCGATCTCGGGCGATGCATTCACTTGGACGTTCCCTTGGGCGCCTCGTGCAATTTCACTTCCACACTGACCGGCTGACCGACACGCAGCATGTCGGTCTGTGCAGGCCGCGCTTCGACGAGATAGACGAGCTTGGAGCGCTCCTCGAGACTAAAGATCACCGGTGGCGTGAATTCGGCATTGCGCGAAATGAAAGTGACCGGCGCGGTGATGTTGTTCGGACAGCCGTCGCAGGTGACACGCACCTCGTCACCGATCGCAATGCGCGCCAGCATCCGCTCCGGAACGAAGAACCGCACCTTGATATTGCCGGGCGGGAGCACGGCGATGATCGGCCGGCTCGGCGGGACGGTTTCGCCCGGCCGGAAATAGATTTGCTGGATGACGCCGGCGATCGGGCTCGCGAGCTTCCTCCGGCCAAGCCGTGTTTGGGCCGCGCCGAGTTGGGCATCGGCCTGCCGATAGGCGGCCTGCGCGACGTCGAAATCCCGCTGCGTGCCGGACGCGACCTTGAGCAATTGCTGCGCGCGGTCGAAGGCCTGCCTGGTGTTGGTCACTGCCGCTTGCGCCACCGCGAGATCGGCCCGCTGCAAATCGGAATCGAGCGTGAACAGCGGCGTGTCCTTTTCGACGCGATCGCCTTCGCGCACCATCATGGTCTCGACCCGGCCCTGCTCGTCGGGACTGATGAAAATCAGATCGGCTTCGATCCAGCCCTGGAATTCGTTTTCGGCTTCCTTGCTGCAGGCCGCCAGCAGCAAGGCCACGCCGATGAGCGCCACCGGAGCAATACGATAAAACATCATGGCGCTTTCCTTTCGCCGAAAATAATATCGAGATGCGCGCGCATCATGGCCGCGACATCGAGCGGCGCGAAGCGTTCGAACAATCCGCTCCAGATCACGGCGACCAGACCCGGAGCTCCCACCAATTGTGGGAATGTCGCATAGGCCGGATTTTTCACCTCACCACGCGCGATGCCGCGCGCCATCAGCGCGCTCATCGCCGCCATCACGCGGCTCAAGACTTCACGGTAATGAAATTCGGCAAATTTCGGAAAACGCGGCCCCTCCGCGATCACAAGCCGGATCACGTCCTTGCGACGCGTGCCGAGAACATCCTGCACGAACAGGCCGATCATGCGCTCCATGATCTCGCGCGTCGGCGCGTCGCTTTTGGGGATGTTCTCCAGCGCCGCGACGATCGGCGCGAACATCGCGCGCAGCAATTCCTGGAACAGGGTCTCCTTGTCGGCGAAATAAAGATAGATCGTCCCCTTCGCGACATTCGCGCGCTGCGCGATGTCGTCGAGGCGCGTGCCGGCAAAACCGTTGGCGGCGAATTCTTCCAGCGCCGCCGCCAGGATCGCGTCGCGCCGCTCCGCACTGCGGGCTTCGCGCTTTCCCGCAACAGCACGCTTCGCCACACCCCGGTTGGGGCTTGCGACATCCGTTTTGCGCTTGGCGTGACGAGCCGGCACGACTATTCTCAATACTGACTGACCAGTCAGTCATAAATAGATCAATGCGGACGACGATGCAAGGCGGCGAAGTGAAATAATTTATCTCGCTATTTCAATGACTTATTTGAACAGGCGGCGGGGCTGCCGATCTCAGCTCAGCGGCTTTCGATATCCGCCCTCACCGCACGAAGCGCGTCCGGCGTGTCGACGTCGGTCAGCGCCGCATTGCCGTCGACCGGCACCTCCGTCACCGCCTCCGCGTGACTGCCGATCAGATGGCGCGCACCGACATCGCCCTGCAGCGACATCAGGTCCGAAAAGAAACGTCGCGACCACAGAACCGGATTGCCACGCTTGCCGTCGAAGGTCGGCACCACGACCAGCGCGCCACGCGCCGGATCGAACGCGCCGACCAATGCGTCGATCAGCGGTGCGTCCACGCGCGGCATATCGGCGAGCAGCACCAGCGCGCCGTCAACATCGCCCGGCAGCGCGCTCAATCCGGACTTGAGCGACGTCGAAAGCCCCTCGGCAAAATCGGGATTGTGCACGAATGCCACGTCGAGACCTTTGAGCGCGCTCCGCACGCGTTCGTGCTGATGTCCGGTGACGACCACGAGCGGCCGCGCTTTCGATCTCAGCGCCTGTTCGGCAGCGATGCGAACGAGCGGCCTGCCACCGATTTCGGCGAGCAGCTTGTTGTCCGCGCCCATGCGCGTCGAGCGCCCGGCCGCGAGCAGGATTGCGCCGACGCGCTTTCCGTCGTCTTCAGCCGGCTCGCTGCGCGGCTGCGGCCGCGTCACGATCTCCATCAGCAGACCGCCGACACCCATGCCGGTGATGTCCTCGCGCGTGACCGAAATGCCGGCGAGCAATCGCATCAGCACCCAGTCGAATCCGTTCTCCTTCGGCGAGCGCGCGCATCCGGGCGCGCCGAGCAAAGTCTTGCCGTTCAATTGTCCGATCAGGATGAGATTGCCGGGATCGACCGGCATTCCGAAATGCTCGATGCGCCCGCCCGCCCCCTCGATCGCGGCCGGGATCACGTCGCGCCGGTCGGCGATGGCCGAGGCGCCGAATACGATCACCAGTTCGGCGCCATCGCGCAGCACGTCGGCAATCGCGCCTTTGAGCACGGCCTCCTCATGCGCGACGCGCCGCTCCGCGACGATCTTCGCTCCGGCTGGCGCTAGGCGCTCCTGCGTGATCTTCAAGGTCTTGTCGATCACCTTTTCGGAAAGTCCGGGCAGCAATGTCGAGACGATCCCGACTTTCTTGATGCGATAGGGCGCGACCCGCATAATCGGCTTCGCGCCGACAGCGATCTTCAGCGCGGCCGACAAGGATTGTTCGGACACCGCAAAAGGGATGATCTTCACCGTGCCGATCATCTCGCCGGCGACCACCGGCTTGAAAGAGGGCAGCGTCGCGAAGGTGATGGCCTCGTCGATGCGATTGATCGCGTCGATCGCAGGCTTTTCCACCACCAGCACGCCGGCGCTTGCGGCAAACAGATTGCAGCGGCCGGTGAAGGCGCGGTCGGTATTGACGGCCTCCCCTCCCAAGGCCGCGGCAATGCGCGCCGCCGCTTCGTCCTCGCCGACGTCGCCGGTATCCATGCGTGCGACCACGACCTCGGAAATCCCGGCGGCTTTGAGCGCTTCGATCTCGGCGGGGCCGATCACCGTGCCCTTCTTGAGAACGAAGCCACCCTGACGGATCGAGTGAACGGCCGTCGCGCCAAGCGCTTGCGCAATCGGAACGGCGCCGAATTTCATGACACGGCTTCCGGCTGACGCAGCGACGCGGTGATCTGCCCCATGATCGCGACCGCGATCTCGGACGGCGACACCGCACCGATCGAAAGGCCGATCGGCGCATGGATGCGCGCGATCTGCGCATCGGTGACCCCCAGCGCCTTCAGCCGTTCGACGCGGCGGCCATGCGTCTTCTTTGAGCCGAGTGCGCCGATATAGAAGCAATCGCGCGCCAGCGCATGCGTGAGCGCCGGATCGTCGATTTTCGGATCGTGCGTCAGCGCCACAAAGGCCGTGTAGCGGTCGATCCCAAGCGGCGGCAGAGCGGTATCCGGCCATTCCGCAATCACCTTCGTATCGGGAAACCGTTCGGGCGACGCAAAGGCCGTGCGCGGATCGACAATGGTCACGTCGTAATTGAGGATTTTCGCCATCGGCGCCAATGCCTGGCTGATATGGACGGCGCCGGTGATCACAAGCCGCGGCGGCGGCACATGCACGGTAAGAAAGACCTTGCCGTCCGGCGTCTCCTCCATCCCGCTTTTGCCGCTGCGCAAATGCTTGACCAGAAATTCCTTGAGCGGATCGCGCGCGACCTCCTCGCCTTTGACCAGGCGCTGGCGGCCGTTTTCCGTTTCGGTCACGACCAGAACCGCGCGCCGCGCGGCACGTTCGGCGTTCAGCGT
>CAYJNT010000240.1:0-5238 GCA_964370945.1 uncultured Hyphomicrobiales bacterium | reverse complement strand
CGGATTGCGGATTGTCAGGATCGGTTCGATGCTCACGGCGTGTCCGATCGGCGATCCCGACCGCTCCTGAGCAGATAGCGAACGCCGAGAACGACGCCGCCGATTGCGGCCAATGCGATCAGCGCGAAGGTGCCCGTCCCCGCATACATCGCGAGCTCGTAGCTCCAGTCGAACTCTTTCAAGATGGCGATCATTCGGCCCTCTCCATCGATCACTCCACCGCATAGACTCGGGACGTGCCGGCCTTCCCAAACTCATAAATCGTGAACGGCCCGGTCTTTCTGCCGGTCATGCCCGGCGTACCCTGCGGCATGCCGGGCAGGGAGATGCCTTTGATCTCGGGGCGCTCTGCCATGAGCTTGTCGAGCGTCTTCGCCGGCACATGGCCCTCGACCACATACTTGTCGATCAACGTGGTATGGCAGCCTTCGATGTTTTCCGGCACGCCATGCTGCTTTCTGATCAGTGAGAGGTTATGGGTCGCGACCACCTTCACCTCGTAGCCGTTCTGCCGGAGGTACTTCGCGTATTCCTCGCAGCAGCTGCATTGCGGATTCTTGTAGAGCGTCGCAGCAGGTTTTTCGGCGGCAACCGCCTCGCTCATGCCAAAACTCAGGGCAAGCCAAAGCATCGCCACCGTCGAACGGCCCAGTCGAATTCTCCCATTGCGATTTGTGGTCATTCTTCTCATCTCGCTGGTTTGCTCAGCATTTGCTTTGCACGAATGCGCTGATCTGCGCCGGATCGGAAAAAACGAGCGAAGCCCGGTCGCCCTGCATGCCGCTCCCGATCAGCACCGGCTTGCCGCCCTTCGGGCCGGTTGGACCGGAATCGACCTTGAGCCGAAGGTTCTGCTCCCAGAATGCGCGCTCGTCGCCGTCGGCGGTCACGACGAAGTAGCTGTTCCGGCAATGCCGGACGGATGTGACCTGCCCGGCCGGTCCGACGCGGTCCAGCGGCTCCGGTGCCTGCCCGCGCGCCATGCCCTCGGGCAACAAGCTCTTCGCCGCGCCGGATTTCTTCGCGTCGGTCGAGAGTGCGAGTTGTAAAAATGCGATGAGATCGTTGCGGACCTTGTCGTCCTCGATCCCGCGAAAGGTCATGGCGGAGTCTTTGACGAATGCATCGGGATCGGCGATCCACGCGTTCAGTGTCACTTCGTCCCAGACGAAGTCGCGCGATTTGAGCGCTTTGGAATAGCGCGGATAGTCTGCAATCGACGCGACCTTCTTCCCCCACAGGCCCGCCAGGCCTGGCCCGGTCAGGTGCAAACCGGGTTCGAGCGAGTGACAGGCGACGCAGGCGCGGTAAACCTTCGCGCCGCGCTTCGGATCGCCCTCAGCCTTGGCCGCGCTGAAAGCGGCCGGCATGACCGCAAGGAGCGCGGCGCAAAAACATCGGTTGATGTTCATCCAAGCCTCCGGTTCGGATCGCAAATCCATGGACGGCAATACCTCATGCAACGCGGATCACGCCCATCATGCCGCCGGCCTGGTGCTCCAGGACGTGGCAATGGAACATCCAATCTCCGGGATTGTCCGCGACAAATGCGATGTCCGCGCGCTCGCGAGGGCTCAACAGCACGGTGTCCTGCCATTCCCGATAACGCGTCGGTTCCCCGTTCCGCGCGATAACGCGGAAGGAATGACCATGCAGATGCATCGGATGATGCCAGGCTGTCTCGTTGGTGATTTCGATCACGTAGGGGCGGTCGCGTTGCAGCGTCAGCAACGGCTCATGGACATGCCCCGTTGCGGCGATCCCGTTGATCGCCCAGACGAGACCGTTGTGCATGAGCGTGCGCATGTCGGCTTGCTTGCCGTCCATCATCGCCGTCATCATCCGGCCCATCATTCCACCGCCGAGCGTGACCGCGTGCCGCTCGGCGCTCTTCAGATCGGGTTCGGTCAGCGGATTGTCGGGAAGCCGAACGGACTTCGCACTCGAGAGGTCGCGCAGCGGCGCCTCGTCGGTGTACGCAAGATCAATCAGCCGGTATTCGAGGCTGCGATAGAAGCTGTCGAGTACACGGAAACGCTGTCCGGGCTGACCGGTGAGGTCGAGGAGCAGATCCACGCGCATGGCGGGGCCGAGCACAACACGACCGTTTGCCGGCGCGTGCGGCTCGACCGGCTGGCCGTCAAGCGCAATCACCTGTGGCGCGTGGCCTTCGAATTCGAGCCCGAAGATGCGCGCGTTCGCCGCGTTGATGAGGCGCAGACGAATGCGCTCGCCGGCGCGCACGTCAAAGGTTTCCCGAACGCGGCCGTTGATCGTGACAGTGTTGCCGACGCGGCCGTTGTGGCTCACGTCATGCATGTTGCCGAAATCGTCGCTGATCGACGCGTCCTTGAGCAGACGCCAGTCGCCCAGCATCCACGTGATATCGCGGTCGATTGCGAGCGGCTCTCGTTCGTCGACGATGAGCGCGCCGGAGAGTCCGCGTCCAACCTGCGCAAAGCCGCGCTGATGGGGGTGATACCAAAAGGTGCCGGCATCCGGACACGCGAACTCGTAGACGAAGCTCTCGCCGGGCGCGATCGGTTTCTGCGTCAGGTGGGGGACGCCGTCCATCGCGTTCGGCACGCGCACGCCATGCCAGTGAACCGTGGTCTCCTCCGGCAATTTGTTTTCGACTCGAACGCGGATGCGCTCGCCCTGGCGGACACGAATTTCCGGGCCGGGGATTCGATTTCCATAGCACCAGACGTTGGTGTCGGGATGCGGCGCGCCCACCAGCGAAAGCCGGCCTGGAGCGGCAACGAGCGTAAATTCCTTCGCACCTGCCGTTGCGCCAGGTGCGTTCCGCGGAAGCAATATTGCAGTCGCCAGACTCGCGCTGCCGAGAAGAAGCGACCTGCGGTCGATTCCAAGCGATTGGAAAGCGGACATTCTCATACCTGCTCGTTGAATTGAGACGACGCGTGATTGTTTCGTTCACACGCATGCCCAAAAGTCGCACGCCCGGCATTGAATGCCGCAAGCGTGCTGAAACCGCGCGTCGCCCAATGGGCGGCGCGTCAGCTCAGAACGGCAAATCTGGGAGGGTAAGGATCGGGAGGAGAGCCGTGGCTCGGCAACGTTAAGCCGGGTACCAGAAACGCAGTCGAGTCGGCTTGCGGAACGTCGAAGGCCTCAGCGGCAAGAAGCAAAAAAGATCCCGCCGAGCAATAAGCGGCGCACAGGCCCGCGGACATGCCGGCCTTGTCATCGCTACAGTCGCCGCACTTGCCCGGCATCGGCATGTCGCTTGCGTTCGCCGTAGTCATCTTGACGCCCATATCCGAAACGCCAACGCCATGCGCCGCAAGCCCGACGACCAGTGTCAGGGCCAGCAGGAACGCAAAAATCCGGCGACGCTTCGAAAACCTCATGCGGCGCAAAGTACCAACAGGCGAACGGGAATGCTAGCGACGACCGCCATATGCGGCACCTTGCCTCCTCCAAGGTGACGCATTTGTGATTGGCAGCTTGTAACCGGACGCCTTGTTCCGGCGAACTTACAGAAAGGCTCAGGTCCGAATCTGGGTTAAGCTTAAGAAATCGATCCTTTCCGCTCGCAAAATTGTCATCGGCGCCTTGCGAAAGATCAATTGACCCCCGCAAGAGACCCGCTATTGAGAACACATAATGGCAATCGTCCGCATCCTGTCCGCCACTCTGATTGCGCTTTCAGTCGCATTCGCGCCGATCGCGGGCAGCGCTGTTCCCGCCCCGGCCGGAATGACGATGACGGATGGCGGCGATCAAGATTGCTGCCCCGATGCGGTGCAGCCCTGTGGCATGACGAAAGACCGCTGTCCGTCGGTGGCGGCCTGCGGCTTGCTCTCGTCCACGCTCCCCGGAGCCGCCATCCTCGGCATCGTGTTTCCGCTGACGACGGCGGCCGTCCTCCTTCTGCCGGCGAGCGACGTTCCGGATACACACGCCAGCGGCCCGCCGCCGCGACCTCCTCGGATCTGATCCTTCGAAAAAATCGAGTGCCGCACGCTTGAGTGCTGGCGTCGGTTTCACTGTGCGCGCATCCGCGCGCGCGGGATCACGGATCATGAGGATTGAAAATGAAATCGAGACTGATTCTCGCCGGCGCTCTCGTTGCGCTCGGCATGAGCCTGACCAGTGCCGCTTTCGCCGGCGCGGGCGACTACGCTTTTGAACCGGTCAGCGCCGACGTCAAAAAGGGCGACGACGCCGTCGTCGCCGTGCGGCTCGTCCACAAACCAAGCGGCAAGCCCGTAACCGACGCGGTGCTGGTGAGTACCCGCATCGACATGGGTCCCGACGGCATGCCGACCATGGCCTCGCCGCTCACGCCGCTGCCGAAACAGGAGGCCGGCGTCTACGCGTTCAAGACCGAGCTCGCGATGGCGGGGCGCTGGCTCCTCAGCATCGCCGCGAAGGTGCAAGGCGAACCGGAGACGGTCACCGGCAAGATCACCTTCAAGGCGACAAAATGAGCCGCCTCGCCGGCACAGTCATCCTGGCGATCGGCCTCTCGGCCGGTGCGGCAGGCGGGTATGTCTATGCCCGCCTGCCCGCCGGCGCGAGCGCCGCGATGCCTGCCGCGCCATCGTCGGCTCACGCCGCCGAGCGCAAGATCATCTATTACCGCGATCCGACCGGCGCGCCGTATTGGTCGGCGGAGCCGAAAAAGGATGCGGGCGGCCGCGATTTTCGGCCGGTCTATGAAGGCGAGGACATCTCGTTCGATCCGGAAGAAAAAAAGCCGCAGGCCGCGCAATCCGGCGAACGCAAGATCAAGTATTACCGCAATCCGATGGGCCTGCCCGACACCTCGCCGGTCCCGAAAAAGGACTCGATGGGGATGGACTACATCGCCGTCTATGAGGGCGATGAACAGGACGACGGCAAGACCGTCAAGGTCAGTATCGACAAGCTGCAGCGCAGCGGCGTACGCACTGAAAAAGTCGACGAGCGCGTGATCGTCGAACCCGTGCGCGCGGTCGGCGCGGTGAAAATCGACGAGCGCCGGCTGCACATCGTGACGTTGCGCTCCGACGGATATATCGAGGATCTGTTCGTCAATGCGACCGGGCAATCGGTGCGCGCCGGCGAACCGCTGTTCCGACTCTACAGCCCGCAAATCCAGCAGACGCAGATCGACCTGATGGTTGCGATGCGCGCCATCGGGCGCGGCGTTGCCGGTGCGGATGCGGACCGCGCGCTCGAAGGCGCGATGCAGCGATTGCGCAATCTCGGCGTCCATGAGAACCGAAT
>CAYJNT010000239.1:0-5239 GCA_964370945.1 uncultured Hyphomicrobiales bacterium | reverse complement strand
GTGAGCATGCGTACGAGGCGCATTCGATGCTGTTCGTCCGGGCGAAGGTTGCGTCCCGCTGATTTAGTTGGTGATGAGTTTGTTCACAGCCAGCGGCGGACGCGCGACTTGTAGTCCAGATACGCACGCGCGAACTTGCGTTCGAGATATGCTTCCTCGCGCGCGACCACGCCATAGCGGATCACGACGTAGAACACCACCAGCGTGGCGAGGAGCCAGAGACTGTTGAAGCCGATCGCAAAGCCGGTCTGGCCAAGGAACATGCCGACATAGATCGGGTTGCGCGTGAAGCGATACGGTCCGCTCACGACGATGGTCGTTGTCGGCTTGACGGTCTCGACGCTCGTGCCGGCCTTGCGGATGGTCACGATCGCCCAGATCGCAAGCACAAATCCGATCGCAAAGATCGCGCCGCCGACGAAGGCGGCTGGCATGAATGCCGGAACGAACGGCAATGGATAGAGCCAGTCGAGCCCGAGGCCGGCAACGAATGCGAGCGCCCACGCGATGGGCGGGCGAATGACAGCATTCGAGGTGTCGGTATTATTGTTCATGGGAGGGCCAGCCATCAGGCCGCGTTCAAACGGGGCGGCTCGTCAGTCGGGATTCCGCCGTTCGAATGCTGTGACGTATCGCCGATCGCTACGTCTCGGGCGGCAACACGACGCAATAGAGGATGCCTTTGTTCGCGCCAAGCTGTCTCGGCGCACAGACATGCGCGCCGCCATCGGGGGCCATAACGTTCTGAATGGCATCCTTCGGAACAGGGGTCCATTCGCCTTCGACCTTCACTTCATAATGGTCGCCGACCATGCGTGATTGCGTCGGCCTGCAGTCAATGAGACTGCAACATGATGTCTTCTTGTCCTTGCGAACGAGTTTCGAATAGAAGTCCTCGTGCCAAAGCGCGTGGTCGACGCCGTATTGGCCTTCTTGTGCCGTCGCACCGAACGAAACGAATGAGAAAAGGCAGAACAAAGGTGCAATACGAATCAAGGAACTCATTGCAGCCTCCAGGGGCCGATAAACATCCCGGTCCGACAGACGCCGCGTGCCGAGCAATCAATGCAGCGAGCGGCAGTTAGTTCCAGGCTCAGTCGAGCCTCGGACGTGGGCATGATAACTGATTCTTGATCGTCAGAGCGCCGTCCAGGAGCACAATGCGGATCGAAGCCGCTCGTCGCGGCTCAGGTGCGCCGCTCGGCACTGCCGTTGAGCGCCTCGACGATCGGGCACGAGAACTGATCGCCGGGCCGGCAGGCATCCGTCATTTTCTTCAGCGCGCGTCGATCGCAACGGCCCGCGAAGGCCGTGGCGTGGTTTGGCGCCGCGATCATGGGACCGGTGGTGACGTCCGCCTGGTGGGAACGATTCGGCACTCCGGTATAGGCGGCCCGCATACATTCAGGTTTGTTGCAACGCCAGCGCCGGCTCTCTTGACCGGATCGTCACTCCCTTCACCGCGGCGTAAAGCGCCGGAATGACGATCAGCGTCAGCAGTGTCGACGAGACCATGCCGCCGATCATCGGCACGGCGATGCGTTGCATCACTTCCGCACCCGTGCCGTGGCTCCACATGATCGGGAGGAGCCCGGCCATGATGGCGGCAACCGTCATCATCTTCGGCCGCACGCGGTCGACCGCGCCGGTCATGACCGCGGTGTAAAGATCGTCGCGCGTGAACGCGCGGCCCTGCGCCGCGCGTTCGGTCTGCAGCTCCTTCATCGCCTGGTCGAGATAGATCAGCATGACGACGCCGGTCTCGGCGGCGACGCCGGCGAGCGCGATGAAGCCGACTGCGACCGCGACCGACAGGTTGAAGCCGAGCCACCACATCAGCCACAGCCCGCCGACCAGTGCGAACGGCACCGACAGCATGACGATCAGTGTTTCGGTCACGCGCCGGAAATTCAGATACAGCAGCAGGAAGATGACGAGGACGGTGATCGGCACCACGATCTGCAGCCGCGCCTTGGCGCGCTCGAGATACTCGAATTGGCCGCTCCAAGTGACGTAATAGCCGGGCGGGAACTTCACCTGGCTCGCCACCGCTTTTTGAGCGTCGGCGACGTAACCGCCAAGGTCGCGGTCGCGCAGATCGACAAAGATATAGGCCGCGAGCTGTGAGTTCTCGGTCCGGATGCTGGCCGGGCCTTGCGCCAGGGTCACCTTGGCGATCTGGCCGAGCGGCACGGTGCCGCCGTCGGGCGTCGGAATCAGCACCTGCGTCGCGATCGCCTGCGCGTCGCTGCGATAGTCGCGCGGATAGCGGATGCTGACGGTGTAGCGTTCGCGGCCCTCGACCGTGGTCGTCACCGGCTCGGCGCCGAGCGCCATCGCGATCATGCCCTGCACGTCGCCGACCATCAGGCCGTAGCGCGCGAGCTGGGAGCGGTCGGGATCGACGTTGAGGTAATAACCTCCGATCACCCGCTCGGCATAGGCGCTGGTCGTCCCGGGCACGGCCCGGATCACCGCCTCGATCTGGCGCGCAAGCTTTTCCATCTCGGCGAGATCGGTGCCCATGACTTTCACGCCGACGGGCGTGCGGATGCCGGTCGACAGCATGTCGATGCGCGCCTTGATCGGCATGGTCCAGGCATTGGAGACGCCCGGAAACTGCAGCGACCTGTCCATCTCCGCGATCAGCTTGTCGACCGTCATGCCGGCGCGCCACTCGGCCTGCGGCTTCAGGTTGATGACGGTCTCGAACATTTCGGTCGGCGCCGGATCGGTCGCGGTCGAGGCGCGGCCGGCCTTGCCGAAGACCGACGCCACTTCCGGGAAGGTCTTGATGATCCGGTTCTGCGTCTGCACCAGTTCGGCGGCCTTGGTGACCGACAACCCGGGCAGGGTGGTCGGCATGTAGAACAGCGTGCCCTCGTTGAGATTGGGCATGAACTCGGTGCCGAGCCGGGTCGCCGGCCAGAGCGAACCGGCAAGGATCGCGAGTGCGATCACGATGGTCGCCGCCTTGAAGCGCAAAGCGAGCACGATCACCGGCCGGTAAATCCAGATCAGGAAGCGGTTCAGCGGATTTTTGTGTTCGGGCATGATGCGGCCGCGGATGAAGATGATCATCAGCGCGGGCACCAGCGTCACCGAGAGCAATGCCGCCGCCGCCATGGCGAAGGTCTTGGTATAGGCGAGCGGCTTGAACAGCCGGCCTTCCTGCGCTTCCAGTGCGAAGATCGGCAGGAATGACACCGTGATGATCAGCAGGCTGAAGAACAAGGCCGGCCCGACTTCGACCGCGGCCTCGATCAGCACCTCGGTGCGCGGCTTGCCGGGCGGTGCGCGTTCCAGCCGCTTGTGCGCGTTCTCGATCATGACGATCGCGGCGTCCACCATCGCGCCGATGGCGATGGCGATCCCGCCGAGGCTCATGATGTTGGAGCTTAAGCCCAGAATGAACATCAGCAGATAGGCGATCAGGACGCCGAGCGGCAACGTGATGATGGCGACCAGCGCGCTGCGCGCATGCATCAGGAAAATGACGCAGACCACGGCGACGATTAGGCTCTCCTCGATCAGCGTGCGCTTGAGCGTGTCGATCGCGCGGTAGATCAGGTCGGAGCGGTCATAGACCGCCTCGATGGTGACCCCTTGCGGCAAGCTCGGCGTAATCTCCGAAAACCGCTCCTTGACCTTGCGGATGACCGAGAGCGCATTCTCACCGAAGCGCTGCAGGGCGATGCCGGAGACGACTTCACCCTCGCCATTCAGTTCGGTGATGCCGCGGCGCTCATCGGGCGCAAGCTCGACGCGCGCGACGTCTTTCAGCAGGACCGGCACGCCGCGGTCGTTCTTGACCACGATCTGCTCGATGTCGGACAGCGACTTGATGTAGCCGCGCCCGCGCACCGCGAATTCGGTTTCCGACAATTCCACGGTGCGGCCGCCGACGTCCATGTTGCTTGTGCGCAAGGCATCGCGGATTTTCGCGATCGGAATATTGAGCGCCTGCAAGCGCCGCGGATCGATGACGACGCTGTATTGCTTGACGAAGCCGCCGACGCTCGCGACCTCGGCGACGCCTTCGGCCTTGGCGATGCCGTAACGGACATACCAGTCCTGGATGGTGCGCAGCTCCGCGAGGCTCTTCTGCTCGCCGCGCAGGACATATTGATAAACCCAGCCGACGCCGGTGGCGTCCGGCCCGAGACTCGGCGTCACGCCGGCGGGCAATCGCCGCGCCGCCGAGTTGAGATATTCGAGCACGCGCGAGCGCGCCCAATAGAGGTCGGTGCCGTCCTCGAAAATGACGTAGACGAACGACACGCCGAAGAACGAGAAGCCGCGCACCACGCGCGATTTCGGCACGCTCAGCATTGCGGTGGTGAGCGGATAGGTGACCTGATCCTCGACGACCTGCGGCGCCTGTCCGGGATATTCCGTGTAGACGATCACCTGCACGTCGGAGAGGTCGGGGATCGCGTCGAGCGGCACGCGCGACACCGCGTAGAGCCCGGCGAGCGTCACGAATACGGTCGCAAAACCTACAAGGAAGACATTGCGGGCCGACCAGCGGATGATTGCGGCGATCATTTCGGCGCCTCCGGCGCGGCGAAGGCTTGCAACGCCGCCTTCAGGTTGCTCTCGGCGTCGATCAGGAAGGTCGCCGCGGTGACAACCTCTTCACCCTTCGCAACACCTTCCAGGATCTCGACGTAACCGTCGCCGCGGCGGCCGAGCTTGACCGGACGCGGCTCGAAGCGGCCTTCGCCCTTCGCCACCAGCACCACCTGCCTGGTGCCGCTGTCGATCAGCGCACTCGCCGGCACCGTCGGCATCGGCTTTTCGCCGTTACGGGCGTGGAACACGACATCGGCATACATGTCGGCTTTCAGCCGCAGGTCGGGATTGGGAATCTCGATCCGCACCCGCGCGGTCCGCGTTTCCGTCCGCACATCGGGATGGATGAAGGTGATCTTGCCTTCGACCGGCTCCCGCATATAGGCGCGGAACGTCACCACGGCCGTCGTTCCAACCGTAATCGCGGCGAGGTCGCTTTCAGCGACATCGGCGATGACCCAGACATGGGAGAGGTCGGCGATCCGGTACAGTTCCTCGCCGGCGGTGACGCGCTGACCGTTGATCACGCGCTTATCGAGCACGACGCCGTTGGCCGGGGAGGGCCAGTCGATAGTGCGGGGATTGGCACCCGTTTCGCGCACTTCGCGGATTCGGTTCTCATGGACGCCGAGATTGCGCAATCGCTGCATCGCGCCTTCGAGCG
>CAYJNT010000238.1:0-5280 GCA_964370945.1 uncultured Hyphomicrobiales bacterium | reverse complement strand
TGTCGCGCGAGGGCGAAATCGCCATCGCCAAGCGCATCGAAGCCGGCCGCGAGGCGATGATCGCCGGCCTGTGCGAAAGCCCGCTGACGTTCCAGGCCATCATCATCTGGCGCGACGAGCTGAACGACGGCAAGGTCTTCCTGCGCGACATCATCGACCTGGAAGCGACCTACGCCGGCCCCGACGCCAAGAACATCCAGCCGCCGGTGATCGGCCCGGACGGCAAGCCGATCCCGGCCGCCGTCGGCACGCCGGTGCCGGGCGCGCCGCATCTCCAGGTCGTGCAGACGCCGGCCCCGCCGGCAGCGCCCACCGGCGCCACGCCGTTCAAGGCCGCCGGCGACGGCGAGGAGAAGGACCCGGCCGAAGCTGCCGCCGAGGGCGACTACGACGAAGACGACATGGAGTCGTCGCTGTCGCTGGCCGCCATCGAGGCCGAGCTCAAGCCCAAGGTGGTCGAGACCTTCGACACCATCGCCGACAGTTTCAAGCGCCTGCGCCGCCTGCAAGAGCAGGACATCGAGTTCCGCCTGAAGAACACCTCGCTGTCGCCGGCGCAGGAGCGCAAGTACAAGAAGCTCAAGGAAGAGATCATCGGCGAGGTGAAGTCGCTGCGGCTGAACCAGGCGCGCATCGACAGCCTGGTCGAGCAGCTCTACGACATCAACAAGCGCCTGGTCTCCAACGAGGGCCGCATGATGCGGCTGGCCGAAAGCTACGGCGTCGCGCGCGAGGACTTCCTCAAGAACTACTTCGGCTCGGAGCTCGACCCGCGCTGGCTCAACCGCGTCTCGAAGCTCTCCGCCAAGGGCTGGAAGGGCTTCGTCGCCAAGGAGAAGGACCGGATCAAGGACATCCGCGGCATGGTGCACGAGCTGGCCGGCCAGACCGGCGTGGAAATTTCCGAGTTCCGCAAGATCGTGCAGTTCGTGCAGAAGGGCGAGCGCGAAGCGCGCCAGGCCAAGAAGGAGATGGTGGAGGCGAACCTGCGCCTCGTCATCTCCATCGCCAAGAAGTACACCAACCGCGGCCTGCAGTTCCTCGACCTGATCCAGGAAGGCAACATCGGCCTGATGAAGGCGGTCGACAAGTTCGAGTACCGCCGCGGCTACAAGTTCTCGACCTACGCGACGTGGTGGATCCGCCAGGCGATCACGCGTTCGATCGCCGACCAGGCGCGCACCATCCGCATCCCCGTGCACATGATCGAGACGATCAACAAGATCGTGCGCACCTCGCGCCAGATGCTCAACGAGATCGGCCGCGAGCCGACGCCGGAAGAGCTCGCTGAAAAGCTCGGCATGCCGCTGGAGAAGGTGCGCAAGGTCCTCAAGATCGCCAAGGAGCCGCTGTCGCTCGAGACGCCGATCGGCGACGAGGAAGACAGCCACCTCGGCGACTTCATCGAGGACAAGAACGCCATCCTGCCGATCGACGCGGCGATCCAGTCGAACCTGCGCGAGACCACGACGCGCGTGCTGGCCTCGCTGACGCCGCGCGAGGAGCGCGTGCTGCGCATGCGCTTCGGCATCGGCATGAACACCGACCACACGCTGGAGGAAGTCGGCCAGCAGTTCTCGGTGACGCGCGAACGCATCCGCCAGATCGAGGCCAAGGCGCTGCGCAAGCTCAAGCACCCGTCGCGGTCAAGGAAGCTGCGGAGCTTCCTGGACAATTGAGCCGTCTTTAACCCCCGGCTCGACCCGGGGGTAAATAACCTCAGTTGGTCTGGTGTAAACGATGGACCACGTTTCCGTCGCGACGCGAAGTCGCATTATGGCAAGTGTCGGAAGCCGGAATACGAAACCCGAATTGCTGGTGCGTAGCGCTCTTCACACTTCAGGACTGCGGTATCGACTGCATGATGCCCGTTTGCCTGGTAAGCCCGACATAGTATTCCCATCCCGTAAGCTGGTGCTGTTTGTGCATGGGTGCTTTTGGCATCGATGCCCTCATTGCAAAAATGGAGCGAAAGGGGTCGCATCAAACGAAGCGTACTGGCTTCCGAAGCTCGCCCGTAATGCAGTTCGGGATCGAAAAATACATGCGGAACTAAGGGCCTCAGGATGGAAAGTTCGAGTTATTTGGGAGTGCCAAGCTAAGAATCCAATCAAAAGGCGTCGAATTGTCCGAGCAATCAGAGTTGCCCCGAAAATTACTCAGCCGCGATAAGCCGCTTTCCTAGTGAGGCGCCACGCGTACGTAGGCGCCTCTGCGCACTTCGTTCATCGTCTGTTAGAACCATCGCTGGCTCGCGACTTGCGGGATTTCCTGCGTACTTTTCGACTTCAAGCTTCCAGCCCATCTGATCTGCAATACAACGCGCAAAAGCTTGCGCAAGTGGTGGTGGAACTGAATTTCCGATTTGGCGATATTGCTGGAGGCGCGGGATACGATCCGGCCAAATAAAGTCGTCCGACAGTCCCTGTATGCGCGCCGACTCTCTTGCCGTTATGACCCGATGATATTTGTAATGAATAGGTCGAAGGGGTGAGAAATTTCCATAGCCTGCGCGCAAAGTATAGGAAAGTCTGTCGGGATGCAGTCGATCGTGGAACGAGAAACGTTCGCGTTTACCCTGAGGAAGTCGTTTTAGGCGGGCAATCATCTGCGCAGAATGCGCAGTTGGTTCGTGGTTTGCAATTCCAGTCTCACCAAACTCTCCGGCGTCAGGCAGATCGCCAATCGCTTCCCGTACAGTAACAAACGGTCGAAGTCCTGCGCCGTGAGTGGGTTGCGGAAACTCAATTTCGTTTCTGCCGCGTATTCCCATCATGACCAATCGTTTGCGCATTTGAGGAACGCCGAAATCTGCCGCTCTAACGATTTCGCAACGGATGCCATAGCCAAGAGCGCGAAGGCGCCGTTGAATGCGCGCAAGAATTTGTCCTTCGTCAATAGTTGCTAAGTTTGGTACGTTTTCAAGCAAGAAGGCAGTCGGGTTCAATTCGCGAATAAGGCGAACGTAGTGATCTAATAGGCTTGCGCGTTCATCGCGCGTTCCTCGTTGTTTGCCGGCGATAGAAAAAGGCTGACAGGGCGGGCCGCCGATTACGAAATCGACCTTTTTCAAATCGGCCACGCGCAGTAAATCGCGACCTTTGGCGTTACTTAAATCGTAGCGAACGCCGACACTGCCGCGATATGCGTGATTATAATGATAGGCATCAACGGCCCGAGCATCCCATTCGAATCCAGCGGCGACATGTAGCCCCGCGTCAAGGAAGCCAGTTGAAAGGCCGCCGCAACCTGAAAACAATTCAATTCCATGGGCTTTGCGCGGTTTCATTGCTTTGGAACGTTTGTTGATCGGATTGCCGCTATTTGTGCTTCAGAGGTATCGATGATGTAGCTGGCGGCTTTAAGAATTTTCAATTCGCTGGTTTTCTTCGGGCTATTAAATTCTATAATATGAAGCACTGATGCCTCGTCGACTTTTATTGCCAAGGGTCGGACCGTGAGGCCGGGAAAATAATGTTCGGCGTATTGCACCATGTTAAAAATTTGGACGCGATTAAGTGCGTCTGCCAAAGCTTTGGCTTCGATGGGAAAGATGACCGGCACTTCGCTATCAGATTGGGCAATTCCGACGTCAATCGCGTCCAGCTCTGCTTGTCCTACTCCGGGAACACTTTTGCGAACATGTGAACGGAGCCGATAGATCGTCATGCCGGTTAGATGGTCAAGTACTCGACAGTAGCTCGCGATAGTTAGAATGGCTTGCTCATCCATTTCTGCAAGTGTCTCAGGCAGGAGCCTTCTAACGGGCATCGGCGTGAGATCGATTGTGGTAATAGGCTTAGTGAATGGCGGTTCGAAAATTGTGGAGCTAGCCTTCTCGAACGCATATTTCCCACGCCCAATCGGTCGTAGTACATGAAAGCCTAGTTTCAGGATTTCGGCGGGAAGGATTGTGCGCGAGCGCATGCGGTAAATTACGTCGGCTGGGTTCCGCGATGCCACACCAAGCGCATCGCAGGCATTACGCACGTCGTCGAGTGAGAAAATGATGCTTGACGCCCCTTTGCGATGCCGTTCTCGGAAAATTTTTGTGATGACCGGCACGTAGACTTTGGAAAGGTTACCCGGCGATTGCAGGGCTCGCTTCCGCAAGGGTTTTGGGCGATCAATGGACATTAATTGCGTATCCGAATCGGGTGCAGATGTTCGCACGCCAGCATCAGACGATATAAGAACAAAAAGAGAACATCTAGTCAATATTCGAATTTGATGGCACTCCTTGACCGCCTTCCAGGCAACAAGAAATTCTGGGATTGAACAGCCCCCCTCGTGAACAGCCTTCCGCACGACCCTGCGTAACGTGGGGTGGCAGCGCGCCTGCGGGGCGGCCCCATCCTTCGAGACGCGTTGCTGCGCAACGCTCCTCAGGATGAGGCCGGAAGAAGCGAGAGGCAGGACAAGCGCGGCCCCGGCAGGTAAAAGAGCGCCGGGGGACCACCCACGAGGACCCGGTATGACGACCCGCCTGCTCGCAGCTTTCCTGTGCCTCATCTCGCTCGCTGCCCCGGCCTATGCGGCCAAGTGCGGCGGCGACTTCAACACCTTCATCGCCGCCATGGGCCGCGAGGCGGCGGCCGCCGGCGTGTCGCAAGGCGTCATCAACCAGGCCTTCGCGGGGCTCACGCCCGACGCCGTGGTGATGAACTTCGACCGGCGCCAGCGCTACACCTTCCGCAAGACCTTCGAGGAATACGCCCGCACGCGCGTCATCCCGGCCCGCATCAAGCGCGCCAAGTCGCTGATGGCCCGCCACGCGCAACTGCTGGCGCGGGTCGAGCGCCAGTTCGGCGTGCCGAAAGAGCTGATCATGGCGATCTGGACGCTGGAGAGCGACAACGGCACCGGCGATCTCGGCAAGATGTCGGTGGTGCGCACCATCGCCACGCTGGCGCACGACTGCCGCCGCACCGAGCTGTTCCAGGGCGAGCTGATCGCCGCCTTGCAGATCGTGCAGCGCGGCGACCTGCCCTTGAACGATCTCAAGGGCGCCTTCGCCGGCGAGATCGGCCAGACGCAGTTCCTGCCCAGCTCTTACGTCAAATACGGCGTCGACTACGACGGCAACGGCCATGTCGACCTGCGCCACTCGGTGCCGGACGTGCTGGCCTCCACCGCCAACCTGCTGAAGACCAACGGCTGGCAGGCCGGCGCGCCCTACGGCGAGGGCACGCGGAATTTCGAGGTGATGCGCGAGTGGAACCGCTCCGAGGTCTATCGCAAGACAATGGTGTATTTTGCGGAGAAGCTGCAGGAGTAGGG
>CAYJNT010000237.1:0-5365 GCA_964370945.1 uncultured Hyphomicrobiales bacterium | reverse complement strand
CCGGAAATGCGACAAACCAAAATCGCGTCAGCGGATCACCCGGCTCTCGACCATCCAGATTTCGAAGAATTTCGCGAGCACGCGCGCGAGGGAGCTTGCCGCCGCGGCGCCGGCGCGCATCCTGGTCTCGCTCGTGAGCGTATCGGTGCGCAGGCCGGCCGCGAGATTGGTCACCATGCCGAGCGCCAGCACGCGCAGACCGAAGCGCCGCGCGAGCACGGTCTCCGGGACGATCGCCATGCCGACCACGCCGGCGCCGAGCGCTTGCGCGGCGCGGATCTCGGCCGCGGTTTCGAAGCTCGGGCCCGGCAGCCACATATAGACGACTTCGTGCACTTTGCGGCCGAGTTGGCTGCAGGCGAGCGCAAAACGCTCCTGCAAATGCCGGTCATAGGCATTCGACATATCGACAAAGCGGTCGCGCCCGCTTTCGCCGATCAGCGGATTAAGCCCCGTCAGATTGATGTGGTCGGTGATGGTCACGATCGTGCCGGGGTTGATGTCGTTGCGTACCGAGCCGGCCGCGCTGGTGAGCACCACCGATTTCGCGCCGAGCAGGGAGAGCAATTCGAGCGGCCCGCGCATGGCGTTGATATCGCCGGCCTCGTTGTAGTTGGCGCGCCCGCGGAAAATCGCGACCCGCGCGCTTCCAAGAAGCCCGATGACCAGCCGCGCCTGATCCTCGCCGGCGGGCTGCGCGAAACCCGGCAACTGGTCGTAGGGAATGACGATGGCTTGATCGACCTGATCGGCGATGGCCGCAAGGCCGGCGCCGAGAATAAGGCCGACATCAACGCGCGCGTCGCCGATCTGAGCACGCACAAGTTCCGCGCATTTTGCCGCGTCGCTCACGCCCGATGTCTCCTGCAGGCGAATCACGCGCGGATCATAGCGGTTGAGAGATTACGCGGCCATTTCCTTATCGTTCCGCGAGCAATTCACGCCAGCGCGGCGGCTTTAACGTGAGCCAGATCAGCCAGATATAGATCAGCGTCACGACAAAGGGCTTGGTCACGCGGTCGACCGGGAAGCTGACCGAGAAGCCCAGTACCAGCACCGCGGCGATCAGCAGCCAGCCGCGCATGTCTTTCGTGTCGCGCCCGAACAAAACGAATGCGAGCGCGGTGAGCCCCGGCGTCAGCACGAAAAACGACAGATATTCGTTGCGGGGGCCAAACAGCGTGATGTAGCAGCCGCTCAGGATCAGAACGCCGAGCGGAAGGATCGTGCGGCCTTCGATTTTCGAAATGCGCCAGGCGAGCGCGAGCGTGCCGAAGGCGGCGGCGAAGCGGATCACGGTCGCGACATTCGGCGGCACCACGATGCGGAAGGTGTCGAGCATGGTCTGGAAGTCGGCCTGATAAGGCCAGTCCGTCGGCATCACATGCGCCATGAAGGAAAGCTTGAGCACCCAGGTCTTGTATTGCTCCGCCATGTAGGACCATTCGACGACCGCGAACGGCAGCAGGAAGCCCGCGATCAGCGCGGCAATGAGCGGAAGCCGCATGCGTGGCTGCACCGCGCCGCACAGAAGCAGCATCACGATTGCCAGCGGCTTCATCACCGCGGCGAGGAAAATCCACAGCGATGCAAGATACCAGCGCCCGCGCATCATCGCCGTGGCGCCGAGGAGCATGCCGGAGGTCATCAAGATCTGCGCCTGGATGTATTTGAAATTGAACCAGGCGGCGGGAATGTTGATGAGCAGCAAAATGCCCGCCGCCGTCAGCACACGCGCGGGAGGTTCATGCGGCAGCAGCGCCTCGATCAGCTTCACGCAGGCCCAGGTGAACACGGCCATCGCAAAAGTGATCATGATCCAGCCGGCCACCACCGGATCGAGTTTCAGCACCGGGATGTAGATCAGAAGCGACGACGGCCAGTAATTGAAGCCGTCGAGCGTGGTCGTGTCGTAAAGCGGCTGCCTGTTCCAAAGCTTGCTTGCGTAATCGAGATAGACGGAAAACGTCGAGCCGAAGCGCTTCGGTCCGGTCTGCACCAGAATGGAGATGCAGAACACGATCCACGCCGCCCAGCCGACCCACGGATTTTTCCCGAGCCACTCCGCGACCTCGGACGATCGGCGCGCAAAGGATGCGGCGACTGGATGTGTCATTGGTTGAAGCCCCCGGTTCGCCGCAACTCTTTACTGTCATTCCGGACGCCGCGAAAGCAGCGATCCGGAATCCGGAAACACAAAGGACATGCGTCTGGATTCCGGGTTTGCTGCGGAGCCCGTCATCGGGCCGCGCTTCGCGCGGACCCGTTGGCAGCGCCCCGGAATGACCAATGACAGCTATTTTGCCATCCCGTTAAAGCTGACATGAAAAGGCTATTGCCCGCGCGGCTTGGCGCGTCGCGTCGGCATGGCGGAGGCCGGATCGTCGGGCCAGGGATGGCGCGGGTAACGGCCTTTCATTTCGGATTTCACCGCCTGCCAGGAGCCGCGCCAGAAGCCCGGCAGATCGCGCGTCACCTGCACCGGCCGATGCGCCGGTGACAACAATTCGATGACAAGCGGCACGCGCCCGCCCGCGATCGACGGGTGCTGCGACAGCCCGAACAATTCCTGCACGCGAATGGAGATCGTCGGTCCCGCTTCCGCACCGTAGTCGATGGCCGCCTGCGTTCCCGTCGGCGCCTCGAAATGCGTGGGCGCTTCCTCGTCAAGGCGGCGGCGCAGATTCCAGGGCAAGAGGCCCGTGACCGCATTCCAGAATTCGTCCGCGTCGAGAGCGGACAGCGCAGCCTTTCCTTCAAATAAAGGCGCCAGCCACGCCTCCGCCTGCGCCGCTAACGCCGCGTCTGAAAGATCGGGCCATTCCTCGCCTTCTGCCTTGCGCAGGAACATCTCGCGCTCGCGCCATTGCGACAGCGCCTTGGTCCATGGCAGGCGTTGCAGTCCAAGCTTGACCACACCGTCAGAGAGAATGCGCGCCGTATTCTCATCCGGCTTCACGGCGGCGATCTGTTCGGACAGCGCGACGGCGCCGAGCTTGCGCGCCTTGCGTGCGCGCAAGGATGCGCTCGCGGGATCGAACACCACTTCGTCGCGGCTTTCGATCTCATCCGCGAAGCGCCGCTCGATCTCTGTTGCCGAAATGGGCGCGGCCAGCAGGATACGGCTCTGAGCGGCCGTGCCAGTCAGTTCGGCAACGACAATGAACGGCTCACGTGCGAGTGCGGACGCCGGATCGATCTGTGCGCCGCGGCCATTGGCGAGGAGAAAGCTTCCGTTTCCGCCGCCGCGATTGCGCGCCACGCGATCGGGATAGGCGAGCGACAGAATGGCGCCGACAGACGGCACATCGCTACCCTTCTTTCCGCCCGCCTGTTCCGCCCAGCGTTTCGCCATGCGGCGCGCGTCCTCGGCGCGGCCGGAGCGCTCGCGGCGGAACTGATCGAGCCGATGCGTCAGGTCGACATCGTTGCCGCCAAGGCCGCGCTCGCTCAGGATCGCGGAAATCTCGGCGGCAACATTGCCCGCGCCTTCCCGCCCGGCGTCGACAATCATACGGGCGAGTCGCGGCTGCAGCGGCAGCGCCCGAAGCTTTTGGCCTTCCCCGGTGATGCGGCCATCGGCATCGAGCGCGTGCAGTTCTCGCAACAGCGATTTCGCCTCACTGAAGGCGCCCTGCGGCGGCGAATCGAGAAACGACAATTTCGCCGGATCGCTCACGCCCCATTGCGCGAGATCGAGGACGAAGGACGAGAGGTCGGCAGCGAGAATTTCCGGCCGCGCGAACGGTTCGAGACTTGCGGTCTCCGGCTCATCCCAGAGCCGGAAGCAGAAACCGGGCTCGGTGCGGCCGGCGCGCCCGCGCCGCTGATCGGCGGAGGCACGCGAGACGCGCACGGTTTCGAGCCGCGTCAGGCCGACCTCGGGTTCGTAACGCGGCACGCGCGCAAGCCCGCAATCCACGACAATACGGACACCTTCGATGGTGAGCGAGGTTTCCGCGATCGAGGTTGCGAGCACGACCTTGCGCGTGCCCGGACGCGCCGGCGCAATCGCGCGGTCCTGCACGCTCGCTTCCAGCGCGCCATAGAGCGCAACGATATCGACGGACTTGTCTTCGATGCGCTCGCGCAACAGCGTTTCGGTGCGCCGGATTTCGCCCGCGCCAGGCAAGAACACCAGCAGCGATCCGTCTTGTACACGCAGCGCCCGGGCGGTTGCGTCGGCGACCTGCCGCTCGATGGGGCTGCGTGGATCGCGGCCGAGATAATTCGTCTCGACCGGAAAGGCGCGGCCCTCGCTTTCGATCACCTCCGCGCCGCCGAGAAGCTTTGCCACGCGCGCGCCGTCGAGCGTTGCCGACATGACCAGGATTTTCAGGTCCTCGCGCAAGCCTTGCTGCGCGTCGCGGGCAAGCGCGAGGCCGAGATCGGCGTCCAATGACCGTTCATGGAATTCGTCGAACAGCACGGCGACGATGCCGGACAATTCCGGATCGTCAAGAATGAGGCGGGTGAAGATGCCCTCGGTGACGACTTCGATCCGCGTCGCGCGCGACACCTTCGAGCCAAAGCGCACGCGCAGGCCGACGGTCTCGCCGACCTTCTCGCCCAAGGTCTTGGCCATGCGCTCGGCCGCCGCCCGCGCCGCAAGCCGGCGCGGCTCCAGCACGATGATTTTTTTGTCCTGCGCCCAGCTTTCGTCCGCGAGCACCAGCGGCACGCGCGTGGTTTTGCCGGCGCCCGGCGGCGCGACCAGCACGGCCGCATTTTTCGTCGAAAGCGCGCCGGTCAGCTGCGGCAGAACGGCGTCGATGGGGAGTTGTGTATCAAACGTCCGCATTTATCCGCGGCCGACACCCGTATAGGAAAAGCCGTAACGCGCGAGCTCGTCCGCGCCGTAGATGTTGCGCAGATCGACCACCACCTTCTGCGCCATCGTCTCGGCGAGCTTGCGGAAATCGAGCGCGCGGAACTGCTCCCATTCGGTCACGATCACCAGGGCGTCGGCTCTTTCCGCGCACGAATAAGGATCGGCGCAATAGGTCACATTCTTCAATTCGCTCTTCGCCTGCTCCATGCCGACCGGATCATAGGCGCGCACCTTCGCGCCCATATCCTGCAGCGCCGTGATCAGCGGGATCGACGGCGCCTCGCGCATGTCGTCGGTATTCGGCTTGAAGGTCAGCCCCAGCACGGCAATGGTTTTTCCGCGCAGATTTCCGCCGAGCGCCGCGGACACTTTTCTCGCCATCGCGCGCTTGCGGGCATCGTTGACGGCCGCGACGGTCTCGATGATGCGGATTGGCGCTTCGTGGTCCTGCCCGGTCTTGATCAGCGCCAGCGTGTCCTTTGGAAAGCAGGAGCCGCCATAGCCCGGGCCGGCATGCAGGAATTTCGATCCGAT
>CAYJNT010000236.1:2275-5368 GCA_964370945.1 uncultured Hyphomicrobiales bacterium | reverse complement strand
GTCTGGCTAGTCGAGGACCACGACCGCATCGACCTCGAACTGCATGCCATCGAGCGCAAGGCGCGAGACCGGAACCAGCGTCTGCGCCGGCAGCGCGGCGCCGAACATGTCCTTCACGTGTTCCGTCATCACCGGAAGCATCGCTTGCTCGTAGCCGGCCACATAGGTCGTGAGTTTTGCGACCTGGCCGGGCCTGGCGCCAACCGCGTCAAGCACCCGGCGCAGATTGGCGTAGGCCTGTTTCACCTGATCGGCAAAGCGCGGCGAAAGTCTGCCGCTCGCATCCTCACCGCCCTGCCCGGCGATCATGACGATGCGCCGGCCGCCTGACGCAACAACGGCATGGCTGTAGCCGTTCGGCGCCGGGTCGTAGAGGGTCTTGGGATTGACGATGGTCAGTTTGACTTTCGTCTCCTGCGCCTGTGCGGTCGCAGGCATAAGGGTGCTCATGATGATCAATACTCCTGCTGAGAACGCCGTCTTGAATGGGGACATCGGAACCTTTCGTCGTCTCGCGTCATGCGCATGACGCCTCCAAGCCTATGACGAGCGCGCCCCCCGGATTGTGACGCGGCGGACGGAAAAAAAGAGCGTGCAGCGTTGCGGAGCAGCGCGTCTCGAACATCACAAGTCGGGTCTACCCGACTTGTGCGCTTGACACTGCCCGATCTCGGGTAAACCCGAGATCGGCGATGGGCATGACAGTGCGTCGGACTTGGCTAGCGTCGCGTAAAGATCGGATGCGCCACCCGGTCGCCGGGCTTGATTCCGAATTTTTTCGCCGTGCCGGCGATCACTTCGAGCACGCCGCGCACCTGACCGCCTGACGGAATGGTCGCGAGCGAGAGCGGCTCCGTATTCTCCGCGATCCGGCGGATGCGGCCGTCGCCAGTGATAAAAATCATGTCCAGCGAGATGTAGGTATTTTTCATCCACATCGCGATGTCCTGGTCCCGATCGAAATCGAACAGCATGCCCTGCCCCTCCGGCAATTCGCGGCGGAACATCAGCCCCTTGGCGCGGTCGGCGTCATTGGCGACAAACTCCACAGAGAAGCTGTGCACGCCGCCCGCGGTAGCGATTTCGAGGGTTTGCATCTCCGCGGCTGGGGCCGGAGCGGCCCAAGACGCGAAAACAACAACGGCGGCCGCCATCACAAGGCGCCGCCGGGCCATACTCCGATCCAGGAACAAAAACACAACGTGTCTCGATCCAAAACCTATTGTTTGAGCATGATCTTGTCCGAAAACGGGTTCCTGCTTTTCGGGATCATGCCCTCAATGCGACGCCGGGCCATGCGGTCCACCGTCCGGTTGCACCTCCGCGGCCATCAGGCCCTTCGGACCCGGGCCGAACCGGACCAGAACCGTCTGCCCCGGCCGCAATTCGGCAATACCGTAGCGGCGCAGCGTCTCCATATGCACGAAGATATCCGGTGTTCCCTCGCCGCGCGATAGAAATCCGAAGCCGCGCAAACGGTTGAACCATTTTACCACGGCGCGCTCCAGTCCGCTGGTCGGCGTCACCGTCACATGCGTGCGTGGCGCCGGCATCTGCGCCGGATGGATCGCGGTCGATTCATCCATCGACAGCACGCGGAAGGCCTGCAGGCCCTTGGGGCGCTGCAGCACTTCACAGACAACGCGCGCGCCTTCATAAGCCGTCTGGAATCCGTCTCGCCGCAGGCAGGTCACGTGCAGCAGGATGTCCGGCATTCCGTTGTCAGGAACGACGAAACCGAATCCCTTCGATACGTCGAACCATTTGATGAAGCCGGAGATTTCGATGAGATTCGCGGCCGCTTCATCTGCGACCCCGGCGTTCCGGTCCAGCCCCAGACCGTAGCCCATACTTGGTCCTTTTGGACCGATGCCGTCGGACGCCATGACGTCGCGAGCCGCCGCTGATTGGCGCCTCTTGCCGGGCGCTTGAACGAATCTCTATGAGTTAAGACTAACACCGGTCCGCAAACGTAAAAGCGGAAAAATGCCCTTGCGCATTCGTTGTGAATTTGCCTGTGCATAAAGTTGCAGGCGCTCGAATCAGTGGGCGACGAACGGCCCGAGCGCCTCGCCGATGTCGTGATGGACGACAAGATCGGCGATTTCATCGAAATCGGTCGGCTCGCGGTTGATAATCACGAGCTTCGCGCCGTTTCGTTTCGCGTGAAGCGGAAAGCCGGCAGCCGGCCAGACGACAAGCGACGAACCGATGGCGACGAAAAGATCGCAAGTCGAACTCAGTTCTTCCGCGCGTGCCATTTCGTGCTGCGGCATGGCCTGCCCGAACGATACTGTCGCGGTCTTGATGTAGCCGCCGCATGCGCAATCGGGCGCGCGGCCCTCCGATGAAGAGAATTTCTCCTTCACCCAGGACAATTCGTAGCGTTTCTCGCACGACAGGCACGTCGCGTAGGTGGTGTTGCCATGCAGCTCGACGACATCACCGGCTGAAAAACCAGATGCTTGGTGCAGGTTGTCGATGTTTTGCGTGATGACCGCCGGCACTTTGCCGGAGCGGTACAGGCTTGCGAGCGCGAGATGCCCGCGGCCGGGCTTCGCAGATGCAAAATGCTTGTCCATCGCGAAGCGACGCCGCCACGCTTCGTCACGCATGTCGGCGCTGGCCACGAATTGATCGAACGGGATCGGCTGGGTCTTGGTCCAGAGGCCGCCCGGCGAGCGGAAATCTGGAATTCCGCACTCGGTCGAGATCCCCGCCCCGGTGAAGGGCTGGATCACGGCAGACCGGTCGATCAGGTCGCGCAGCCGCGCGATGGCG
Source organism: uncultured Hyphomicrobiales bacterium (assembly GCA_964370945.1). Classification (GTDB taxonomy): domain Bacteria; phylum Pseudomonadota; class Alphaproteobacteria; order Rhizobiales; family Xanthobacteraceae; genus Pseudorhodoplanes. Next base: position 2,587 of record CAYJNT010000236.1, on the reverse strand, counting down.
GATGGAAGATCGGGAGCAAGCATTCTGCCGGGAAGTCTAAACGCCGGGCGCGCTCGTCCGCCAGCCCTGGGTGAACAGCCGTCCGTAGCGGTACAACCCCATGATCGCGGTGAACCAGCGGTCCGGGAACTGCGCCAGCGTCAGGATGCCGAGCGCGACCGGAAGCGGGATGTGTTCGGTTCCCCGCGCCGCCCACCACAGCCGCAGGATGTCCGGCAGCCGATAGGCGTCGCGATGCTTGGCACGGATATAGCGCCAGATCGCGGCATGACGCGCCGAGCAGTGGCTCAACAACATGCCTTCGCTGCTGAC
>CAYJNT010000236.1:0-2175 GCA_964370945.1 uncultured Hyphomicrobiales bacterium | reverse complement strand
GTCGCAAGCTTTGCGCGCGTCTCCTCGTTCGAGCCGTCGTCGACAATGATGATCTCGAAATCGCGGAAGGTCTGCGCCGCGAGGGTCGCAAGCAGCCCGTCGATGAAGCGGGCGCCGTTGTAGCAGGGCACGACAACGCTGACGGCGGGCGAGTTGGCAGATGGCATGGCTTTTACGCTTCGAAGTCTTGAGTCCAGGAAGCGCCCATCATGCCATCCATCCTGCAAACAACGTCCCTGCGAATTCAATCAATGTCGAGCGAACGGCTTTACGGCTCGATAACCTTGACGGCTCGAAAAGCGATCGGAAACCAGTTGAATTAACCCGCTTTCCGCCGGCGGAGACTAGATTTGCCGCGAATTCCTTGAAGCGGCGAGACGATGCGCAACAGCAAATTGATGCTCCGAGCGGAGCTCGACCGGCCGTCTTTGCCGGTCTTCGACGCACCACGCCTCGCGCCCGCGATCAGCGATCTTGCCCCGCCGGCACGCGGCAACACGATTGAGCTTGCCGATCTCGCCAAAGTGCCGCTGCGCGTCTGGTCGCAGCTCGCGGCTTGCGCCATCGAACCCAACGCTTTCTATCAGCCGGCCTGGGCCCGCGCAGTCTCGGCGCATGCGCGCGGCCGCACCGGCGCCAAAGCGCTGCTGGTCTGGGACGGACCCGAACAGAAAAAGCTGATCGGATTACTGCCCGTCGTCTCGGCCTGGCGCGCGCTGAAATTGCCGATCCCTGTTTTCGTCGCATGGCAGGCCTATGCGCCGCTGACGACCCCGCTCCTTGACCGCGATGCTGCCGAGCAAGCGGCCGGCGGCCTGCTCGATGCCGCGCGGCGCGCCGGCGCTGGCGCGATCCTGTTCCCGCATCTCGCGCAGGATGGTCCGGCCGCCGCCGCAATCAACGGCGCGCTCGCCCGGCGCAATATCCGCCCGCACATCCATGAGGCCCAGGAGCGCGCGCGGCTCGATGCCCGCGGCGACGCCGCAACGCTGCTGCGCGAGGCCCTCGGCGCGAAAAAACTGAAAGAGCTTCGCCGTCAGCGCAATCGCCTCGCCGATTCCGGCCCGGTCGATTTCCGCATGGCGCGCTCCCCGGACGAGATCTCGTCCGCGCTCGACACGTTTCTCGATCTGGAATCGAAAGGCTGGAAAGGCGAGCGCGGCACCGCGCTCGCCCAGCATGACGGCGATCACCGCTTCATTCGCGAAGCCGCGATGGCGCTCACGGCGACTCCCAAGTCGGCTATAGCCGACTTGGGCGCTTTTGAATCGCCGATCTCGGGTAGACCCGAGATCGGTGGCCAATTCGAGATTGCGACGCTCGCGCATGGCGGCAAGCCGGTAGCGTGCGGGCTTCTGCTGCGTCACCAGCGCCGCGCCTACTTCTTCAAGATCGCGATCGACGAGATGCAGGCGCGCAATTCGCCCGGTGTGCAGCTCACGCTCGATCTGACGCGGCATTATTGCGAGGATTCCGGGATCGACGACGTCGATTCCACCGCCGACGCCGATCATCCGATGATCAATCACGTCTGGCGCGGCCGTCAGCCGCTCTGCCACCTGTTTGCGCCGACACAGCCGAACAATCTCGCCACCAACATTCTGTCCGGCGTCATCGCCGGCCGCGCTGTCGCGCGCGAGCAGGCACGCCGGCTCGCCCGTCCCTTGCGAAATCTCAGGGAGAAATCGTCGTGAGCTTCATGAAATCCTCCGACCCGAAGGCGTTCACCGAACTGTTTCCGCACAAGACCTTCGCGCTGAAGCACGGCTTCACGGGTAATCCGTTGCTGACCCTGCCTCGCATCGCCTCGCTGGTGCGCGAATTGCCGCGCGACCGGATCGAATACAATGCCGGCACGGCAGCTGTCAGCCAGAAGCCGGAGGAGACGCCGCTCGTCGAGCTCGATCCGGTGACGATCGTCCACCAGATCGAGACCGCCGGCGCATGGATGGTGCTCAAGCAGATCGAGACGCATCCGGCCTATCGGGCCCTGGTCGAGGACACGCTGATGGCAGTCGCCCGCGACCGCGGCTTCGACAACCTGAAGGGTGCCGGCTTCGAAGACCTGCAGGGCTTCATCTTCGTGTCGTCGCCGCATTCGACGACGCCGTTCCATGCCGACAGCGACGAGAATTTCTTCTTCCAGATCCACGGCGAGAAGCTGTTCTACGTCTA
>CAYJNT010000235.1:0-5431 GCA_964370945.1 uncultured Hyphomicrobiales bacterium | reverse complement strand
CTCAACTAGGCTGCATCCGTTACTGAAACGTTAATCGGGCGGGAATGAAGCGAACTTCGGAACGGGCGCAGCGCGGACCGGAACTTTCATTCACGCCAATCCGTCCGATCCGATCCATGGGGGCAAGGGAAAGGTCAGTGCTTATGAACGAACCATTTTCCGCTCCGACCTCATCCTGAGGCGGCCGCACGCAAGTCGAGTTTACCCGACTTGCGCATCTAAAGTGCTGATCTCGGGTATACCCGAGATCAGTTGGCCGTCTCGAAGGATGGGGTCGGCCACTCGATCTCGGGTCTACCCGAGATCGAGCAGTTATAACTCACAAGTCGGGTATACCCGACTTGTGTCCTTCGAGACGCATTGCTTCGCAATGCTCCTCAGGGTGAGGCCGAATAGGGAACCGCGTGTTCAATGCAGATGGATCAGACTCTGGTGTCCCGATTCCGAAGTTTGCTTCATTCTGCGGCATTCTCGTAAACGAACTTCGGAATCGGGACACCAGCGCTACGGGACACTAGCGCTATCCAATTCCCGAAGGCGTCGACGTGACATATGCCAGTGTCGTGATCTGGTGCGAACACTTCGGCGTGCTGATCACGCCGGCGGATCTCACATTGGCGAAGCGTTAGGCGTGGCTCGCAGAGTTCTGCGTAACACCGTCACAAGTGTGATTGTGTAACAGCAAGCTTGCTTCTTACATGTGGTTCGCATTCAAGGGGATCGACATGAGCGCGAGTTGCTGCGGCCAGAAGGCGACGTTTGAGGGTTTGTCGGCGGACTACAAACGCCGGTTGTGGCTTGTGATCGCGATCAACGCCGCCATGTTCATCGTGGAGATGAGCGCCGGCGCGCTCGCCGGATCGCGAGCCCTGCAGGCGGATGCCCTCGATTTTCTCGGCGATTCCGCGACCTATGGAATAAGCTTGGCGGTGATCGGCGCCTCCGTTCCGGTGCGCGCCTGGGCCGCCTTCGCCAAGGGCGTGAGCCTCACCTTGATGGGATTGTGGGTGTTCGGGTCGACCGCTTATCACGTTCTCATTCTGGGATTGCCGCGCGCGGACATCATGGGCGTCGTCGGCTTTCTCGCGCTCGCCGCGAATGTCGCGAGCGTGCTCCTTTTGATGCGTTACAAGGATGGCGACGCGAATGTGCGCTCGGTCTGGCTCTGCTCGCGTAACGACGCCATCGGCAATGTCGCGGTGATGCTCGCGGCGCTCGGCGTGTGGGGCACGGTGACGAAATGGCCCGACTTGATCGTGGCCGCGATCATGGCCAGCCTGTTCCTGTGGTCGTCGTCGCAGATCCTGCGGCAATCGTGGCGCGAGCTTGCGACCGGCGAAACGGCGGCGGCGACCCATCGCCACTGACTGTCAGGGCCATTTCACTTCCGGCGGCAGCGACGACAGGATCGAATCCACATTGCCGCCGGTGCGCAGACCGAAAATCGTGCCGCGGTCGTAAAGCAGATTGAATTCGACATAGCGTCCGCGCCGCACGAGCTGTTCCTCGCGCTCGGCGTCGCCATAGGCGAGCGCGAAATTGCGCCGCACGAGTTGCGGATAAATGTCCCTGAATTCGCGTCCGACCGATTGCGTGAAGGCGAAATCCGCGTCCCAATCGCCGGAATTGTGCCAGTCAAAAAAGATACCGCCGATGCCGCGCGGCTCCTTACGGTGCTTCAGATAGAAATACTCGTCGCACCATGACTTGTATTTGTCGTAAAGCGCGATTGCCGCGTGCGCGTCGCAAGCCTTTTTCATCGCCGCATGGAAATCGATCGTGTCGCGGTCGGCCTGCGTGCGGCGTTTGCTGAGCACGGGGGTGAGGTCCGCGCCGCCGCCGAACCAGGCTTTGGTGGTCACGACGAAGCGCGTGTTCATATGCACGGCCGGCACATTCGGGTTGCGCGGATGCGCGATCAGCGAGATGCCCGACGCCCAGAACCGCGGATCGGTGTCGGCGCCAGGAATTTCCTTGCGGAATTCCGGCGCGAATTCGCCGAACACGGTCGAGACATGCGCGCCGACTTTCTCGAACACGCGGCCCTTCATGATCGACATCACTCCGCCGCCGCCAATCGGGTCGGCCTTGGCCGACCCGGCGGTTACATTGCCGATCTCGGGTGAATCCGAGATCGGTTGCGCCCCGGTGTGATCCGTGCGCTCCCATGGCGTGCGCACAAAGCTGCCGGCGCCGCGGTCCGAATTCGGCGCGCCCGGCGGGAGCAGGTTTTCCAGCGCCTCGAGCGCTGCGCAGATATCGTCGCGCAGGCTCTCGAACCACGCGCGGGCTTTGGCCTTGCGGGCATCGAGGGTTGTGGGATCGGGGAGGGCGGTGTTCATGGCATCAATACTCTAGCCGATGCCGCCGGTTTGCCGCAGCGCTTCCCCCAAGGCCATGGCCGCGGCCATCGCCACATTGACCGAGCGCAGGCCCGCCCGCATGGGGATGATGAGGCGCGCGTCGGCGGCATCGTGCACCGGGTCCGGCACGCCGGCCGATTCCCGGCCGAACAGGAGAATGTCGTTCGCCCCGAAGGCGTGCTGCAGATAGGGCGTCGCGGCGCGCGTCGAGAACAGCACCAGGCGCAAATTCCGCGACCTTCGCCATTCGTCGAAGGCCGCGAACGAGGCATGCCGCTCGATCGTTACCGCATCGAGATAGTCCATCCCCGAGCGGCGGAAGTGGCGGTCGGAGACCGGGAAGCCGGCCGGCTCGATCAGATGCGCGGTCACGCCAAGACAGGCGCAAAGCCGCAGAATCGTTCCGGTATTTTGTGGGATGTCCGGCTCGTAAAGCGCAAGCTGCATGAGACGCGTCAGACCCTCATTCCCGGCACGCCGCAAGGGCGAAAACCGGTGTTAGACGAACGATTTGTGCGGCTTTTTATCATCGTTGCGAACACGCTCTTGCACTACCTTTACAAGGGTGCCAATAAACGGGCCGTCGGATCGCGCTATCCCCTTGCAGGATCAGCTGTGCCCGGCCCGCCCGCTGCCTTCGGCGACACTTTAGGTCCTGACGGCTTCCAGACCGGTCGGATTCTTTCGGCGCGACGGGGAGATTATCTGTGACGACCATGTCTTCGGCGGGACACACACGCCGCGACTTTCTTTATATTGCAACCAGCGCCGTCGGCGCGGTCGGTGCCGCCGCGGTCAGCTGGCCGCTGATCTCCCAGATGAATCCGGATGCCTCGACCATCGCCGCCGGCGCGCCGATCGAGGTCGATCTTGCGCCGATCGCCGAGGGCCAGGTGATCAAGGTGTTCTGGCGCGCCAAGCCGATCTTCATCAGCCACCGCACCAAGAAAGAGATCGACGAGGCGCGCAACGTCAATGTCGCGACCTTGCCCGATCCGCAGCCCGACCAGGCGCGCGTCAAGCCGGGCCACGACCAGTGGCAGGTGCTGATCGGCATCTGCACCCATCTTGGCTGCATCCCGATCGCGCATCAGGGTCAATATGACGGTTACTTCTGCCCGTGCCACGGCTCGGTCTACGACACCTCCGGACGTATCCGCTCCGGCCCGGCGCCGTCGAATCTGGAGCTGCCGCCCTACGAATTCGTCACCGATACCAAGATCAAGATCGGCTGACGCACACATCATTTTCATTTTGAAGGTTCGGCCATGAGCGGACATTCGACCTACCAGCCGCAAAGCGCGTTCATGAAATGGATGGAACGCCGGCTTCCGATCGGGGGGCTCGTCCATTCCTCGTTCGTCGCTTACCCGACGCCGCGCAACCTGAATTACTGGTGGACCTTCGGCGGCATCCTGTCGTTCCTGCTCGGCGCGCAGATCGTCACCGGCGTCGTGCTCGCGATGCACTACACGCCGCATGCCGACATGGCCTTCAATTCGATCGAGCACATCATGCGCGACGTGAATTACGGCTGGCTGTTGCGCTACCTGCATGCCAACGGCGGGTCGATGTTCTTCATCGCCGTCTATATTCACATGTTCCGCGGCATGTATTACGGCTCCTACAAGGAGCCGCGCGAAATCCTCTGGATTCTCGGCGTCATTATCTACCTGCTCATGATGGCGACCGGCTTCCTCGGCTACACGCTGCCCTGGGGCCAGATGAGCTTCTGGGGCGCGACCGTCATCACCAATTTCTTCACGGCGATCCCGCTGATCGGCGACACGATCACGACGCTGCTGTGGGGCGGTTACGCCGTCGGCAATCCGACGCTCAACCGCTTCTTCTCGCTGCATTATCTTCTGCCCTTCGCGATCGCGGGCGTCGTGGTCTTGCATGTCTGGGCGCTGCATGTGTCCGGCCAGAACAATCCGACCGGTATCGAGCCGAAAGGCGACAAGGAAACGGTACCGTTCACGCCCTACGCGACCGTGAAGGACGGCTTCATGATGTCGGTGTTCTGCGTGATGTTCGCCTGGTTCGTGTTCTACCTGCCGAACTATCTCGGCCACGCCGACAATTACATCCCGGCCAATCCGGCGGTGACGCCGACGCACATCGTTCCGGAATGGTATTACCTGCCGTTCTACGCGATCCTGCGGGCGATCCCGAACAAGCTCCTCGGCGTCATCGCGCTGTTCGCGTCTATCTTCATCCTCGCCTTCCTGCCGTGGCTCGATTCTTCGAAGGTGCGTTCGGCGCGCTATCGGCCGCTGTTCAGGCAATTCTTCTGGATCTTCTTCGCGGTCTGCATCCTGCTCGGATGGCTCGGCGCCAAGCCCGCCGAAGGCGGCTACGTGATCGCGGCGCGCATTCTCACCGCTTACTATTTCGCGCACTTCCTGATCATCCTGCCGCTGCTCGGCATGTTCGAGAAAACAAAGCCCGTGCCAAATTCAATCTCGGAGGCGGTGCTCAGCCCCGCCTCGGCCAAGGTCAAGGTTTGAGGATCAAGACGCCATGACGTTCAATCGCGCCTTCCTCACTTTGACGATCTCCGCCGCGCTGACCGCCGGCTTCGTTTCCCTCGCCGCCGCTGCAGAAGGCCAGGAAGCCCCGCCGCGCGAGAAATGGTCGTTCTCGGGTCCGTTCGGAAAATACGACCGCGCGCAATTGCAGCGCGGCTTCAAGGTCTATCGCGAGGTCTGCCAGAATTGCCATGGTCTGGCGCTGCTGTCGTTCCGCAATCTGGCGGAAGCGGGCGGCCCCGGCTTCTCGGTCGCGCAGGCCGCGGCGGTCGCCGCCGAATACAAGATCAAGGACGGCCCCAACGATGCCGGCGACATGTTCGAGCGCGCGGGGCGTCCGGCCGACCGCTTCCCGTCGCCGTTCCCGAACGAGAACGCGGCGCGCGCGGCCAACGGCGGCGCCTATCCGCCGGATCTCTCGGTGATGGCCAAGGCGCGCACCTATGAGCGCGGCTTCCCCTGGTTCGTGATCGACGTGTTCACGCAATATCAGGAGCAGGGCCCGGATTATCTCGCCGCCCTGATCAAGGGCTACGG
>CAYJNT010000234.1:0-5470 GCA_964370945.1 uncultured Hyphomicrobiales bacterium | reverse complement strand
AGAGATCAAAATTCACGATTACTATCAGGCGACCCGCTATTGGGGCGCCTATTAGCGACTTCGCACGAATCCGGGAGTCGGGTCCGACGAGACTGAATCGGAGCCGACTCCCGGAATTCTTCATGCGCGTCACTTGGTGATGACGACCTCCAGATATTCGCCCGGAACGACAAGCGTGCCGTCCGCCGCGATATTGAATTCGTCGATCAGGTCGTAGAGAGATCGGCCTTCAGCCTCTCGCGGGTTTTCGGGTCGATCGCCGCAAACGCCTTGTGGACCGGGCCGTAGTAAGTCTGGAAGACTTCGAGCCAGTGTTCGCACGACTTGTAGCGGAAAACAAAATCCTTGCTCTCCGCTTCGACGATTGCTTTGGAGCCGAACAGAACGTCGAGATGAGTCTTGCTGCCCCACAAAGCCGGTGACTTCACGCCCGGCGCAGGCGGAACATACTTGCCGATGGTCTTGAACAGCCTCCCGACGAAGCTGTCCGGCGTCCAGTTGGCGAGACCGATCTTGCCGCCCGCGCGGCAGACGCGCATGAGCTCGTTCGCCGCGCGCTCGTGGTCCGGCGTGAACATGACACCGAAGGTCGACAGCACGACATCGAAGCTCGCATCCGCAAAGGGCAGATCTTCCGCATCCGCCTCCTGGAAGACGATCGGCAGCCGCTCGGCGATCGCGCGTGCGCGAGCGCGATCGAGCAGCGCGCCGACATAGTCTGTCGACACGACGTCGGCGAAGCGCCGCGCCGCGGCGAGTGTTGCATTGCCGTTGCCGGCGGCGACATCGAGCACGCGCTGGTTGCTGCGCAGATCGACCGCCTCGCAGAGCATCTCGCCGACGATTTGGAGCGTGGTCCCGACGACGGCATAGTCGCCGGACGACCAGGCCGCCTGCTGGCGGGCCTTGATCGTGGCGAGATCGACGCAGGCGGGGACGGGGGCTTGGATGTTCATCGCTGTGTTCCTTTGATTGAATCTGAAGATGGCGGTGTGGTCAGTGCTGGTGCTGCCAGTGGCAGTGATGGCCTTTGCAGGGCGGGACGGCTTTCTTCGCGGTCGGGTTTGGCGCCCGCACTTCGTTGGCGCGAATGTTGCCGCCGATGCGAGCCATGCCGGCTTGTGCCGACGACATGTTGTTTCCGGCGCTCTTGGCGGCATCGGCGGCGGATGACATCAGGCTTGCGGCGAAGAGCGCGAGCGCGATCGCAGCGATCGCGGTTCTGGTGTAGCGAAGATTTTTCATTGTCAGTCTCCGTTGGTTCGGCCGCTGAGGTCAGCGCGCTTTTCTGTGGAAGGTGTACTCCGCCGCATACGGCACGCTCAGGAACGCACCTGCCGTTTCGCACGCGCCTTCGGCCGCCCCGCCTCTGGTATTGAGGCGCTGGATCGTGGTTACGTCTGCGAGCAAGCCGGCGCCGCGGCGCGATGACACGTCGAGCTTCAAGAGTGGAATGTCTTTGGACGTTGCGCCCGGCGCACGTCCGGCGAGCTTGCCGGTGACGGTACTGCCATCGGCCATTTCCCAATTCGGGCCGGCATAGTGGCGGCCGACGGTCTTGCCGTCCGCGAACAGCGTGGCGATCGGCTCGCGGAATTGCCAGGCGAGCTTGCCGGCGGCGTCCGCCTTGCATTCATAGATCTGTGCGCCTTGCGCCTGGACGGTCGCTACCAGGATTTCGCCCGGCGCGGCGATGGTGTCGGGCAACGTGGCCACCGCGATCGAGACCGGCAGCAGCGCCGTCGCGAGCGCGGCTGTGAGAGACAGGCTGCTCATGATAATCCTCCAATCAGATTGCGATGTGCGCGCGCATCGCGGGGTTGATGTCAGGGTGTCTGCCGGCGAACGCAGGGAGCATTCGCCGGCAGACCTTGGATGGCGCCGTTCCGCTAGCGCCGTCCGTTGGGGGGGACTGTTCGATGGCCTGGTGCAGGCTTCAGCGCGGGATGGTGCGCTTGATGGCGATGCGCTTGGCCTCGTTGATCGTCTTCTTCAGGCCGCACATGTTGCCAAGGCATTGCACGCCGCCGCGGCTACCGTACGACGCGACTTTCACACCACCGGACGTGTTGGCCGGGTTCACCGCGGCTTTTTCCGCGCGCGCGTCGCGCACGACCGCGGGCCGATGATCGCGAACCATCGGCGGCTTGGGTGTGAGGCTCGTCGTGGCCCGATACTGGCCACCACCTTGCGAGCCGGATTTACCGGCCGAAGCCGGGGCAACGGATACCAGCGCAGCGGCAGCAATGCCGAGCGCGAGCATGGCGACTTTCGACTTGATGACAGGGTTCATGACTTTCTCTCCTGAGATGTTCTGGACTTGAAAGGCGTTCAGTGCGGGCAAGAGGGGCACGTGGTCAGGGGGCCGTTCTTGCTCTGGGACACCTTCTTCTCGCTCGTCTTTGCGCTGGCGCGATGGTCGCGGACATCCGGCTTCTTCTGATGATCGCGAACGATAGGCTGCGGACGATGATCGCGAACCACGACCGGCGTCGGGGCCGCGTGCCACTGGTCCTGGCCGATCACCGGTGGAGCCGGCGGCTTCGGCAGCGGCCCGATCGGACCGGGATTCTGCGGTGGATTGTCGTGCTTGCCGTGGTGGCCACCGTGTTTGCCTTTGCCGGCAGCGGCCGGGGCGATCGATCCGGCAAGCACGACGCTCGCAATGCCGATCGCGACCAAAGCGACTTTCGACTTGATGATAGACATAGCTTTCTCTTTCAGGGTTGGGGGTTGGTCGTCTGAGTGCTCTGCCGGCGAAGGCTTGCTTGCTTCCGCCGACGGAGTTGGTGAAACGTGATGCTTGGTTAGTGCCGCTTCTTGCTAGCTGGAGCCAACGACGAGCGGTTTCCTGGTCTCAGTGGTGAAACGAGTTGCGACAAAACTTACTTCTCGCCGCCGCCGTCACCGCCACTGCCACCATCGCCGCTTCCACCATCGCCGCCGTTGGCGTGTTCGTCGTAGAATTGCGAGCGGGAACGCACGTGGGCCGAGTAGGAATCGCAGAGGTCGTAGTAGCCAAAGCCGCGGCTGCGATCGGTCTCGGTCCAGCACACACCCCCGACCTTGATCGGACCGCCGGCAGTTCGCGTCGACAGTTGAGCGACGTCGCCAACGGGCGCGTGCGGCGCGGCATCGGCTGAATCGGCAGCGAAGAAGAATGCCCCCGCCGTGAGGCTCGCCAGAGCGGCAGCCAGGATGGTGGACTTTCGAGACGTGACTACAGAGTTCATGACTTTCTCTCCTGAGGTTGTGGTTGCGTGGAATTCGTCGAGTGATCTGCCGCCGACGATCCATTCGCCGGCGGAGCTAGTGAGCGCGGTGCTGCGCTAATGCTTGCCGCCGGACCTGATGCTCGGTCCGCTCGCGCCGTTTGATTTCAAGTTCGGTTGGCTTGCGCCGCTGGTGCGAAGCAGGATCAGCCCAGCATTGCCCGTGCCCGACGCCTTTGGATGGAAGACACCGCCGCCCAGCGGGGCGCGCGGGTCGTTCACCTTCGGCGGCTTCTTCGGATCGCCCTTGGTGCCGCCGGCATTAGCAAGCGGACCGTCAATCTTGCCTCCAAGGATAGTGCCCTTGTCGCCAGGCTTTCCGGTCGTTCGGCAGGTGAGGCAGACTTACGCATGGTATTTTCTCTTTCTGTTTCGAGTTGTTGCGAGAGTGTCTGCCAGCGAACACAAGCGGGCATTCGCTGGCAGACACGGACGCGCCGTCCCGCTAGCGCCGTCCGTTGATGGACCCGGAGCTCGGGCCGTTTCCGCCGCTGGATTTCTGGATTGGTGACGGTGCGCCGTTCGTGCGCAGGATCGGTCCGCTTGTGCCGGCTCCCGACGTCTTCGGATGGAAGACACCGCCGCCGCTCGGCGCCCGTGGGTCATTCACCTTCGGGGGTTTCTTCGGATCGGCCTTGGTGCCGCCGGTCGGCGGCGTGTGCTCGCCGGTCTTCGGCGGTTTCTTCGGATCCTTCGGATCCTTCGTGCCTCCGGTCGGCGGCGTGTGAGTATGGCCACCCTTCGGATGGATCGGATCAGGGGGCGTATCGACTTTGGCTCCGCCCGTCGCCTTCTCGATGCAGGCGAAAAGCGCTGCATCGCATTGGCGAAAACACCATTCTCCTTCAGCTTTGCAAGCAATCGTGTAGCAAACTTTGTGATCGACGCCGCACTCTTGGACCGTTTTCGCGGCGAATGCGCGATCTTGAACGCTCAAGGCGAGAACCAGGCTCGCGCATGCGGTTGCCAGAATGCGCGGCCGGGCGGCGAATTCCTTGAACACGATGGTCTCCATCAGCTAGTGTTTTGAGGGCCAGGCGACGGGCCGGCGCTTTTGGTGGCTGATGAATATTTTCGAGAGCCTATCCTCTCAATGACCGGGATGCCGCCTTCAGTTGCAGCTACGCCGGAAAGCGCCCGCGGTGATTACGATGTGCTCGCCGAGATGCTGCGGACCGTGCGCCTGACCGGATCAGTTTTTCTCGACGCCCGCTTTTCCACCCCGTTCGGGATCGTCAGTCCCAAGCGATACGATGAACGCACACCAATGGCGCACCTGCGCCACATCAGCGTCTTTCACCTGATGTCGGCCGGCGCCTGCACCATCGAGATTGCAACGGGAGAACGAAGGACGGTATCGGCCGGTGACATCCTGCTGCTGCCGTTTGCCGACGCGCACAATTCTGGAACGGCGAGAATGCGGAAATGGCGCTTGCCGCCGATGTCATTCGCCCCGGTCCCGTCAAGGGAATGTGGACCGTCAACCACGGCGGCGGCGGCGAGGCGACCCGCATAGTGTGTGGGTTCATCGAATCGTCGGAATTCCTGTTCACGCCGGTCTTTCGCACGTTGCCGCCATTGTGGATCGACCGGACGGGCGACGACAAAGTCAGCGCTCTCCTGACAGCCACGGTCAGAGAAATCTTGGCGCTGGCGGACACCGCCGCGCCGGGGACCGAACTCATGCTCGGGCGCTTGATGGAAATGCTGTTCGTCGAAGTGTTGCGCCGCTACGCGGCGAAGCTTCCGGCCAGTGCAACGGGCTGGTTCGCGGCGCTCAACGATCCGATCCTCGGCCGCGCACTGCAATTCGTGCATGGTGATCCCGTGCGCCGCTGGACAGTGGACGATCTTGCCCGCGAGACAGGCACCTCGCGCACGGTCCTGGGCGAACGGTTCAACGCAATCATGCGGCAGGCTCCGATGGAGTATGTGACCGGCTGGCGCATGCAGCTCGCCGCCGATCGTCTGCGAAACAACGACGACAGTCTCGCCGCCATCGCCGCGGATGTCGGCTATGAATCGGAAGCGGCATTCAAGCGCGCCTTCAAGCGCGTGACCGGCGTGACGCCGGGCCGCTGGCGTGGCGGCGACATGGGAAATCCGTCACAGGATCCTTGAAAAGTCAGGGCGCTGCCGCCGACGCCGATTGAGACTGCGACGGGCAGGTCGTGTACATCGCGGCGAGTTCGCTGCCG
>CAYJNT010000233.1:0-5480 GCA_964370945.1 uncultured Hyphomicrobiales bacterium | reverse complement strand
TCCATCAAACGTTTCCTGGACTCCGGTATCACCGAGCTCGGCGATCGCCTGGGCCCCCTGCTCTGGCAGTTCGCGCCGACCAAGAAATTCGACGAAACGGATTTCGGAAAATTTCTCGAGCTCCTGCCGGCGAAAATCGGCAAGGCGCCACTGCGCCACACCGTCGAGGTGCGCCACGATTCCTTCTGCACGCCCGCCTTCGTCAAATTGCTGCGCGAATTCAAGACACCGGTCGTGTTCGCGGAGCACGACACCTATCCGGCGATCGCGGACATCACCGGCGACTTTGTCTATGCGCGGCTGCAGCGCGGAGAAGAGAAGCTCAAGACCGGCTATCCGCCGAAAGCGCTGGACGAATGGGCGAAGCGCGCGAAGTTCTGGGCGGACGGCACCGATCCGAAGGACCTTCCGCATGTCGCAACGGACGCGCCGGCGAAAGCGCCGCGCGACGCTTTCATCTATTTCATCCATGAGGCCAAGGTGCGCGCACCGGCCGCGGCCATGGCGCTGATCGAACGGGTGAAGTGATGGCCAAGAAAGCGTCAAAGAAAACGCAAAAGCCAACGCCCGTCCTTTTCACCATCGGCTACGAACAGGCAGTCCCGGATGCGCTGATCGGCGAGTTGAAGCGCGCCAAGGTCAAGCTGCTGGTCGATGTCCGCGCGGTCGCCGCCTCGCGCAAGCCCGGCTTTTCCAAGCGTCAGCTCGCAGCGACGCTCGACGAACACGGCATCGGCTATTTGCACTTGCAGAAGCTCGGCACGCCGGCCGAAGGCCGCGCTGCGGCACGGTCCGGCGATCTCAAGACCCTGTGGAAGATCTACGAACGGCAATTGAAGACGCCGGAAGCGAAAGAAGCGATGGCTGAATTGCTCGCGATTGTACAGAGCGGCACGCGCGCGTGCCTCCTCTGCTTTGAGCGCGATGTCGCGCATTGCCACCGCCAGCGCATCGCCGAGATTGTGCATGAGCGGACGGGCGCCAAGATCGACAATATCGTGCCGCCGCTTTTCTGAAGGCTTTCGCCAAACGCCCATTGCAATCCGTGCGCGCAATTGCCTAGGTTGCGCACGCAACCGATTGAACCGGAAAAGAAATCAAGATGAGTCTCAGTTTCGCCGATGCCTTGGGCTACATCGCCGCCGTCCTTGTTTTCATGACATTTTCGATGAAAACCATAATCCCTCTGCGGATCGTGGGCATCTGCAGCAGCGCGTTCTTCGTCGCTTACGGCTACGTCGCTCCCGCCTATCCGGTTTTGATCCTTCATATCGCGTTACTGCCGCTCAACGTCTTCCGGCTGCAGCAGATGCTGACGCTGGTGCGGCAAGTTGGTGCCGCCACGGCCGGCGATCTCAACATGGATTGGCTGAAGCCGTTCACGACCAGACAACCGGTCACAGCCGGCGAAACGCTGTTCCGCAAGGGCGATCAGGCCGATTCCATGTATTTCGTGGTGTCGGGTGAATTCAAGGTGATGGAGCTTGGCATTCCGATCGGGGCCGGCCAGGTGCTCGGCGAGCTCGGCTTGCTCGCCCCCGACCAGATCCGCACCCAGACCATCGAATGCGTCAAGAACGCGGACACCCTTCGCATCACCTACGACCAGGTGCGGCAACTCTATTTCCAGAATCCGAAATTCGGTTTCTACTTTCTGCAGCTCACCAGCCGCCGCCTGTTCGAGAATATCGCGCGGCTGGAGAAGCGGCTGGCCGAAAAGGGCGCGTAAACTGGGCGCTACTCCGCGGGCTGCGGCGCCGCCGCCCGTTCGCTTTCAGGCTTTGCAACCAGCAGCGCCAGCACGAATGTCGCGGCGAAGAAGACGAAGGCGATGATCGCGGTCACGAACAGCACGAGATCGAAGCCGCCGCGGCTGTGCAGATACGCAATCGCCGCGACCGCCACGCCGGCGGTGATGAACACCAGGAAATAACGCACGGCATAGACGCGGCCACGCCAGGCGTCGGCGGTGTAACGCGCGATCACCATGTCGTTGACCGTCACCTGCCCGTAAAGCCCGATCATCGCGATTGTGAGCGCGACCATCAGCATCGGCCCGGTCACGAACAGCGACCAGGTGACGCCGGCGAATAACAGGGCAGTCACCATCGCAAACAGGATATGCGGCGCTATCCATTCCACGATCCGCCCGACCGCGAGTTGCGCGAGCCCGCCGGCGACAAAGACCGCGGTGGCGATCCAGCCGACCTCCTTCAGCGTGAGATTGGGGATGCGCTCGTCCACGAGCTTGGGCAACGCGACGGTGACGATATTGAAAGCAAGCCCCGCTCCGAGCGCGATCACGATGAAGAGCCCGAAGACAACAACGGCGAGCGTCTTGCTCACGCGCACGTCGGGCGACGACTTGCGCTTGGCGGCATGATGCCGGTCATCCGGAACGATCGCGAGATAAGCGATGCCGGTCGCAAGGCACACGATCGCCGGAACGGCGAAGGCCACGCGCCAGGTGAAATAGAACGCAATGAAGGCCGTGATGCCGGCCGCGAGCGCGACGCCGAGGTTGCCGCACACGCCGTTGAAGGCAAGCGTCCGCCCCCGCGCCTTCGACGCCTCGATCAGCATCGCCATGCCGACCGGGTGGTAGATCGCCGCGAACATGCCGAGAAGAAAGAGCGCGCCGGCGAGCACGATCAGCGTCGGCGAAAGCGCCGCTGCGAGCAACGACACGCCGCAGCCGAAATAAAACAGCGCCATCATGTTGCGGCGGCTCCAGCGGTCGGCGAGCCAGCCGGCCGGCAGCGAGAACACGCCGAAGGCGATGAAAGATGCCGTGCCGAGGGCAATCAATTCGCTGTACGGGCGCCCATAGACCGCTTCGAGGCCGAGCACGACGGTCGGAAAGATCAGCATCACGTAGTGATCGAGCCCGTGCGCGAAGTTGAGAAACCAGATCGAGCGGCGGGTTTCGATCGAGAAAGGGGCGGCTTTGGCTGATGGCATGTCCGGCATTCGCACTTTCAGGGATTCGAGGCGCTCAATTTAGCGCTTGTCAAATCGCGACGTTCGGCCGAATTTCATCGTGTTTGGGCCAAAAACGGTATCATAATGCCTCGAAAGCCTGTCTATCGCCGCAACCTCGATGACGCGCCGCGCCCGGTCGCGGCGATGGCGAAGTCCTGGCGCGACGGCGACGAGATCCCTTTCCACATCCATCGGCGTGGTCAACTCATCCATGCGGTGCGCGGCGTGATGCGGATCGAGAGCGAGCATGCAGCCTGGATCGTTCCGCCCGCGCTCGCATTGTGGATGCCACCGGCCTATCCGCACGGCATGGTGATGCGCGGCCATCTCGAGATGCGGACGGTTTACATCGACGAGGCGCATTGCGGCGCGCTTCCGCAGGCGCCGATGCTGGTCGAAGTCGGCGGGCTGATGCGCGAATTGATTCTGGCCGCGCTGGAAGAGCCGCTCGACTACGAAGAGGCCGGGCGCGGCGGACGCATCGCGCAGATGATCCTGGCGGAACTCGGGCGCATGCAGGAGCGCAAACTCGATGTGCCGATGCCGCGCGACGAGCGTGCCGCCAAAGTCGCGCGGGCGCTGCTGAAGGATCCGGACGCCGACCTCGGCCTCGACGACTGGGCGCAACGCGCGGGCGCGAGCCGCCGCACGCTGGCGCGGCTCTTTCGTTCGCAAACCGGTTTCAGCTTCGCCGAATGGCGCGCGCGGCTGCGCGCGATCGACGGACTTGCCCGCCTTTCAAGCGGATCGTCGGTCGGCGGCGTGGCGGCCTCGGTCGGCTATGCCAGCCCGAGCGCCTTCACCGCCATGGTGCGGCGAACCTTCGGCAAGCCGCCAAGCCAGATCATGCGGCGTCACTGACCGCTCAAGGCTCGTCCTCCACTTCCTCCTCTTCGCGCGCCAGCAACTCGACCAGGCGCCCGACCCGGCCGGACGCGAGCGGCTTGCCGCTATTGATCAACGCCTCGTCGTTGGTCGTCCACGCGACCGCTTCGGCGAGTTCCTCCGCCGTCGCGCCCATGTCCATGATCTCGGCGAGCACGATCTCGTCGACGCTGCCGACCGCGGCCGTCACCTGCTCCCGCGTCAGCGGCGCGGTGCGGTCAATGCTTTCCATCTTCGGCCTGCGAATGCTCGCCGCCCGGCTCCGAGATGCCGGCCAAAGCCGCGCCGGCATCGTCCGGGCCTTCCTCGACCGCGATGTCTCCAAGCGACAGGATACCGACCAGCTTCTTGTCGCGATTGACGACCGGAAGACGGCGCACCTTGATGTCCCCCATATTGCGCGCGACATCGTCGATGTTATCGTCGTCAAAGCAGTATTTCACCTCGGCGCTCATCACATCGCTCACCTTGGTGCCTGGCGCGAGGCCCTTGGCCACCGCCCGCACGGCGATGTCGCGATCCGTGATCATTCCGACCAGGCGCTCCTTGTTGCCGACCGGAAGAACGCCGGCATCGAGGTCCGCCATCATGCCGGCGGCCTGCTGGATGGTCTGGTTGGGCGCCGCGATCTTGACGTTGGGGGTCATGACTTCGCTTACGAGTGTCATGGGTGTCTCTCCCGTTTTTGATGGCTGTTCAATAACGTCCAAACGGCGCCGACCGTTCGCGGTTCCGGGCGTTCTTGGGGGAATTTCGGCCGTCAGATGGCCACTGCCAGAGCCGGCTCTTTCCGGGCTTTTCCCGCTAATCCAGCGTACGGCGGAAGCGCGTCACGGCGATGGTCATGGCGACCGCCATCAGGAATACCAGCGCGACGGTGTCATAGCGCAGGTCCGCGATCTCGGCGCCCTTGAGCATGATGGCGCGCACAATCCGGATGTAATGGGTGAGCGGCAGCGCCTCCCCGATCCATTGCGCCCAGACCGGCATGCCCGCAAACGGGAACATGAATCCGGAGAGCAGAATATTCGGAAGGAAGAACATCATCGACATCTGCATCGCCTGTAGCTGGTTCTGCGCGATCGTCGAGAAGGTGTAGCCGACCGAGAGATTGGTCGCGATGAACAGCGTGCTCAGCGCCGCCAGAAGGAAAATGCTGCCGAGGATCGGCACCCCGAACAGGAAAACGCCGGTGCCGACAATGAGCGCCGCCTGCAGGAAGCCGACCATGATGTAGGGAATGATCTTGCCGAGCATGATCTCGAGCGGCGTGATCGGCATCGCCAGCAGGCTTTCCATCGTCCCGCGCTCGAGCTCGCGCGTGACCGACAACGCCGTGAAGATCAGCATGGTCATGGTCAGGATCGTGCCGACGAGCCCGGGCACGATGTTGAGCGAAGTGACCGCGGCCGGGTTGTAGCGGGCGTGCTGGCGAATTTCGAACAACGGCTTCGATGTTTCCGGTAACGCGCGCTCGTTCTGCAACGCGCTCTGCGTGAGTTGTTGCAGCGCGCCGAGCGCCGAACCCGCGGCGACCGGATCGGTCGCGTCGGCGGCGACGAGCATCGCCGGCCGATCCCCGCGCCGCACCGCGCGCTCGAAGCCGCGCGGGA
>CAYJNT010000232.1:4714-5561 GCA_964370945.1 uncultured Hyphomicrobiales bacterium | reverse complement strand
CCATCGAGCGTGAGCGGATACATCCGGTTGCCCATGAGCTGGCGCATGATGCGGATGGAATGGGTGTAGTCCCATTCGTGCTCGGGGACGGGATTGAGCCACACGGCGGCCGGATAGGTGCGCGTGATGCGCTCCATCCAGACCTGCCCGGGCTCCTCGTTCATGTGCTCGACCGAGCCGCCGACCATCGCGATCTCGTAAGGCGACATCGACGCGTCGCCGACGAAGACCACTTTGTAGTCGTGCGGATATTTGTGCATCACGTCCCACGTCGGCGTCGTTTCCTGATAGCGCCGGCGGTTCTCCTTCCACACGCGTTCATAGAGGCAATTGTGGAAGTAGAAATGCTCCATATGCTTGAACTCGGTGCGCGCCGCGGAAAACAATTCCTCCGTCGCCTTGATGTGCCAGTCCATCGAGCCGCCGACGTCGAAGAAGAGCAGCACTTTCACTGCGTTGTGCCGCTCGGGCCGCATATGGATGTCGAGATAGCCCTTGTGCGCGGTGCCCTTGATGGTGCCGTCGAGATCGAGCTCGTCCGGCGCGCCGGTGCGCGCGAATTTGCGCAGGCGCCGTAGCGCCACCTTGATGTTGCGCGTGCCGAGCTCGACCTGATCGTCGAAATCCTTGAACTCGCGCCTGTCCCAGACCTTCACCGCGCGGAAATTGCGGTTGCCATCCTGCCCGATGCGCACGCCTTCCGGGTTGTAGCCATAGGCCCCATACGGCGACGTGCCGGCGGTGCCGATCCATTTCGAGCCGCCCTGATGGCGGCCTTTCTGCTCGGCCAGGCGCTTGCGCAGGGTTTCCATCAGCTTCTCGAAGCCGCCCATGGCCTCGATCTGCT
>CAYJNT010000232.1:0-4704 GCA_964370945.1 uncultured Hyphomicrobiales bacterium | reverse complement strand
TTTCTCTTCCTCGGTGAGGAATTTCTCCGCGAGTTTCTTCAGCCACTCCGCCGGGATTTCAGCGGCAAGCCCCTCTTCCAGCAATTCGAGACCCTTGAACACATGCCCGAACACGCGGTCGAAGCGGTCGAGATTGCGCTCGTCCTTCACCAGCGTCGCGCGCGCGAGATAGTAGAAATCCTCGACGCGCCGGCCGGCAATGTCCTTCTCCATCGCTTCCATCAGCGTGAGATATTCGCGCAGCGTCACGGGAACGCCGGCGGATTTCAGCTCGCTGAAGAA
Organism: uncultured Hyphomicrobiales bacterium; assembly: GCA_964370945.1. Classification (GTDB taxonomy): domain Bacteria; phylum Pseudomonadota; class Alphaproteobacteria; order Rhizobiales; family Xanthobacteraceae; genus Pseudorhodoplanes. The sequence goes on along the minus strand of CAYJNT010000232.1, from coordinate 4,422 downwards.
GGTGACGAACATGGTTGGGAGAGATGTCCCACCGGTGGCACCTTGCGTCAAGCCGCGCGGCTGGTCGCAAACGTGCCGGTTGCCACCTTGCTCACATTGCCGATGAATTGCCTGGCACTGTTGTCCCATGACCGCGTCAGCGCGAAGTCGCGGCAGGCCTGTTTGGACATCGTCAGCGCTTCGAGGCAGGCGGCGCGCAGATCCTCGTTCAGCGCCCCGACCGGATTGTCCGCGATGACATCGATCGGGCCGGTGACCGGAAACGCCGCGACCGGAACGCCGCAGGCGAGCGCCTCGAGCTGCACGACGCCGTAAGTGTCGGTACGGCTCGGAAACACGAACACGTCGGCGGCGGCAAGATGCGCGGCGAGATTCTCGTCGCTCAGCGAGCCGAAGAAGGTCGCATTCGGATATTGGCGCGCGAGCCGCTCTTCCTCCGGCCCGCGGCCGATGATGGCCTTCGAGCCCGGCAAATCGAGCGAGAGAAACGCATCGAGATTTTTCTCGACCGCGACGCGGCCGACCGCCATGAAAATCGGGCGCGGCAGCTTCAGATCGATGGCGCGGTCGGGCCGGAACAGGTCGGTGTCCACGCCGCGCGTCCACATGCCGATATTGGTGAAGCCGCGGCTTGTCAGATCGTCGGTCAGCGACCTGGTCGAGACCATGGTCACGGCCGACGCATTGTGGAAGCGGCGCAGCACCGCATAGCTCCAGGATTCCGGGATCGGCACGCGCGCCGAGATATATTCCGGGAATTTCGTGGTGTAGCTCGTGGTGAACGGGAGTTTCCGCTTGATGCAGTAGCGCCGCACCGCGTGCCCGATCGGCCCTTCGGTCGCGATGTGAATGGCGTCCGGCGCGACCGTCTCGACCCGGCGCGCAATCTCGCGCGCATTCGGGATCGCGCATCGCATGTCGCGATAGGTCGGGATCGGAAAGGACGGAAAGCCCTCGGGGGTGAGGAATTCGATCGACGCGCCGCGGTTGCGCACGGCCTTTGCGAGCGTCGTCAGCGTGCGCACCACACCGTTGATCTGCGGATGCCACGCATCCGTCGCCACCAATATTCGCATCAGTTCGCCCCCGCCCTTTGTAACGAAAGTGTCGGCTCCGCCTGCGGCTGCCGGTCCATCCATTCGACAATCTCGAACGCACCGTCGTGGCGCTCGATCACCGCGGTACAGCTTTCGATCCAGTCGCCGCAATTGACGTAACGGATGCCGAAATTCTCGTGGATCACGGCGTGATGGATATGGCCGCAGATCACGCCGTCGACGCCGTGATCTTTCGCGACATCCGCCAAAGCCTGTTCGAAGTCGCCGATATAGTTGATGGCGGTCTTGAACGTCCGCTTGGCCCAGCGCGTGAACGCCCAGTACGGCAAACCCATCGAGCGGCGCACGCGATTGACCGCGGCGTTCACCGCCAGCGCGGCGGAATTAGCGCGGTGGCCGAGCGCGGCGAAGCTCTGCGCGCGATCCATCATCCTGTCGAAATGATCGCCGTGGATGACGAGATAGCGGCGCCCGTCGGCGCCGCGATGCACCGCCGATTGGCAGACCTCGATGCCGCCGAAATGCACCCCGCAATAATCGCGCAGGAAGGCGTCGTGGTTGCCCGGGACGTAGACGACTTTCGTGCCCTGGCGCGCGGCGCCCAGAAGCTGCAGCAGCACGTCGCTATGGGTCGACGGCCAATACCAATGCGCGGACAGCCGCCACCCGTCGACAATGTCGCCGACAAGATAAATGGTGTCCGCGCGGTAATGCCGCAGGAAATCGGCAAACCGGTCGCCCCGGCAGGAGCGCGAGCCAAGATGCACGTCGGACAGGAACAAGGCCCTGACACGCTCGACGCCGGCCGTTGCGGGCATGTGATGTTCGAATCGCACGGCGCGAAGATGGCTGCGTCACATTTCAGTCTTATGACGCCCCGCCCGCCGCGCCGGAACCGGCGTCAGCAGATTGTTGCAAAGATGGAATAGTCCTGACGCGAATCGTTCAACGCCGTGACACATTTCGCGCGAGGATGAATGCAACATCGCCTGGTCGCGGCCGCGCGCAAGCTCAACACGTCCGAGAATTGGAACAGGTTCGCCATCGTCGTCAGCATTGTCGTCATCGCCTTCGCGATGATGACGCTCGTCCATGTGCTGCGCGATGTGAGCCCAAGCCGCGTCTATACCGCGCTCAAGGCGGTGCCGGGCCATAATATCGTCGCGGCCGCCCTCCTCGTGGCGGCGGCTTATGTCACGCTGACCTTCTACGACCTGTTCGCGCTGCGCACGATCGGCAAGATGCATGTGCCCTATTCGATGGCGGCGTTCGCGGCGTTCACCAGCTATTCCATCGGCCACAATATCGGCGCCACCGTCTTCACCGGCAATGCGATCCGGTTCCGTCTCTATTCGTCGTACGGCCTGACGCTCGTCGACATTGCCAAGCTCGCTTTCGTGACGGGCCTGACCTTCTGGCTCGGCAACGCCGTCATGCTCGGTCTCGGCATCTGTTACGAGCCGGAGGCAGCGTCCGCGATCAATCAACTGCCGGTCTGGCTCAATCGGGCGCTCGCGATTTTCGTGCTCGCGGTGATCGCAGCGTATCTGTTCTGGGTCGGCCGCAAGCGGCGTCTCGTGGGGCGCGACCATTGGCAGGTCACGCTGCCCGGCGCGCGGCTGACGCTCGTGCAGATCGGGATCGGCATTCTCGATCTCGGGCTCTCGAGCCTCGCCATGTACATGCTGCTACCGCCAGGCGCGGAGAGCGATTTTGTCGCGATCCTGGTCACCTTCATTTTTGCGACCCTGCTCGGCTTTGCGAGCCACGCGCCGGGCGGGCTCGGCGTGTTCGACGCGGCGATGCTCGTGGCGCTGCCGCAATTCGAAAAGGAAGCGCTGCTCGCCTCGCTCCTTCTGTTCCGGCTGCTCTATTACATCGCGCCGTTCACGCTCGCCCTCTCACTCGTCGGCGGCCGGGAATTGTGGACAAACCTGCGCGACGCCGGCAGCGAAACGAAGGCCCGGACAGCGGCCCAGCCGCTCAAGGGCAAGGCGCGCAAATCGCTGCGGCCGTAAAGCACGGCCGTTAACGTTTCGGAGAAAGCCGGACAAAAGGCGCCGCGGCCGCCCCACCGGCCCTTTATTTGCGCGCATCTGCCCATATTTCCGCCTAAACCGGCATGGTAAGCAAAGCTATCTTTTGACGATGTCACGGGCATCCGCAGCGTCCAGTTCTCGAACAATCATGCGAACGCTTCTTTCCGCGGCCCTTTCAGCGGCCCTGCTGTTGCCGCTGCTCTGCGGCCAGGCTTCCGCGCAATCGCGCCCGCTTTCCCCCGCCGTTCCGGCCGAAACGCTGGCCCCGGTGCCGGGGAATCTGCGCATCGAATGGGAAGTGAAGAACCGCTTCCGCCTGTTCCGCAACGAGGCCGATTTCCGCCGGCATGCGGCGGCGTCGCGCGGCGACAGCGTGCTCGCGGCCGAGCAGCGCCTTGCGCGCGCGACCGATGGGCGCGGCTGGGCGCGCGACATGGTCGGCAATCTTTGCATCGACCAGACGGGGCGGATTCCGGAAACCTGCCAGCGCGACGGCGAGCGTGAGAATTTCATGACGCCGGCCGACCACCGCATCGGCATCGGCATTGTTGGCGAGCTTGCGCCCGGTGCGCTCTGTGCCTGGACCTTCGACGATCGCGAAAGCGCGCCCAAGCAGATGACTGCGCCTTGCGGCGAGGAATTGAAGCTTCGCGTGCGCTATGGCGTGACCACGCTAGCCTTTGTCGATGTCGGTTTGCCGGACGGAACCGCGCAGCGCCTCACCGCCGACATCGCGGTGCGCGATTTTCTGATCGCGGGCCTCGGCGATTCCATCGCCGCCGGCGAAGGCAATCCGGACCAGCCGATCGTGCTCGACGATGAAGGCTTTTGCTTCCGGCGTTTCCTGAGCTCCACCGGGAGCGAATATTTCCGCCCCGGCCGCGCCCATTTCAGGGGCAGCAAGGCGTGCGATACGACGCCGACCCCCATTTCCGACTGGGCGCGGCTCAATGCGCGCTGGATGAACGCCGCCTGCCACCGCTCGCTTTACGGCTATCAGATGCGCGCGGCACTCGCGCTCGCGGTCGAGCAGACCCGTACCGCCGTGACCTTCCTGCCGCTCGCCTGCTCGGGTTCGACGATCGATCTCGGCTTTCTGAATTCCCTGCGTGCGCGCGAATGTCCGCCGACCGGCAATTGTCCGGGCTCGACCATCTCGCAAATCACGCAGCTCAAAGAGGCGATGGCGATTGCCGGCAAACAGGGCAAGGACCGCAAGCTCGACCTGATCCTGCTCACGATCGGCGCCAATGACATCTGGTTCGCCGGCCTCGTCGGCGACGTCATCATCGAGCCGGGCACCGAACGCACGCTGTTCGAAAAGG
>CAYJNT010000231.1:0-5648 GCA_964370945.1 uncultured Hyphomicrobiales bacterium | reverse complement strand
GGGGCAGGCTTTTGCCGGATTGCGCTCTGCGATTTCAGGATTTGTCTTTGCTCTGATCGCCGTTCAGGGCGGCCGGACGCGGCTGCGGCAAGCGTTGCGATGTGAGGCAGGACGTTTGCGAAAATTCCCAGGCGGAATTGTTGAGCACCATGCCGCAGGTCGCGACGCGCAGGCCGTTCGGCGTGGCCAGACAAACCGCCTGGCCCTGTTCGAAGTTGCGGCCCTGCGCGCGGCAGGTGCAATCGGCAAAAGCGGGCGTGCCCGCAATCGCGGTCAGGACCGCGGCACCAAGGCAAGGAATCAGAAGCCTGCGCATCGGGACGGCTCCATGCCGTCTCTTATATCACATCTCGATATCGAGCGCGACGTCGAGATTTCGCGCCGAATGCGTGATCGCGCCGGAGGACATGTAGTCGACGCCGGTTGCGGCGATCTCCGCCACCCGCTCGAGGGTGATGGAGCCGGAGGCCTCGATCATGAGCTTGCCCGCGGCCATGTCGACGGCCTTGGTCATGTCGGCGATGCTCATGTTGTCGAGCAGGACCACGTCGGCGAGACCGCAATCGAGCACGTCCCGCAATTGCGCGAGCGTATCGACCTCGATCTCGATCTTCACCAGATGCCCGGCCACCGCCTTGGCGGCTTCGAGCGCGGGGCGAATGCCGCCGGCGACCGCGATGTGATTGTCCTTGATCAGGATCGCGTCGTCCAGGCCAAAGCGATGATTGAATCCGCCGCCGCAGCGCACGGCATATTTCTGCAGCGCGCGCAGTCCCGGCGTGGTCTTGCGGGTGTCGGTGATGCGGGCGTTGGTGCCGGCGGTCTTCGTCACAAGTTCGGCGGTCGCGGTCGCGATCCCGGAGAGATGCCCGATGAAATTCAGCGCCGTGCGCTCGGCGGCGAGCACCGCGCGCGCGTTGCCGGTGACCGTCATCAGCCTGGTCTTGGCCGCAACCGACGCGCCGTCGCGCGCATGCGGCACGATCTCGACCTGCGGATCGAGCTTGCGGAAGGTTGCCTCGACGAGCGGCAGGCCGGCGATGGTACCGGCCTTGCGCGCCACGACGATGGCCGTCGCGCGCGCGGTTTCCGCTACCGTTGCGATCGAGGTGACGTCGCCGGCACGGCCGAGGTCTTCCGCCAGCGCGCGCGTCACCGCGTCATCGATTGCGAGCTGCGAGAGGAATGCGTCCGGAGCGAGCAGAGAGGATTCGGCCCGCTGCCCGGCGTTGCGCGGAAAGTCGACGACGCGGTTGAGCATGTCCATTCCCCGTCAATGCTTCAGGTTGACCATGCGCTCGACCGAGCGGCGCGCCTTCTCGGCGATCGCCGGATCGATGACGACTTCCTCTTTCATGTAAACGAGGCTGTCGAGAATCTTCGGCAGCGTGATGCGCTTCATGTGCGGGCAGAGATTGCACGGCCGCACGAACTCGACCTCCGGCAATTCAGCCTGCACGTTGTCGGCCATCGAGCATTCGGTGACCATGACGATCCGCTTCGGCTTTGCGTTGCGGACCCAGTCGATCATCTGCGCGGTCGAGCCGGTATAGTCGGCTTCCGTCAGCACGTCCGGCGGGCATTCCGGGTGCGCGATGATCTTCAGATTGGGATCGCTGTCGCGATACATGCGCAGCTCGTCGGCGGTGAAGCGTTCATGCACTTCGCACGCGCCCTTCCAGGCGATGATCTTCACCTTGCTCTGCGAGGCGACGTATTTCGCGAGATACTGGTCGGGCAGGAAAATCACGGTGTCGGAGCCGAGGCTCTCCACCACCTGCAGCGCGTTCGAGGACGTGCAGCAGATGTCGACTTCCGCCTTCACGTCGGCCGAGGTGTTGACATAAGCCACGACCGGCACGCCCGGGAATCGCTCGCGCAACAGGCGGACGTCTTCACCGGTGATCGACGCTGCGAGCGAACAGCCGGCGCGGCTGTCGGGAATGAGCACGGTCTTTTCCGGATTCAGAATCTTCGAGGTCTCGGCCATGAAATGCACGCCGCACTGGACGATGACCTCGGATTTGACTTTGCTTGCCTCGCGCGCGAGCTGCAGCGAGTCGCCGACGAAGTCGGCAACGCAATTGTAGATTTCCGGCGTCTGGTAGTTATGCGCCAGGATGACGGCGTTGCGCTCGCGCTTGAGTTCGTTGATCGCTTTCACGTACGGCGCAAAGACCGGCCATTCGACCGCGGGCACCACGGTTTTGATCCGCTCGTAAAGATGCGCGGTCTCGCGGGCGACGTCGTCGTTCCAGACGAGCTCGGGCATCGGCTTGATGCCGAATTTGCGCGCGGCGGCCGATGAGCCGGCGGGCGCCGGCACATGCGTGACGGGCGGGCGGTTCGCCACCGGGCCTTGCAAGTCGAGGAGCGGCATCGTCGTCTCCTTGGCCAATATGCTCACTTTGAGCATATATGGGGACTAAAAGATCCGGCACCAAGGTGCCGGCGCTCCGTTTGTTATTCTCATTCCGAGCAAAAGAAATATAGCACCTTGCCGGGCGGGACGCTAGAGGGGTTATCCGGCTGAGGCCATGCGCCGCGGTCGGGCCTGTGTCCCGGCGAGAACGGTCTTCACGGCCCCCGCCATTGCATCGAGCGCATCATCGAACGCCGGCAACACTTCGGCCCGGACCATCGACACCACGACTTTCGGCCGCAACCCGCGGACATCGATGGTGCGCAGGCGCGCGCGATAGGGTGAGGCGTGTATGAGGCGCTCCGGCACGAGGCCGAGGCCCACGCCGCGCGCGATCATGGCAAGCTGCAAGGCGCAGCCCCACGTTTCCGCGGTCACATTCAGAGGCGCGCCTTTCTCGGCCAACGCGCGCTCGAGCTGGGTGCGAAAGCCGCAGCCATCCGGATTGATCACCCAGGAATGCCCAACAAGATCGGCCACGCCGGCGTTGGAGGGCAAATCTGAATCCTTCGCGGCCACGATGGCCACCCGTTCCTCGCCGAGCACCTGCACGCGTGGCCCCTCCGGAGGGCGTCCGGGATGCGTCATGATCACGGCGGCGTCGAGGGTGCCTTCCGCCACGGCCTTGCGCAGGTGCGGGCTCCTCTCGGCGACGAGGCGCAGCGACACGTCCGGAGACAACCGGTGCAACGCGTCGAGAGCCGGCGCAAACACGCATTCCGAAATGGCATAGCTGACACCCACGCGGAGCTGCATGGCCGGCATCGCCGTTCCGGCTTCACGCGCAAGCGCATCGGTCGCGCGCAGGACCGCGAGACAGCGCTGGTATGCCGCCTCGCCCGCGCGGGTCGGCCGCGCGGGCTTGGAGACGCGGTCAAGCAGGGTGACGCCGAGCGTCTCCTCGAGCCGCTGCACGCGGCGCGAGATCGCCGGCTGGGTCAGATTGAGGCGCAACGCGGCCTTGCCGACGGACCCATTATCGACAACGGCAACGAACGCGCGGACATCTTCGATGTTCATGGGACGGCTCACACATGCCGTTTCGGCATATATGCCATTCGATCATAAAGATCATCATTATCTTTCATTTTTATTATGATGCCTCCATTGCTACCTTGCAAGTCCGCAAAGGTCCCAGGAGACATCATGCCAATCGAGAATGCAGGACGCCGCTCCATCGGCTGGCGCACGCCGCTTGTCATCATCATCTGCGGCTGCGCCATTGCGATGCTGACCTTCGGGCCGCGCTCAAGCTTCGGCTTTTTCATGCAGCCGATGAGCCAGGCCAATTCCTGGGGCCGCGACGTCTTCGCTTTCGCCTTCGCGCTGCAGAACCTGCTCTGGGGCATCGGCCAGCCGGTTGCGGGCGCGATCGCCGATCGTTTCGGAATGGCGCGGGTGTTGTGGGGCGGGGCGCTGCTCTATGGCCTCGGTCTCGCGCTGATGAGCTATTCGACCACGCCCGGCACGCTCATACTCACCGCCGGTGTGCTGATCGGCTTCGGTCTGTCGGGCTGTTCCTTCAACCTCGTCGTCTCCGCGTTCGGCAAGCTCGTTCCTGAAAGCTGGCGCTCAACCGCGCTCGGCGCGGGCACCGCCGCCGGCTCCTTCGGACAATTCTTGTTCGCACCGTTCGGTGTGGCATTGATCCAGAATGCCGGCTGGCAGCAGGCGCTGCTCGTCTTCGGCGCGCTGATGCTTCTCGTCATTCCGCTTGCGCTTGCGCTCGCAACCCCGCCCGCGACCGCGGCCGTACCCGGAGCGCCCGCCATCGACGCGCCGCAATCGCTGAAACACGCGCTGTCGGAAGCGTTCGGCCACCGCTCTTACGTGCTGCTGGTGCTCGGCTTTTTCACCTGCGGTTTCCAGCTCGCGTTCGTGACCGCGCATCTGCCGTCCTATCTCGTCGACCGGGGGTTGCCGATTCATGTCGGCGGCTGGGTGGTCGCGCTGATCGGCCTGTTCAACATCGTCGGCGCGCTCAGCGCCGGCTATCTCGGCAACCGGATGCCGAAGCGCTACATTTTGTCGGTCATCTATTTCGCGCGCGCACTGTCGATCATCGTCTTCATCTCGGTGCCGATGACGACCACGAGCGCATTGCTCTATGCGGTGATCACCGGCCTGACCTGGCTTTCCACCGTGCCGCCGACATCGGGCCTGGTGGCGGTGATGTTCGGCACGCGCTGGATGGCGATGCTGTTCGGCTTCGCCTTCTTCAGCCATCAGGTTGGCGGCTTCCTCGGCGTTTGGCTCGGCGGCATCGCCTTCGAAAAGACCGGCTCCTATGACATTGTGTGGTGGCTGTCGGTCCTGTTCGGCGTCCTTTCGGCGGTGATCAACTTGCCGATCGTCGAGAAGCCGGTGGCACGGACTGCCTTGAAGCCCGCCTGACGAAGGACAGCATCGATGATATCAACGAGCCGGACCACGATGCGCTATGCATGGCAGACGCCGCTGGTCATCGTGGTCTGCGGCTGCCTGATTGCCATGCTGGGATTTGGCCCGCGGTCATCGCTCGGTCTGTTTCTTACACCGATGTCGTCCGCGCACGGCTGGGGCCGCGAGGTGTTCGCGCTCGCGCTGGCGATCCAGATGCTGCTGTGGGGCGCGGCGCAGCCGTTCGTAGGCGCGATCGCCGACCGGTTCGGACCGGTCACCGTTCTTTGCGTCGGCGCCGTATTCTACGCGGCAGGGCTTGCATGGATGGCGAACGCGGCGACGCCCGCGACGCTCTATCTTTCCGGCGGCGTGCTGGTCGGGTTCGGCCTCGCGGGCTCGTCGTTCACCGTTGTGATTGGCGCTTTCGGAAAATTGCTGCCGGCGAAATGGCGTTCGCTGTCGTTTGGCCTCGGCACCGCGGCCGGATCGTTCGGACAATTCCTGTTCGCGCCGGTGGCGGTCGGCCTCAACAGCGTCTTTCCGTGGCATGTCACGCTGATGATATTCGGCGCGATCGTTCTCGCGGTCATGCCGCTGGCCTTCGCGCTCTCGGTGCCGCGCGCCGTTTCCGGGGCGACGCAAGTCCAGCAGCAATCGGTGTCACAGGCGTTGCGCGAAGCGCTCGCACATAAAAGCTACATCTATCTCGTGCTCGGCTTCTTTACCTGCGGCTTCCAGGTCTTCTTCATCACCGTGCATCTGCCGGCCTATCTTGTCGATCGCGGATTGTCCGCCGATATCGGCGCCTGGACCGTCGGCGTGATCGGCCTTTTCAACATCATCG
>CAYJNT010000230.1:0-5652 GCA_964370945.1 uncultured Hyphomicrobiales bacterium | reverse complement strand
CAGTTGTGAGCGCCGTACCATGAAACCGGACGTTCGTTTTGTGCCATCAGGGGTCACCTATGAACAAGCGCCTCATCGCCCTTTGCATTCCCGCTGTCCTTGCCTTCAGCCCTGCCGCCGCCAAGACGCTGGTCTATTGCTCGGAAGGCAGTCCGGAAAATTTCTATCCGGGCGTCAACACCACCGGAACCTCGTTCGACGCCAACAGCCAGATCTACAGTCGCATCGTCGACTTCCAGCGCGGCACCACCAATGTCGTGCCGGGTCTCGCCGAGCGCTGGGAGATTTCGTCCGACGGCACCGTTTATACCTTCCATCTGCGCAAGGGCGTGAAGTGGCAATCCAACAGGAACTTCAAGCCGACCCGCGATTTCAATGCCGATGACCTCATCTTCGCGATCGGGCGGCAGTGGAAAGAGGATCATCCGTATTTCAAGGTGACCAGCGCCAACCATTCCTATTTCAACGACATGGGCCTGCCGAAATTGCTCAAGTCGGTGGAGAAGGTCGACGATTACACTTTGCGCATCACGCTGACGCGCGCGGAAGCGCCGTTCCTGTCCGATCTCGCGATGGAATATGCCGGTATCCAGTCGAAGGAATATGCCGACGCCATGCTCAAAGCCGGCACGCCGGAAAAGATCGACCAGGAGCCGGTCGGCACCGGCCCGTTCATGCTGGTGCAATACCAGAAGGACGCGATCATCCGCTACAAGGCGTTCCCCGAGCATTGGGGCGGCAAGGCCAAGATCGACGATCTGGTGTTCGCGATCACGCCGGATTCCTCTGTGCGCTGGGCCAAGCTGCAGAAGGGTGAATGCCATGTGATGCCCTATCCGAACCCGGCCGATCTCGACGCGATCCGCAAGGATCCGAACGTGACCGTGCTGGAACAGCCGGGATTGAATGTCGGCTATCTCGCCTACAACACCACCAAGAAGCCGTTCGACGACGTGCGGGTGCGCAAGGCGCTCAACATGGCGATCGACAAGAAGGCGATCATCGATGCGGTCTATCTCTCGACCGGAATCGCGGCGAAGAATCCGATCCCGCCCTCGATGTGGTCCTATAACGACGCCGTCAAGGACGATCCGTTCGATCAGGCGGCGGCGAAGAAGCTGCTTGCAGAGGCGGGCCATCCGAACGGATTCGAGACCGATCTGTGGGCGATGCCGGTGCAGCGGCCGTACAATCCGAACGCCCGGCGCATCGCCGAACTGATGCAGGCCGACCTCGCCAAGATCGGCGTCAAGGCCGAGATCAAGAGCTTCGAATGGGGCGAGTACCGAAAGCGCGCGCAAGCGGGCGAGCACCAGATGGCGCAGCTCGGCTGGACCGGCGACAACGGCGATCCGGACAATTTCCTGCACACCTTGCTCGGCTGCGCGTCCGCGCAGGGCACGAGCGGCTCGAATATCGCGAAATTCTGCCACCCGCCGTTCGATGAGCTCGTGACCAAGGCGAAGGCGCTCTCCGATCAGGCCCAGCGCACCGAGCTCTATAAAAAAGCGCAGGTGATCTTCAAGGAGCAGGCGCCCTGGTTCACGATTGCCCACGCCGTGCAGCTCAAGCCCGTGCGCAAGGAAGTGATCGACTTCAAGCTCTCGCCGTTCGGCCGCCACACCTTCTACGGCGTCGACATCAAGGAGTAGGCATAAAGCGCGGCGGAACGCCTAAATCCGTTCCGCCGGATTTGCTCATGCTGCGGTTCATCCTCACCCGCGTCAGCCTCACCGTTCCGACCTTCATCGGAATCACGCTGCTCGTTTTCGTGATGGTGCGCCTCATTCCCGGCGACCCGATCGAGACTTTGGCCGGCGAGCGCGGCATCGATCCGGTCAGGCATGCGCAGCTGCGCGCGGATTACGGCCTCGACCGGCCGGTGCTGGTGCAATACGGCCTCTACTTGTCGCGGCTGCTGCATGGCGATCTCGGCCGCTCGATCATCACGCATGAGCCGGTGATCCGCGAATTCCAGGCTTTGTTTCCGGCCACGATCGAGCTCTCGCTCTGCGCCATTCTGTTCGCGCTCATTCTCGGCTTGCCCGCCGGTATCATCGCGGCGGTCCGGCGCAATTCCATTTTCGATCACGGCGTGATGGGGCTTTCGCTCACCGGCTATTCGATGCCGATTTTCTGGTGGGGCTTGCTGCTCATTCTGTTGTTCTCGGTGCAGCTCGGCTTGACGCCCGTCTCCGGCCGCATCGCCGTGCGCTATTTCGTCGAGCCGGTGACCGGATTCCTGCTGATCGACTCGCTCATTGCCGGCGATACCGGCGCGTTCAGATCGGCGCTGTCGCATCTGATATTGCCGGCCATCGTGCTCGGCACCGTGCCGCTCGCGGTCATCGCGCGCATGACGCGCTCGGCGATGCTCGAAGTGCTGGGCGAGGATTATATCCGCACCGCGCGCGCGAAAGGGTTGTCGCCGTTCCGCGTCGTCGCCGTGCACGGTTTGCGCAACGCGCTCATTCCGGTCGTCACGGTGATCGGGCTGCAGGTCGGCGTTCTGTTCACCGGCGCGATCCTGACCGAGACGATTTTCTCCTGGCCCGGTGTCGGCAAATGGCTGATCGACGGCATCAACCGGCGCGATTATCCGGTGCTGCAGGGCGGCACGCTGCTTATTGGCGCGATGGTGATGATGGTCAATCTGCTGGTCGATCTCACCTATGGGCTGATCAATCCGCGCATCCGGCACACGCGATGACCGATATCGCCGAACCGTCCACGATCATTGAAGGCGCACCGCCGCATCCGTTGCGCGAATTCTGGTCGTCGTTTTCCGCCAATCACGGCGCGGTCGCGGGGCTTGCCGTCATTGTCGTCCTGTTCGTGCTTGCGGCGCTCGCCGATGTCGTGTCCCCGCATTCGCCGATCCTGACCGACAACAGGGTATTCCTCAAACCGCCATTCTGGCAGATGGGCGGATCCTTGGCCTATCCGCTCGGCACCGACGCCATCGGACGCGACATGCTTTCGCGCCTCATTCACGGCGCACGGCTGTCGCTCCTGATCGGTATCGCTGTGGTCGCGGTCTCCGTCATCGCCGGCACCATCCTCGGCCTGATCGCCGGTTTCTTCCGCGGCGTGATCGAGATCGCGATCATGCGCGCCATGGATATCATTCTGACCTTGCCGAGCCTGCTGCTTGCGATCGTGATCGTGGCGATCCTCGGCCCCGGCATGATGAATGCGATGATCGCGGTCGCCTTCGTGCTGCTGCCGCATTATGTGCGGATCGCGCGCGCCGCCGTGGTCACCGAGAAAGCCAAGGATTATGTGACCGCCGCGAAGGTGACCGGCGCCGGTCCCGTGCGGCTGATGGTCAAGGAAATACTGCCGAATTGTCTCGCGCCGCTGATCGTGCAGGCGACGCTCGGCATCTCGACCGCGATCCTCGATGCCGCGGCACTCGGCTTTCTCGGCCTCGGCGCGCAGCCGCCGCTGCCGGAATGGGGCACGATGCTCGCCGATGCGCGCGAATTCGTGCTGCGCGCCTGGTGGGTCGTAACCTTTCCCGGCCTGATGATCCTGATCACCGTGCTCGCCTTCAATCTTCTAGGCGATGGGTTGCGCGACGCGCTCGACCCAAGATTGAAGCGCTGACCATGCCGCTGCTCGACATCCGCAATCTCAACGTCGACTTTTCGTCGACCGGCGGCGTGTTGCGCGCCGTCGATGGCGTGACATTGCAGATCGAGAAGGGCGATGTCCTCGGCATTGTCGGCGAGTCGGGCTCCGGCAAGAGCGTGTCGATGATGGCGATGATGGGCCTTGTGCCGTTTCCCGGCCGGGTCAGCGCCGATGTCCTGTCGTTCGAAGGACGCGATCTGCTCGATCTGCCGGAACGCGAGCGGCGCAGGATCGTCGGCAAGGACATTGCGATGATCTTCCAGGACCCGACCACGAGCCTCAACCCGTCCTTCACCATCAGCTATCAACTGACCGAAACGCTGCGCATGCATGAAGGAATGGATCGCAAGGCCGCCAAGCAGCGTGCCGTCGATCTTCTGGCGCAGGTCGGCATTCCTTCGCCGGCGAGCCGGCTCAACAGCTATCCGCATCAGCTCTCCGGCGGCATGAACCAGCGCGTGATGATCGCGATGGCGATCGCCTGCAATCCGAAGCTCCTGATCGCGGACGAGCCGACGACCGCGCTCGACGTGACGATCCAGGCACAAATCCTCGATTTGCTCCTGTCGCTGCAACGCGACCGGAACATGGCGCTGATCCTGATCACGCATAACATGGGCGTGGTCGCCGATACCGTGGATCGCGTCGCGGTCATGTATGCCGGACAGATCGTCGAGGAACGCGACACGGACAGCCTGTTCCGCTCGCCCCAGCATCCGTACACCGCCGCATTGCTCGGCGCGCGGCCGGAGGCCTGCGAGGGGCAGGGGCGGCTTGCGACCATTCCCGGCGTGGTGCCGGGGCTTTACGACCGGCCGCGTGGTTGCCTGTTCAGCCCGCGCTGCGCTTACGCAACCCCGCGCACAGAGGCTGTTCCACCCGAGTTGCGCGGGTGGCAAAAAGGCCGCGTCCGTTGCCATTATCCGCTCGGCGATGAAACGCGCGACGCGCGCATCGCCGCCGACCGCGAGCCGGCCAAGGTTGCGTCATGACGGCGTTGGTCGCCGCGCGCGGGCTCGAGCGCACTTACGAGATCGGCGGCGGCCTGTTTCGCTCCGGCTTTGCGTTGCGCGCGGTCTGCGGTGTGTCGTTCGATGTCGCGGCCGGGCATACGCTGGCCGTGGTCGGCGAATCCGGCTGCGGGAAATCGACGCTCGCGCGCATGATCACCATGATCGACGCGCCGACCGCCGGCACGCTCGTGATCGACGGCCTTGACGCCGTGGGGCCGAACGCCGCGCAGGCGCGCGATCTGCGGCGCAAGGTGCAGATCGTGTTCCAGAATCCCTACGGGTCGCTCAATCCGCGCAAGACCGTGCAGGCGATCCTGGAAGAGCCGTTGCTCATCAATACGGGCCTGTCGGCGAAAGAGCGGCGTGTGCGCGTGCAGGACATGTTGCGCAAGGTCGGCCTGCGGCCGGAACACGCGCGCCGCTATCCGCATATGTTTTCCGGCGGCCAGCGCCAGCGCATCGCCATCGCGCGCGCGCTGATGCTGCATCCGCGCTTGCTGGTCGCCGACGAGCCGGTCTCCGCCCTCGACGTCTCCGTGCAGGCGCAGATCCTCAATCTGTTCGCCGACCTGCAGCGCGATCTCGGCATCGCATATCTCTTCATCTCGCACGATCTTGGCGTGGTGCGCCACATCGCGCATGACGTGCTGGTGATGTATCTCGGCCTCGCGGTCGAGCAGGGGCCGAAGGAGAAGATTTTCGGCAATGCGCTGCATCCCTATACCCAGGCGTTGCTCGCTTCGACCCCGGGCATGGGGCGCCGCCGCGAGCGCGCCTTGGCCAGAGGCGAATTGCCGTCGCCGCTCAATCCTCCGGCCGGCTGCGTGTTTTCCACGCGCTGTCCCTATGTGACCGACACATGCCGCGCCGAGCGCCCGCCCTTGCGCCATGTCGATGGCCGCGACGTGGCGTGCCATTACGCGGAAGAGTTTATCGGCGGCGGCGCGCCGGCGCGGGCGGCTTAAGCGCTTATCTCCGTTGTCACCGCCCGCGCAGTGTTCAG
>CAYJNT010000229.1:0-5728 GCA_964370945.1 uncultured Hyphomicrobiales bacterium | reverse complement strand
GCGCCGGTTTCCGCGCAGTCCGGCCCCGGATCATCCGCGACGGGATCGGGCACGTTGCTCAGTCCCGGAATGATGATGGCGCCCGGCCGCTGGAGCAGCCGCGGCATGCGCGCCTATTGCCATCCGCAGGCGGCGGGCTTCGGCACATGGCGCCTCGGACAGATCGAGCAGATCGTCAAACCCGATCAAAATCAGCGCAACGCCTTCGACGATTTTCGCGCGGCCTCCGACAAGGCCGCTCAGATGCTGTCCGCGGCGTGTCCCGTCGAGGTTCCGCAAACGGTTTCCGCCCGGCTCGCCTTGATGGAAGCGCGGATGACGCTGATGCTCGATGCGGTGAAAACCATCCGGCCGGCCTTCGACACGTTCTACGCCACATTGACGGCCGAGCAGAAAGCCCGGCTCGATGCCAGCCGCCCGCGTCGCTGGTTCTGGGATCGCTGGCGCAGCTAGCTAGAACGATTGGACGGTTGCCACGTTCAATTCGCGCTGAGCAGATCGATCTTGGTATTGGCCTGCCCAAGACGCCGGGCGAGGGCCAAAATCACGGGGCTGCGCCGGTATTAGCAAGGTTTCGCCCGCGACAGAGTGCCAGCCCGAACACGATCGCAGCCCAGACGGGGACCGATCCGATCGCGACGCTGCCGGCCCACATCACACAGCCGCCGGAATCGCCCGGAGGAACCGTCGCCGCCGGATTGCGCCGTCACGTGTTTGCGCCTTGAGAGCGCGTTTTCGGCGCGCCCGACCCGCATCCTCATCACATTACCATGCCGGCCACCGGCAAGTCCTTGGCAGTTAAATCAAAACCGGCCCGAAATTGAGTTGCCCACAGCCGCTGGAACGGGAAATCTAGTCGCGGCACACTGAGCGTAAACTCGTGGCGAGATGAAGGAAATTTCTGAACCGCCACACCAGTCTGAATCGGGAGCCGCTTTGGTCGATTTGCAGTTCGCTCAAACGGATGACGTGAAACGTCCCGCGATCGGGGATGTTTTGAAGCTCGGCGCCGCGCTCGCGGCCGCGGGCCTTTGCTACTTCGTGCTGGCACGGCTCGGGCTGACGCTGGCGCAGATCAATCCGAGTGCGACGCCGATCTGGCCGGCGACCGGCTTCGCGGTGGCAATCGTTTTGCTGTGGGGCCATCGCCTGATCCCGGCGATTTTCGCCGGCGCCTTCGCCGCCAATATCGTTACGGCGGGGTCAGTCTTGAGTTCCGCTGCCATCGCCGTCGGCAACAGCCTGGAAGCCTTCATCATCGCGTGGATGGTCATGCGCTGGTCGGACGGCCGCGAGACCTTTGCGCGGCCGTTCAGCGTGGCAAAGTTTGCCTCGATCGCGCTCATACCCGGCACCATGGTCAGCGCCACGATCGGTGTCGGCGCGCTCGTTGCGACAGGCTTCGCGCCCGTGACCAATTATTCCGCGATCTGGATGACGTGGTGGCTGGGCGACGTCACGGGCGCGCTTCTGTTCACGCCGTTTGTCGTGCTGTGGGTCAATGAAGGGCGCCGTTTTCTTGCAAGCAGCCCGCTGCAATCGCTGGTGATCTACCTCGCGGCGGCGGCAGTCGGGCTGGTGGCATTTTCGCCGCTGTTCGAGCATTTGCCGTATCGGGGGCCGCTCGCATTCCTGGCCTTGGTGCCGCTGGTCTGGGCGGCTTTGCGCGGCAGTCAACGCGATACCGCGACGGCCAGCCTGATGCTTGCGGCCTTCGCCGTCTGGGGCGTGCGATCCGGCACCGGGCCGTTCGCGGGACCCGACCTCAATTATTCCTTCCTGATGTTCCTGATGTTTCTGATCAGCGTCTCGGTGCCGAGCCTTGCACTGTCCGCCGATGCCGCCATTCGACACCGGACCGAGCAGGACTTGCGCGAGGCGCACGCGGTGCTCAACGAGACGATCGCGCAGCGCGACGCCGCCTTTACCCAGGTCGAGAAGGCGCTCGAAACCGAAATCGCGCACCGCCGGCAGCTCGAATTGCAGACCTCGCGGACAGAGGTGGCGCTCGCCGATACCGAGCGCAATTTCCGATTGCTGGTCGAGAGCCTGACCGACTACGCCCTGATCATGCTCGATCCGGACGGCCGGGTCACGAGCTGGAATCCCGGCGCGGAGCGGATCAAGGGTTACAAGGCCGACGAGATCATCGGCCAGCACTTTAGTGCCTTCCAGATCGAACCGGATCGCAAGACCGGACTTCCCGAAAAGCTCCTTACCACGGCGGCGCGGGAGGGCAAATACGAGGGCGAAGGCTGGCGCGTGCGCAAGGACGGCTCGCAATTCTGGGCCAGCATCGTGATCTACTCCATCCGCGACGATCACGGCGAGCTGATCGGCTTCGCCAAGGTCACCCGCGACATCTCGGAACGGCGCGACGCGCAGGCCGCGATCGAACGCGCGCGCCAGCAGATGGCGACCACGCAGAAAATGGAGGCGATCGGGCAATTGACCGGCGGTGTGGCGCACGACTTCAACAACCTGCTCATGATCGTCAGCGGCCATGTCGAGATTCTGCACCGGCGGCTCGCCGATCCGAAATTGATGCAGGCAATCGAGGCGATCCAGACCGCCTCGCGTCACGGCGAGCGGCTGACGCGACAGCTTCTGTCATTCTCCAGACAGCAAAGCCTCGATCCGGATGTCATCGATCTGCGCACGCGGATCGAGACCATCCGCCCGATGATGATGAGCTCGCTGCGGGAAAATATCCGCTTTGTCGACGCCATCGCGCCGGACATCTGGCGCATCGAGGTCGACACCGCCGAATTCGAGCTCGCCTTGCTCAATGTCGCGGTGAATGCGCGCGACGTGATGCCCAATGGCGGCATCTTCTCGATGACCGCGATCAACACCGCCCGCGCGCCGGATACGCCCACCGGTCCGCTGCGCGGCCAGTTCGTCGCGATTTCGCTGAAGGATACCGGCAGCGGCATTCCGGCGGATGTGCTCGGAAAAGTGTTCGATCCGTTCTTCACCACCAAAGCCGTCGGCAAGGGCACCGGGCTGGGCCTGTCGCAGGTCTATGGCTTCGCGCATCAATCGGGCGGCACCGTCACGGTCGAGAGCAAGTCCGGCCTCGGCACCACCGTGACGATCTATTTGCCGCGCACCGACAAGGCGCTGCCGGAATCCGAGCGCAAGCCGCACGCAGAGGGGATTGCGGCGAAACCGGTGCGCCGTTCCGGGCGCATCCTCGTGGTCGAAGACAACAACAATGTCGCGCAGGTGACGCAATCGCTCCTGGAGCAGATCGGCTACGAGACGGTCCGCACGGATTCGGCGACCGAAGCCTTGCGGATCCTCGACAGCGGGCAGAAATTCGATCTGGTGTTCAGCGACATCGTCATGCCCGGCACGATCAACGGCATCGGCCTTGCCGAGCGGGTCAAGGAACGCCATCGCGGCATTCCGGTGCTGCTCACCACCGGCTATAGCGAGGGCTTGAAGCTCGCCGGCTCCAATTACGATGTGCTGCGCAAGCCCTTTGTCGTATCGACGCTGGAGCAGGCGGTGCAGGCGGCGATCGCCACCAAGAACGGCAAGGACAGGCCGAGTGCCGCTCCGGCCAGGAAGCCGAGCGGCAGCACGGCGCATTAGGCTGCGCAAAAAAGAGGCGCGCTACACGCAAGTCGGGTTTACCGACTTGCGTCACTTTTAGTTGCCGATCTCGGATAAACCCGAGATCGGATGGGCGCGCCTTTTGCGAACGGGCGTCGGCAGGACGTTACGCCGCGCGCAGCTTGTGCTTGCCTTCGAATTGCGGCGCCACTTCGCGCATGAACCGGTCCATCTCTTCTTTGACCTGGGCA
This sequence comes from uncultured Hyphomicrobiales bacterium, assembly GCA_964370945.1. Lineage (GTDB taxonomy): Bacteria > Pseudomonadota > Alphaproteobacteria > Rhizobiales > Xanthobacteraceae > Pseudorhodoplanes. Next base: position 1,916 of record CAYJNT010000229.1, on the reverse strand, counting down.
TGCGGCTTCATGCCGACGTTGAAGTAGAGGATGACCTCCTCGAAGCCGGCGGCTTCGACTTTCTTCAGCGTCTCGGTGATGCGCGCGGGCGAGCCGACCAGCACGGAGTTTTCGGTGAGGTCTTCCGGCTTCACGTTCTGCAGCCGTTCCACCATGTCGATGAAATAACGGTAGCTCGGCGGCGCGGTGCGCGGGTCGCCGGGAAACGCAGGGATCACGCATTCCTTGTAGTAGCGGATCTGGCGCGCGCGCTGCGCGTCTTCCTGCTGCTTGTTGTCGGCGAAATGCGTGAAGTAGCTGCACATCAGCCGGCCCGGCTTGTTGCCGTATTTCGCGCAAGTCTCGTGATAGAGATCGGCGACTTGCTTCAACCCGCCGAAACTCATCGCCGCAGCGAACGGCGCGACGACCAGGCCGCAGCCGAGCCGTGCCGCGAGCTCGATCGACGGCTTGGAGAACGAGGCGACGTAGGTCGGGATCGGATTCTGCACCGGCTTCGGCGTGATCCGCACATCCTCGAACTGGTAGTGCTTGCCCTTGTAGGTGATGCGCTCATTCGCCGCCCACAATCGACGGACGAGTTCGAGGCCTTCGTCGAAGATCGACTGGTTGTCCTCGAAGGAAATGCCGAACGGCAGGTATTCGCGCTTGTCGTAGCCGCGCCCGGCGGCGAAATCGACGCGGCCGTTGCTTAAGAGATCGAGGCTCGCCCATTGCTCGGCGACGCGGATCGGATGATGCAGCGGCAGCACCGTGACCGCGGGCGCCAGGCGAATGTGCTTCGTGCGCGCCGCGATATAGGCGAGCACGAGGTCGGGACATGACAGCACACCAAGGGAGTTGAAATGATGCTCGCCGATCCAGGCCGAATGCATGCGGAGCTGGTCGGCGTACAAAGCCTCGTTGGTGATGTCCTCGACGAACTGGTTCGGCGAGCGCGTGTTGTTTTCGTAGTGATTGTCGGAGAGCGTGAAGTATCCGAATTCCATATTGGCCTCCCTTTCTTAGTTTTGTTCGCGATGGCTAGTGTCCGGAATCCGAAGTTCGCTTTGCGTAGCAGCACCACTGGAAGCGAACTTCGGATTCCTCAGGACACTAGAACGTATGGTTCTCGTGTGATTTCGGTTCAGAAGCTCCCTTGTTGGACTCGCCGCGATGATGAAGGGAGCTTCTGAACCATCACACAAGGCGGAAAACCGGTTTCCACTTTTCCTGGCATCGCTCACGTTTAAATTGGCACGACCCAGTCGATCCCTTCGCCGAGACCGACCGTGTAGCGTCCGTCCTGATACAGAAGCGGCGCCACCAGGCCTCCGACGATGATTTCCGAAATCTTTCCGATCACGATCGAGTGCGTTCCGTAAGGCGTCACGAGATCGGCGGTGCAGAAGATGCTGGCCTGCGCGTCCGACAGGTAGGGCAGGCCGTTATCGTGTGCCGCCCAGCTGCCGGCGGCGAAGCGATCATCGCCCGCGCGCATGCCGCCGAAAGCGTCCGCAATTTCGCTCTGGCTGCCATGCAGGATGTTCACGCAGAAGCGTCTGCTGGCGAGGAGCGGCGCGTGCAGGCTGGCGGATCGGTTGATGCAGGCGAGCAGCGACGGCGGGGCGCTGGAAACGGAGGTCACCGCGGTCGCGGTCATGCCGTGGCGGCGATCGTCGTGCGCGGTGGAAATGACGGTGACGGCGCTGGCAAGCCGGCGCATCGCCTTGCGGAAATCGGCCTCGAAGCGTTCTCCCATGACCGCCACCTTCTCGAGTGTGACTGCCTTTCTTATTGTTGCGCCTACAATACTTGTAAATACAACTGTTGTAAATACATTTGTTGTGGGATTTGCTGATCGTGCGAATCCGACGCAGGCGGGTTTCCGCAGGGATTTCAATGTCCGACCGCTACGATCTGTCAGAACGGCTGCC
>CAYJNT010000228.1:1198-5770 GCA_964370945.1 uncultured Hyphomicrobiales bacterium | reverse complement strand
ACTCACTGTGCCGCCTCGAACTCAGATGAGAGTTGGTTCGATCGCGTTGGCAGAGTTCCTTGGGCCTCCGGTGCAATGTGTGAACTTCTAGGCTTGTCGAGCAACGCTCCCGCGACGGTGAATTTTTCACTGCCGAAGCTCGCGGAGCACGGCGCGGCTGCCGGGACATATGCCGACGGTTGGGGCGTCGGCTATTATGAAGGACGAGACGTCCGCTTGTTCAAGGAAGCGTCTGCGGCCGCGGGCAGCGATTGGATTCGGTTTATCGCCAATCACGATCTGCGAAGCCCGCTTGTCATCGCACACACCCGCAGGGCAACACGCGGCACGCGATCCTACCCGAATGCCCAGCCGTTCATTCGAGAGCTAGCGGGACGCATTCATCTCTTCGCACACAACGGCGATCTTCCGGGACTTTTCGAATCGAATGCATTCCGACCCGGGCGGTTCAGCCCGATCGGCGAAACCGATTCCGAACGCGCGTTTTGTGTTCTCGTCGATCGCCTGGCGTCGATCTGGGTCGGCCGCGATGCGACGCCAAAGCTCCACGAACGATTTCAGATCGTATCTTCCTTTGCCAATGAGCTCAGAGCCTTGGGCCCGGCGAATTTTCTGTATTCAGATGGTGACTACCTTTTTGCGCACGGACATCGGCGCAGGCACGCCGAAACCGGCAGGGTGGAGGCGCCAGGGTTGATGATGCTCCAGCGACAATGCCAAATGGGCGAACGGGATTTCGTAGCGAATGGGCTCTCGATCAGCGGCGACCATCAATTCATTGCGCTGTTCGCAAGCGTTCCGCTGACAAGCGAGCAGTGGGAGCCTCTTGCGGAAGGAGAGTTGGTTGCGGTCGCTGGTGGACGGGTCACTGCGCGGCAATTGGCCAACGAAAATCCCACATTTTTCGGGGAGCCCATCCGGAGCGCAGCCGGGAGTTCCGCGCATGACGCCCGGTTGCCGCAGGAAGCTAGCACCCGATGAAAACGCTGGTTTTCGTGGCCGCGTTGACAGGCCTCACGGCCCATTTCGTTCCGGCCGTGGCGCAATCCACGCCGTCCCTGCGCACCGATCAGGTTCGCGTGGTGTATGTGCAGCCAAAGGAAGCGAAGCATCAACCCGTCCATGACGCACTGCGAGAGCGGCGCATCCTCGAAATACTGCGCTCGCTGTTGAATCCCTTTCGCCTGCCTCGCCAGCTGACACTGGAAGTGAAGGGTTGCGACGGTCAAGTCGACGCCTATTACGCGAATGATACCGCGACCCTCTGTTACGAATACATCGAGCTGATCGAGCGGCACGCGCCCAAGGTGGGCACGCCCGCGGGCTTGTCGCGAGCCGATGCAACAGTCGGCGCTATCATTGACACCCTCTTGCACGAAGCCGGGCACGCGATCTTCGACATGCTTGAAATCCCGGTCCTTGGACGCGAGGAGGATGCCGCTGATCTCTTCTCCGCCTACATTCTCTTGCAGTTCGCGCCCGACGACTCGCGCCGCTTAATTCAAGGTGTCGGGTTCATGATGGCCAGCGAGGCGAAGGCTGCGCTGGAGGAGCCGCCGGAGCTCAAGACATTTTCCAAAGAGCATGGATTGCCAGCCCAGCGCTATTACAATCTGTTATGCATGGCCTACGGTTCGAATCCGAAAATTTTCGGCAATATGGTCTTGCGGGGCAGACTGCCGAAGGAGCGCGCCGAGGGTTGCGCCGGGGAATATGCAATGCTGCGACGCGCGTTCAACAAGCTCATCCTGCCGCATGTCGACGAAGCCATGCAGCGCGACGCGCTCACTCAGGTGCGTTTCAATTGGGGACCCCTGGTTCCACCGACCGACGGTCGCGATGCACCACCGCTCGCCGAATAATAAAGCCGGCCATGACAAAACCTGTTGTCATGCCCCAGCGAAAGCGGGGCATCCAGACGAGGCGGCGGCGGTTTTGCGCTGGATCGCCCGCCTGCGCGGGCGACGACAGTGAGGAGAATGCCTAACTCGCCGCTTTCCCGAAGCGGTCGTCGATCGAGTAACCGGAGCCGCGCACGGTGCGGATCGGGTCGTTGTCGTTGCCGCGATTGAGCGCCTTGCGCAGGCGGCCGACATGCACGTCGACCGTGCGCTCGTCGATATAGACCTCGCTGCCCCAGACGCCGTCGAGCAATTGCTCGCGGGTGAAGACGCGGCCGGGCCGCTCCATCAGGAATTCCAGGAGCCTGTATTCCGTCGGCCCGAGTTCGATATCGCGGCCGTTGCGCAGCACGCGTTTCTTGACGCGGTCGAGCTCGAGTTCGCCGATCTTGAGCACGTCGGCCATGCGCTCGGGCTTGGCGCGGCGGAGCAGTGCGCGCACGCGCGCCAGCAATTCCGGAACCGAGAACGGCTTGACGATATAATCGTCGGCGCCGGTCGCAAGCCCGCGCACACGCTCGCTTTCCTCGCCGCGCGCGGTGAGCATAATGATCGGCAAGGACTTCGTTTCCGGCCGCGTCCGCAGCCGGCGGCAAAGCTCGATCCCGGAAAGTCCGGGCAGCATCCAGTCGAGCACGATCAGGTCGGGCACGCTTTCTTTCAGCCGCGTATCGGCCTCGTCGCCGCGCGCGACGGCATCCACCTGGTAGCCTTCGGATTCGAGGTTGTAGCGCAGGAGCAGCGTCAGCGGCTCCTCGTCCTCGACGATCAGAATCCTTGCGGTCTGTCCGTTCATGCTGCGATCCGGCCCCACATCGGTCATTGCGCAGGCATCATGGCGAAGGTCGTGGTGTCGCCCTTCGGCCTCTGCTCTGCGATCGGGTAACCCTCGATCATGTAATGCACGGTCTCGGCGATGTTGGTGGCGTGGTCGCCCATGCGCTCGATATTCTTCGCGCAGAACATCAGATGGATGCAGAAACTGATATTGCGCGGGTCTTCCATCATGTAGGTCAGGAGCTCGCGGAACAGCGAGGTGCACATGGCGTCGATTTCCTCGTCGCCCTTCCAGACCGCGAGCGCGATCGAGACATCGCGCGCGGCGTAGCTGTCGAGCACCTGCTTGATCTGGGCGAGCACGAGGCTCGTCATATGCTCGACGCCGCGGATCACCTTCTGCGACGGAAATTCTCCCGACAAGGCAAGCACGCGCTTGCCGATATTCTTCGCGAGATCGCCGATGCGCTCGAGATCGTTGGCGACGCGCAAGGCGCCGACGACTTCGCGCAGGTCCACCGCCATCGGCTGGCGGCGGGCGATGGTGAGAATGGCCTTTTCCTCGATTTCAAGCTGCAGCGCGTCGATCTGTGCGTCGGCCGCGATCACCTTCCTGGCAAGCTCGTTGTCGCGGCGCGCCAGCGCGTGCACGGATTCGGCGACCTCGCGCTCGGCGAGACCGCCCATCTCCGCGACCTTGCGGGTCAGTTCCTGCAGATCGGCATCGAAGGCCTTGGCGATATGTTCGGGCATGACTTTTTCCTTGCCGTTCGGCGAATTGGGCATCAGCCGAACCGGCCTGTGATGTAATCCTGGGTGCGGCGGTCCTGCGGCGTGGTGAACATCGTTTCGGTGGTTCCCTCCTCGACCAGGATGCCGAGATGGAAGAAGGCGGTGCGCTGCGACACGCGCGCCGCCTGCTGCATCGAATGCGTGACGATCACGATGGTGAAGTTTTCGCGCAACTCGTCCATCAATTCCTCGATTTTCGCGGTCGCGATCGGGTCGAGCGCCGAACAGGGCTCGTCCATCAAAATGACCTCGGGCCCGACTGCGATGGCGCGCGCGATGCACAGCCGCTGCTGCTGGCCGCCGGACAGGCCGGTGCCGGAATCCGAGAGGCGGTCCTTGACCTCTTCCCACAAGCTCGCGCGCTTGAGGCTCGTGATCACGATCTCGTCGAGCTCGGCCTTGGTGCGCGCAAGGCCGTGAATGCGCGGGCCGTAGGCGACATTCTCGTAAACCGATTTCGGGAACGGATTCGGCTTCTGGAAGACCATGCCGACGCGCGCGCGCAGCTGCACGACGTCGAGCGACCGGTCGTAGATATCCTGGCCGTCGATCTCGATCATGCCGGTGACCCGCGCGGCGGCGATCGTGTCGTTCATCCGGTTGATGCAGCGCAGGAAGGTCGATTTGCCGCAGCCCGACGGGCCGATAAAGGCCATCACGGAATTTTTCGGAATATCGATCGAGACGTTCTTCAACGCATGCTTCTCGCCGTAATAGACGTTGACGTCGCGCGCGGTGACTTTCGGCCGAACGTCCGCGTGGCTCGCAGGTACCGGGCGGGATTGCACAAGAGCGTCCATCGCTAACATCTCCGTACCTTTCTCACTTACCAGCGGCGCTCGAAACGCCTGCGGAGGAATATGGCCAGTCCGTTCATCACGAAAAGAAACACGAGCAGGACGATGATCGCCGCCGCCGTCTTGGCCTGGAACGCGATTTCGGGAAGATCGGACCAGAGATAGATCTGCGCCGGCAGCACCGTTGCCGCCGCGGTGATCCCGTTCGGCGCCTCGACGATGAAGGCCAGCATGCCGATCATCAGCAGCGGCGCGGTTTCGCCGAGCGCATGCGCCATGCCGATGATGGTGCCGGTCATGATGCC
>CAYJNT010000228.1:0-1098 GCA_964370945.1 uncultured Hyphomicrobiales bacterium | reverse complement strand
ACGCGCGCAAGCCGTGCCGCCTCCGTGCGTTCGGCGCGGGCACGCACCGAGAGGAGGCGCTTCACTTCGACGGTGCGCTCCGCGAAATCCTTTCCGGAGGTGCGGATCGTGATCTCGCCATCGGCGCCGCTCAGCGTCGCCGTTCCCTCGCCCGGTATCCGCAGAATGCGCGTGCCAAGACCTTTGTAGTAAAGGTCGGCATCGTCCGACAGCAGAGCGGGAACCACGATGGTCTGCCCGATCAGAGCGGGATCGGCCACGACGCGCTCACGAAGGACGTCGGACGCGCCCGACGACAGGATGCCGTCGAGCAACCGGCGGCCCGCGCGGTCGGTGACTTCCGGGAACTGCGCGCGCAACGCATTGCGGACCAGCAATTGGAAATCGCCGCCCCTGATCACCGCGGGATCTCTCGTCCCCTGCGGGTCGATTTCGGCCGGATCGACTTTCACCTGCAGACTGAGATCATGCTGAGTGAAGGCCGGAATACCCTTGATCAGGATGTCCGCCAGCACCACTGCCAGGAATAGCGCGGTGATGCCGATGGCGGCGATCCCGTAGAACTTGAACCGGGTCTCGGCGCGGTAGCGCGCACGGATGCGTGCCCTCGCCGCGTCGGTTGCCACATCGATCGTTCTGACGGCTGGGATGGTCACATCAGTCATATTGTTCGCGGTACCGTTTGACGATCTGCATCGCGATGACGTTGAGCGTCAAGGTGAAGAAGAACAAAACGAAGCCGAGCGCGAAGGCCGCCAGGGTCTTGGCACTGTCGAATTCCTGATCGCCGACCAGAATGGTCTTGATCTGGACCGTGAAGGTGGTGACCGCCTCGAGCGGGTTGAGGGTGAGATTGGCGGCAAGACCCGCGGCCATCACGACGATCATGGTTTCGCCGACGGCGCGGCTGATCGCCAGCATGAAGGCCGACACGATGCCGGCAAAGGCCGCCGGCAGCACGACCTTCTTGACCGTTTCCGACCTGGTCGAGCCCATCGCGTAGGAGCCGTCGCGCAAGGATTGCGGCACCGCGTTGATCACGTCGTCGGACAGCGACGACACGAACGGAATGATCATCATTCCCATCACGATGCCGGC
>CAYJNT010000227.1:0-5808 GCA_964370945.1 uncultured Hyphomicrobiales bacterium | reverse complement strand
GTTCAGAAATTCCCTTCATTCTCGCCGCGAGTCCGCAAAGGGAATTTCTGAACCACCACACTAGAATTATGATGTTGCTCGTGTCCTTCGATTCCGAAGTCCGCTTACGAGGGTGCCGCAGAATGAAGCGAACTTCGGAATCGGGACACTAGCGCGGACCTGGGGATCGTACCGTTGACCGTCACATGAGCAATGCGAACGCCGTCCTGTATCAACCAAAGATGACGCGCGTTCATACGATCGCGGCGGTGTCCGTCGTCAATGCCATCGAATGGTTCGAGATCGTCATCTTCGGCTACTTCGCCGGGATCATTTCACGGTTGTTTTTTCCATCCGATGATCCTGTCGTCTCGTTGCTGCTGACATTTGCGACCTTTGGCGTGACATTCGTCATGCGGCCGCTTGGGGCGGTCGCCCTCGGCAGCTACGGCGACCGGCGCGGCCGGAAAGCCGCGCTGCAGCTTTCCATCGTGCTGATGATGGCGGGCTCGGCGGCGGTCGCATTCGCGCCCGATTATCGGACCATCGGCTATTTCGCGCCGGTGATCTTGCTTGCGGGGCGCCTGGTGCAAGGCTTCGCCGTCGGCGGCGAATTCGGCAGCGCGACGGCCTATCTGGCCGAACAGGACCCGGCACGGCGCGGATTTTATGCGAGCTGGCAATTCGCAAGCCAGGGGCTGACCGCGCTTCTGGCCACGGCATCGGGCGCGATCGTGACCGCGTCGCTTGCACCCGAAGTCATCGATGCCTGGGGCTGGCGGATTCCATTCGCCTTCGGCCTGATTATCGGGCCGATCGGCTATTTCATCCGGCGCAATCTCGAAGAGACGGCGGAATTCACCGCGGGCAAGCCGCATTCGAATCCGTTCCGGTCGCTCGTTCAGAAGGATTCGGCGCGATTATTCGTCGCCGTCGGTTTGATCGTGTTCGGCACGGTCGCGATTTACACCATCGTTTTCATGCCGACATTTGCCGCGCGTCAGCTCGGCCTGTCGATGCCGAAATCGTTCGTCGCAGCGTCGCTGACCGGCATTCTGCAATTGATCCTTGTTCCGGTCTTCGGGGCCTTGTCGGACCGGATCGGGCGTTTGCCGTTTCCGGTTGCGAGCGCGGCGGTGACGCTGTGTGGCATTTACCCTGCGTTCAATTGGCTCGCCGGCGATCCCACGATCGGCAAATTGATTGCGATCCAGGTGGCGCTTGGGATTCTGACGGCCTGTTACATGGGGCCGATACCGGCTCTGATGTCCGAACTCTTCCAGGTGACGCGGCGGACCACGGCGCTGTCGGTCAGCTACGCATTGGCGGTGGCGATCTTCGGAGGCTTTGCGCCATTCGTTCATGCGTGGCTGATCGACGTCACCGAAACGAAGACTGCGCCAAGCTATTATGTGATCTTTGCCGCCGCGATCAGCCTGATCGCGTTGTTCATGGTGCCGCGGGTTCAACGCCGATGACGAATTCCGGCACGAGCGCTGTCGCCGCTGCCGGCCGAACCGCTCGAGCCGATCGGCGCCTTGTCATTCTCGCCTGCGGAATGTTTGCGATCGGAACCGACAGTTTCGTGATCGCCGGCATTCTGCCGCGCATTGCGCAGGACTTCGATGTCGGCGTCGGGATGGCCGGTCAACTGATCACGGCTTATGCGCTGAGCTATGCGCTGATCACGCCTGTGGCCGCCGCTCTGACGTCAGGGCTCGCGCGCGAGCGGGTCCTGCTGGCCGGACTCCTGATCTTTGTTCTCGGCAATCTCGGGACCGCGTTTGCGCCGGACATCTATTCCGCGCTGCTCGGGCGTGTCGCATCAGGCGCTGGCGCCGCGGTCTTTGCGCCCGCCGCAAGCGCGACGGCGCTCGCTCTGACTGATCCGAGCCGGCGCGGCCAGGCATTGGCTTACATGATGGTGGGCTTAAGCTCCGCCACCGCACTCGGCGCGCCGCTCGGCACGGCGCTCAGCGAAGTCTTCGATTGGCGCAGTGTGATCGTCCTGATCGCGTGCCTCGGCGCGCTTGTGGCGCTCGGGATTTCCGTATCGATCAGAACCATCGCGTTACCGAAGGCAATTGCGATGCAAGACCGCATGCGCACGCTCGGCGATGCGCGCGTTGTTGGCGCGCTGTTCGCGACCTTCCTGGTGCTGGCCGGTCTCTATACCGTTTATTCCTATGTCAGTGTCGTGTTCCGTCCGGCCACGCGGGGCGACGGGACCGCGCTTGCGATGTTGCTCTCGATCTGGGGATTCGGCGCGGTTGCCGGCAGCCTCGCGGCCGGGCGATTGACCGACAGATACGGGAGCCGCGCCATCATCAACGTCACGCTTGTCTGTCTCGTGATCGATATCGCGGCGTTGTACTGGACGCGCGCGATCCTCGCGACCTCCGTCATATCGGTTCTCGTCTGGGGCATTTGCAGTTGGGGATTCACCATCCCGCAGCAGCACCGCGTGACGTCGATCAACCCGGACGATTCTCAGATCGTTCTCGGATTTTACGCGACCGCGGTTTATCTCGGCGCCGCGGCCTCCGGTGTGATCGGCGCGGTCGCGTTGCGGGTCCTCGATGCCGGCAGCCTGCCGCTTGTCGGAGCGGCCTTGGTTGTCGCCGGGCTCCTGGTCAGCGAATTCGCCGGATATTCACGACCGGAAGATTCGCCTCGCCCATAGCTCTGCCGCTTGTGCTAGCGTGGCGAAAAGCATGGAGGGCCGCCCCATATGAGTTCGCGTGCGTTCGATTTCGCCTCGTTGTTTCCGGCCGGACTGCCGGTACCAAGCGCCAAGTGGCTGGGCGCGCCCAAATTCAACTTCACCGGCGGCAATAACGATCCCGACCAGGTCCCTGTCGAGGGGCTGATCGCCGCATCGAACGCGGTCCTCGCGCGCGAAGGAAAGACGCTTGCGAATTATGGCCTCGCCAGCGGGCCGCAGGGCTATCGGCCGTTGCGCGAGTTCCTTGCGGCCAAGCTCAGGCGTGACGCCGGTATCTCCTGCAGCTATGACGATATCCTGATTGTCTCCGGCTCGCTGCAGGCGCTCGATCTCATCAACGCCGTATTCCTCGCCCGTGGCGACACCGTCATTGTCGAGCAGGAAACCTATCAAGGCGCGCTCAATCGCCTGACGCGGCTTGGCGTCAATGCCGTCGGCATTCCGCTCGACGCCGACGGCATGCGCATGGATGCCTTGGAGGCGGCGCTCGCCGACTTGAAGCGTCGCAATATCCGGCCGAAATACATCTATACGATCCCGACCGTGCAGAACCCAACCGGCACGATCATGGGGGAGGAGCGGCGTGCTCAGCTTCTGAGATTATCGGAAGATTACGGCGTCCCGATCTTCGAGGACGATTGTTACGCCGACCTGATCTGGGATGGCCGCCGGCCGCCTGCGATCCACGCCATGTCGAAAACCGACGGCGTCATCCATATCGGCTCGTTTTCCAAGTCCATCGCGCCCGCCTTGCGGGTCGGCTACATCGTCGCGCGCTGGGACGTGCTGTCGCGGATATTGTCGATGAAGATCGATGCCGGCTCGGGCGCTCTCGAACAGATGGTGCTTGCCGAATATTGCACATCGCATTTCACCACGCATGTTCCGGCGTTGCGGCGGGGCCTGCGCACCAAGCTCGAAACCCTGATGGAAGCGCTCAACGAGCAATTCGGCACGGCGGCCGAATTCGACGACCCGAAAGGCGGCATTTTCCTGTGGGTGAAGCTGCCGGATAACGTGGACACGCTCAAGCTTTACCAATCCGCGCTGGCGGCGGGCGTTGCCATCAATCCGGGACCGGAATGGTCGACAAATCGTCCGCACAGCCGCAACCGGCTGCGGCTGTGCTTTGCCAGTCCGTCGAAAGACGAAATCAGGCAGGGCGTGGCGACATTGGCGGAGGTATGCCGCAAGGAATTCGGCGTGCCGGAACGCATTGCCAATGTCGAGCGGGCAGTGGGTTAGCCGCGCTCAAGCTTTCGGAGCCCGTCCGCCGACGCGTTCGGTGATTTCGGCCGCCGCGCGTTTGACCATCGGCCCAAGCTCGCCGAGACGCTCTTCAGTCACGCGCACTGTCGGACCGGAGACGGAAATCGCGCCGATCACTTCGCCGTGCTCGTTATAGACTGCCGCGCCGACGCAGCGCATTCCTTCGGCTTGCTCTTCGTCATCGATCGCCCAGCCGCGCTTGCGGATGATTGCGAGATCGGCGAACAGGGCGTCGGGGTCGACAATCGTCCGTTCCGTCAGCCGCGGCATGCCGACACGATGTAGCTTTTGCGCGACCGCCTCGTCGGTGAGTGCGGCCAGCATCGCCTTGCCGAGACTTGATGCATGCATCGGTCCGCGCGCGCCGGGACGGTGGAAGGCCCGGATCGAGCGGTGGCTTTCCATCTGCGAGATGAAAACGACGGAACTTTCGATTTCGATCGCGATATTCGCCGTCTCGCCGCTGTCCTCCATCAGCCGGCGCAGCGTGATGCGGCCGACATCGGCGAGCTTCCGGTTGCGCAGGAAGGCGCTGCCGGCCCGGAACGCCTGGACACCGATCAGATAATTGCCGTGGCTGTCGTCCTGAACGAAGCCGTTGGCCTTGAGCGTCGTCAGGATCCGGTGCGCGGTCGAGGGCGCGATGCCGGCGCGTTGCGCGATGCTGGTGAGCGAAAGCCCGTCGGCCTCCGCAATGATGGCGAGCAGATTGAGGCCGCGCTCGAGCGCCTGCACCGAGCCCGATAGATGTTGTCCCGCCGCCAGCGCCTCGCCGGGGCCGGTTTTGATCAATCGCGGTCGTCCAACCATCTCCCGGCCTCTCCTGTAGCCATCGCCGACTCGGCGATGGCGCTGATTATGATAACGAATTTCCGATATCGGCTAACGAAATCGCGTCATTCAACTAACCTATTACAAAAGCACTGGAAAACCATCAACAGGGCCATATAATGAAAATGGAAATCATTTCCATTTCTCTGGACTTGATCTCTGGAATACATTATATCAAGATTGAGATCGGCAGCGGAATGGGGCGTATCGATGCACAACGTGCAACCGTTGACTGGACGCGAAGGCCGGCAGGGCGCTGTGAGCGCGTTCTTCGCGTCGGGGCTGCGCGACGCGGATCCCGAACTTGCTGCATCGATCGATCGTGAAATCAGCCGGCAGCGGCACGAGATCGAGCTGATCGCGTCGGAGAATATTGTCAGCCGCGCCGTGCTCGAGGCCGCGGGCTCCCCGCTCACCAACAAATATGCCGAAGGCTATCCGGGCAAACGCTATTACGGCGGTTGCCAGTTTGTGGACGAAGCCGAGACGCTCGCGATCGAGCGCGCCAAGAAATTGTTCAATTGCCAGTTCGCCAATGTGCAGCCGAATTCCGGCAGCCAGGCCAACCAGGCGGTCTTGCTCGCCCTCGCAAATCCCGGCGACACGATCCTCGGCCTGTCACTCGCTTGCGGCGGACATCTGACCCACGGGGCGCCGCCGAACCTCTCCGGCAAATGGTTCAAGGCTGTTCACTACGGCGTGCGCCGCGACGATCAGCGCATCGACCTCGACGAGGTTGCTGCGCTCGCGCGGCAGCACAAGCCGCGCATCATCATCGCCGGCGGCTCGGCTTATCCTCGCGTGATCGACTTTGCGCGGTTTCGAGCGATCGCCGACGAGGTCGGCGCCTATCTCATGGTCGACATGGCGCATTTCGCGGGGCTCGTGGCGGGCGGCGTGCATCCAAGCCCGCTGCCGCATGCGCATGTGGTGACAACGACGACGCACAAGACCTTGCGCGGGCCGCGCGGCGGTATGGTGCTGACCAACGACGAAGAGATCGC
>CAYJNT010000226.1:0-5825 GCA_964370945.1 uncultured Hyphomicrobiales bacterium | reverse complement strand
ACGATCGAGCCGATATTGCCCGCGCCGATGATGCCGAGCGTCTTGCCGGTGATCTCGACGCCCATGAATTTGTTCTTTTCCCATTTTCCGGCTTGCGTCGAGATATCGGCCTGCGGGATTTGGCGCGCGAGCGCGAGCATCAGCGTGATCGCGTGTTCGGCGGTCGTGATCGAATTGCCGAACGGCGTATTCATCACGATGATGCCCTTGGCCGTTGCCGCGGGAATATCGACATTGTCGACGCCGATGCCGGCGCGACCGATGACCTTGAGGCCCTTCGCGGTTTCCAGGATTTTCGGCGTCACTTTGGTGGCCGAGCGGATGGCAAGGCCGTCGAAGCCGCCGATCACCTGGGCGAGCTTGTCCTTGTCCTTGCCGAGATTGGGCTGGAAATCGACCTCCACGCCGCGATCCTTGAAAATCTGGACGGCGGCGGGTGACAGCGCGTCGGAAATGAGAACTCTCGGGGTCATGGTGTGATCCTGTCCTTGTCATTCCGGCCGAGCGCGAAGCGCGAGAGCCGGAATCCAGAAAATCAATCTGAATTGTTGAGCGATGGATTCCGGGTTCGCAGGCTTATGCCCGCGCCCCGGAATGGCACTAAGCCGCCTTCGGAAGCGCTTCCTTGGCCTTGGCGTAAGCCCAGTCGAGCCACGGCAACAGTTTCTCGACGTCGCTCGCCTCGACGGTGGCGCCGCACCAGATCCGAAGCCCTGGAGGCGCATCGCGGTGATTGGCGATGTCGTAAGCGATGCCGTCCTTCTCGATCAGCGCGACCAGATCCTTCACGAAGGTCCATTGCGCGTCGACCGGCAGCTTTGCGACCGCGGGATCGACGACTTTGAGACAGACCGACGTGTTAGAGCGCGTCGCGGGACCGGCCGCGAGATTCTCGATCCAAGGCGTGATTGCGACCCAATCGTTGACGATTTTCGCATTGGCATCGGCGCGCGCGATCAGCGCCTTCAATCCGCCGACCGACTTCGCCCATTGCAGCGTGTCGATGTAATCCTCGACGCAAAGCATCGACGGCGTGTTGATCGTTTCGCCTTCGAACACGCCGTTGATCAGCTTGCCGCCCTTGGTGAGACGGAAGATCTTCGGCAGCGGCCAGGCCGGCTTGTGGCTTTCGAGCCGTTCAACCGCCCGCGGCGACAAAATCAGCATGCCGTGCGCGGCTTCGCCGCCCAGCGCCTTCTGCCAGGAGAAGGTGACGACATCGAGCTTTGCGAAATCGAGCGGTTGCGCGAAGGCGGCCGAGGTCGCGTCGCAAATCGTCACGCCCTTGCGGTCGGCTGCGATCCAGTTGCCGTTCGGCACACGCACGCCGGAGGTCGTACCGTTCCAGGTGAACACCACGTCGGTTGCAGGATCGACTTTCGACAGATCTGGAATCTCGCCATATGGCGCTTTCAGCACAGTGACGTCTTTGAGCTTGAGCTGTTTTTCAACGTCGGTGACCCAGCCTTCGCCGAAGGATTCCCAAGCGAGCATGGTGACCGGGCGCGCGCCCAGCATCGACCACATCGCCATTTCCACGGCGCCGGTGTCGGAGGCCGGAACGATGCCGATCTTGTAATCGGCAGGCACCTGCAGCACTTCGCGGGTCAGATCGATGGCGCGCTTGAGCTTCGCCTTGCCGACCTTGGCGCGATGGGAGCGTCCGAGTGCTGCGTCTGTGAGGGCTTGAAGACTCCAGCCAGGGCGCTTGGCGCAGGGGCCGGAAGAGAAGTGCGGATTGGCCGGCCGCAAACCGGGCATTGCTGTCGTCATGACCTATCCTTCCAGATAGTCGCCTCTCGTTGGGGAGAGGTGGCCCACCGGGGGGAATAAGGACTGTCCCCGCCTTCGTCAAGGACGAAAGCGATCCGTCTAAAGACTAAGGGTGACAGGCATGCAAAACAGCCGCCCAGCGAGACGGCTGGATCGATTTAAATGAAAGAATTCGAACTGGAATATCAGTTCAGATTATAGCGCAAGCCGACGCGAATTTCCTGCGCCGTCATGTCCGTGACGGTCAGCTGATTGTTGTTCGACGCAATCGGCGTGATGGCGTCGCCGAGATTGAGATAGCGATACGACACATCGAGCAGCAGGTTGGGCGACAGGTGATAGCTCAGTCCGCCCATCACGGCCCAGGCGAAATCCCACCTTGCGTCCTTCAGTCCGTCGAGACCAGGCAGCAGCAGCGCGTTGCTCATGTAATCCGAGGTGCGATTCCACGACATGCCGGCGCCGGCGCCGACATACGGCGTGAAGCCGGACCAAGTGCCGAGATCGAGATAGAAATTGGCAAGAAGCGTCGTCGTTTCGACCTTCATGCGGTAATCGGGCGTGACCGACGCGACGCTCGCGCGCGGCGCCCAGTCGAGGGTCGCATCCATGCGGAACCAGCCGGATTTGTAGCCCGCACCGCCGCCGACCGTGAAACGGTCATCGATGGTCGTTCCGGACGGCTGCGTGCCGATCACGGCGGACATGCCGTCGAGATCGTTCCAGCGATAGCCGAGATCGCCGCGCAGATACCAGCCGGATTGATATTCCTCGACGAAGACCGGAGCTTTCTGGACGATCGGCGGAAGCGACATCGGCACATCGGCGGCGTGCGCAGCGCCGAGCGGCGCAATGGCGGCAAAACCAGCGATGGCGAAAACCTGCAGACGACTCATGACGTGCTTCCTTCGTTACGAATACCGACGCGACCAACCGACGCGGACGTTCGTCACGACCATGAGCCAGAGAGGTTAAGGGCCGATTAACCATGAAATTTCACGAAGATTAGCCGCAAGGGTTACCGCGACGTTAATACGCGGGCCGCCTTGCCGTCAGCGCTGTGCGGCAAGATGCAATTGCGGCTTGAGGCGGAACGCGTCCGGACGTTCGAACAGGAAGCGCAGGCGCGTCGGCATGGCGAGCCGGTGGATCAGGAGCGCACCGGCGACGGCGATCGCGGTCACGATCGCGGCTTCGCTTCCAGCATCGGTGATCAGATCGGATTTGTTGATCAGGACGCGCGTCGTCGCCATCGGAAGGAAGAAAGCGAGATAGATCGGCAGCGAATTCTCGCCGCAGCAGCGGACGAACGTGGCGCGCCCGGCCTGCGCCAGAAGCGCCGACGCCGCGATGATGCCGGCGGCGCCGAGGAATCCAAGCATCAGCGAAATAAACGGCCGCTCGGCGAGATCGGAATAAACCAGCGCGCCATTGAGCAGCAGCCAGACAACGATGCCGGCGGCGACCGCAACGACAAGCCGCTCACTCCATGACGCCAGGCGGAACGCGTATTGCGCCAGCACATAGCCGGAATAGAAAAAAACGAAGCGGCTTGCGAATTCGTCGATCACCACCGACCCGGTGTTGAGATGCGCGATTTCGAGCAATGCAGCGGCGCTCCACACGAGCACGGGCGGCACGCGGCGCAGAAGCTTCACGACCAGAAAGAAGATCGGCAGCAGATAGATGAACCAGAGCGTGCCGAAAGGCTGAACGAAGACTTCGAGATAAAGCCGCACGGCGCCGAGGATCCCCTGCTCCGCCGCGAAAGCCGGAAACTTGAACAGGAACTGGATCGTCACCCACAACACGTAGAAATAAACGAAATGCAGCACGCGGCTATCGAGATAGCTGCGCCAGTCGCGATCGATGACACGCGACACGAGCAGACCCGAGACCAGGAAGAATGCAGGAATCCGGAACGGCTTGGCGAAACTCACCGCTTCATGCAGCCAGCCGTCGCGGCCAAGCGACGCCTCGACCCCGAGCGTCGAATGCATCATCACCACGAGG
This sequence comes from uncultured Hyphomicrobiales bacterium, assembly GCA_964370945.1. Lineage (GTDB taxonomy): Bacteria > Pseudomonadota > Alphaproteobacteria > Rhizobiales > Xanthobacteraceae > Pseudorhodoplanes. The sequence goes on along the minus strand of CAYJNT010000226.1, from coordinate 2,039 downwards.
ATGATGGAAAATCCGCGCGCGTAGTCGATCCAGGCGATCCGTTGGTGGTCGGTGCTCGTCATAGCCGGCAACGATTACCGCTCCCATGCGGCCTTGTCGTGACGGACGAAGCGGATGACAGAGAACATCTCCGTCATCCTTAATTCTTCACCAATCGAGCGGCCGGGCTCGGAAGGCCGGATTCCGTCACCCTCTGCGGCTCAGCGGCGGCTGCGAGTAGTTCGGCTGCGGATACGGCTGCTGATAAGACGGCGGAGGCGGCGCGTATTGCGGCTGACTATAGGCCGGAGGCGGCGGCGCATATTGCGGCTGCGAGTAAACCGGCGGCGGAGGCGCGTAGGTCTGCGGCACCGCCAGCACCTGCGGCTGCGGCAGCGGCTGCGCGTAGACCGGTGTCGGCATCGCCGGCGCATAGGGCCGGCTCACAGTGTTGTCTTCGCAGCAAGTCCAGCGCACGCCAAGGCGCACGTCGTGCGACGTGATGTCCTTGACCGTCGTCGGATTATCGACAAGGTTGGTGCCGTCGAGGTTGATGGTATCACCGGACTTGCCGTCACCGAGATTGAGATAACGATAGCTCAACTCGACCGCGAAGCTCTTTGTCACGGCGTAAGAGGCGCCCGCATGCAGCGCCCAGGCGAAATTGGTCTCCGTATTGTCCTTGGCCCAGCCGCCGCCGCCCGCGATTTCGTTGATGTCGCGGTAGTTGCCGATGGTCAGATTGGCGACGCCGACGCCCGCGCCAATGAACGGCGTGATGCACCACCAGGTGCCGAGATCGAGATAGGCGTTGGCGAGGAACAGCCATTCCTTCTTGGTGAAAGTGTAATCGTTGGTATTGGTGCCAGGCGTGGCGGGATTGAAGAAGCTGTCGAGCGCATGGAATTTCGAGCCGCCGCGATATTCGCCGGTGACGTCGACGCGCAACCAGTCATTGACCTGATAGCCGGCGCCGAGACCGAAGCTGATGCCGCTCGTAAATTCACCTTGGTCGAGCCAGGTGAAATTCGCGGCCGTCCCGAACAGCGGATTTTCGAGCCCCTTGGTCTTCTGGTTGGTCATGCCGATGTCGCCGCGCAGATACCAGCCGTTGAATTCCTGCACCACCGGCACGGGCACCTGCACCTGCTGCACGATCACTTGCGGAGGAGGATTCAGCGGCACGTCGGCCGCGAAAGCTGGATAGCCGAATGAAATCGCTGCGGTGCTGGCGAGAAAAAATATCCTGACGCTGGTCATCACTGCCGTCCTTCACACGATGGGGCGCGGTTCGTGACGGACGATGGCAGCGAAACGTTAAGCGGCGCTTAACCCTAATTTTTAACCACGAATATTAACGAGCCGGATTTCGAGCGTGCAAAATATTCGCCGCGCATGAAGAGCGCGGCGCATTGTTAAGCCTTGTTAACGAAAAGTTGACGCCGGCACCGCGTCGGCGGTACCGGCGCTAAGGAATCAGTGGCCCTCGCCGAGCTCGCCGATGTGGTGCTGACTGTAGAGTTCGACGCCGAGCTTGGCGACAAGATCGAGCTGCGTTTCGAGGAAGTCGATATGGCCTTCCTCGTCCGTCATCAGATCCTCGAACAGATCGCGGCTCGGATAATCCTTGACCGAATGGCAATAGGTCGCGGCCTCCTGATAGAGCGAGCGCGCGTCGTGCTCGGCGGCGAGATCGCACTCGAGCATTTCCTTCACGGTCTGGCCGATCCGCAGCGGATCGAGCACCTGCATGTTGGGAAAGCCGTCGAGGAAGATGATGCGCTCGACGAACCGGTCGGCATGCTTCATTTCGTCGATGGACTCTTCCCGCCATTTCTTGGCGAGATCCTTGAGGCCCCAATTGTCGAGCATCCGGTAATGCAGCCAATATTGGTTGATTGCGGTGAGCTCGCTGCGCAGGCCCCGGTTGAGATATTCGATGACTCTGGGGTCGCCTTTCATGCGCGCCTCTCCTGCTGTTTCGATCCAGTCCTTGATTAGACTAATTCTAAACGCGCGATCGCCAGAGGCAAGTGCGGCGCAACACCAGAAAAATTCAC
>CAYJNT010000225.1:4714-5830 GCA_964370945.1 uncultured Hyphomicrobiales bacterium | reverse complement strand
CCGACCTGCACCGAGAAATGATCGATGGTGTGTCCGGGCGTCGGCATCAGCCGCACGAGATCATTGAGCGCATGATCGCTCCTGACCATCTCGGCGCGCTTCGCCTCGACGATCGGCAGCACCGAATCCGTCACCCAGGGACAGCGCGACGCGTCCTCCTTGTGCCGTTCGGTCCAGAACGCGAGCTCGCGGTCGGCAAACAGGTATTTGGCGTTCGGAAAGGTCGGCACCCAGCGCCCGTTCTCGAGCCGCGTGTTCCAGCCGACATGGTCGACATGCAGATGCGTGCACATGACGTAATCGATGTCGTTAACACCGATACCGGTCGCGGCGAGGCTCTTCTCGTAGCGGTCGCTCTCGCGCATATGCCACATTGGCCGCGCCGAGCGCGGCTTGTGATTTCCCACGCATGAATCGACGAGGATGGTGTGGTGCGGCGTTTGCACCAGATAGCTCTGGATGCACAGAAAGATCTTGCTGTCGATGAAATATTTCGGCTCGAGCCAGGAGCGGTTCTCCTCGAACAATTCCCTGGTCAGACTTGGAAAGAACTGGAACGCGTCAAACCACGCTCCCTCCTGCTCGATCACACGATGGATCGTGATGTCGCCGAGCTCGATCCGGAGCGTCATGGTTGACTCCCTTGCAAGACGCTGGCGCCGCGCGCAATGCCCGCAAGGCCGTGGCGCGACGAAATGCATATAGCCTCAGTCGTATCCCTCATCAAATCGGATTTAAAGTACGGACGTCCGTGCGGGAAACATTCAACGAAAAAGGGCGGCCGTGAGGCCGCCCCTTCGTACATTTCTTAATGTCGTCAGACGTCGAGCACCGCTATGATCTGAAGCGTCCGCGGATTGACGACGATGATCTGGTCGCCGACCAGGAAATAGTCGTAGCCGCGCCAGCTCGGATAGATTTGCACGAGCTGCCTCGACACCGGATAGAAACGAACGCCAGTACGCGGAACCTGGTTACCGACGGAAATCGAGAAGTTGACCTTCGTCGCCCGCTGCTGCCCCTTGATGGAGGAGCGGATTTGTGTGCGCTGCTCGGTCGACAGGCTTGCAGCCGGGCCAGCCGCGCCCTGACCCGTGGTGGAGGGCTTGGCTTCGG
>CAYJNT010000225.1:0-4614 GCA_964370945.1 uncultured Hyphomicrobiales bacterium | reverse complement strand
GTGTCGGGCTTCGTGCCCGGCTTTGTCATGGCATCGGTCTTCATGTCGGCCTTCGCTTTGCCGTCGGCCTTCATGTCGGAGCTTGTCTTGCCAGGGGCCGGAGATGCCTTGGTCTCCGAAGCCGTGGCCTTGGGCTTCATGCGGTCCTTGTTGTTGTCCTGTGCGGCCTTGGCGCCTTTTTTGTCTTCGGCTTGACCCGATCGCTTACCGGCAGCCGGTGCCCCTTTGGAGGGCTCGAGTGCAGGGGCGATTTTTTCGGCTGGCGCATTTTGCTGAGCAGGCGGCGCCGGTGACGGCACCTGTGCGAAGACGGCGCCAGCGCCGACAATCAAAGCGCCGGCGGCAACGGACATCAGCAATAGATTTCTTGCATTGTTCATGGAAATTCTCCGTTAGAATATTTTGGGGCGATTACGTATCGATCCAATCGTCGTTGGACTTCAACGGTAGAGAAGCGCAAGCGTTCCATGGCGCTTGTGCGCAACCCGTTGCAACGCGACAAATATTTTCGGTCTAAATTATGCGGTCGCTATATCGGCAGACGTATGCTGCCCCACACGGAGTATGCGGGCAACGCCGATGTCAGAACTTCAGCTCAAGCGCGCCTTGTCTGCTATCGCCTAGGGGCCTGCGGAGCGCCGCCCTCATCATTCCAGTTCGTACTTGCCGAGGCTTCCTGGACTGGATGCAGTGTCTTGTCGTGGTTGTCGGCCATCCACTGCGTATTGGTGGCCAGCGCAAGGAAGCTCGATTCAAGCTTTCGAAATTCACGCTCTTCGTCAGCGCTACCCGCAGTTTTGATCAATTCGGTGTATTCCGCCGCTTTCGCGCGATATTGCTGAGGCGTGAACATGAGCGAGCCTTCCTGTTGGCGGTCTCCGCAGTATCCAAAATATACCGATTGGATGAGTCGAGTTCATATGGGGATGTCGCGACCACTTAACCAGATCAGGAAGCATCTCCAACTCGTCAATCAGGCTGCCTATGTGTCGGTAGTGCTATAGTTGCCGCATTGCGTGCAAAGGATCACGAGATTGTGGACCTGCTCGGTCTCCGCATGCAGCAAGACTGCTCCACAGGTCCCGCAGCAGTAATCGATCGTATGCGTGCTGGCGATCAGGACGGGCGGCGCACTCACGACCGGACGATGGCCCGGCGGTGGAATCACCTTGAGACTTACTTTCGGATTCCGATGCGGTATCGATTGCACGTTCATGGCATAACCCTCCTTCACAGGCGGGAGTGCGAACGTCTCTCAGCCACCGGCGCCTGGCATAGAGCCGCAGCCGATGATGGACTATGCTGCAGGCATATCGACGTGCCGATCTGTATCAAATCGACCACATAACAAGATAGCTCGCTGCCATTTCGACGCAGGCGCGAGAGGCCGAAAACAGGTCAGTTTGATGAGGTCGTGCCGTCTTCAGGTCTTGGCAAAGGTCATCTTGCGAAAGAATGCCGACCAATCTCGGAACGGATCACCGATGACGATGTTGAGTTGCCGGAATAACAACAAAGAGTCTCATGGCCTTTTTTTTCGTGCTAACAGGCTACGTGGCGGCGGTTCTATCGCTCATCACAGGCGCCTTCCTTGGATTGGCGATCCTCACCTCTCCCGTGGAGTCAGAGCAATCGAACGGCAACCGGCCAAAATTGGTGAATAAGGGCCATCCCGTCAAAGACATTATCGTGGAACCAAAACGTCCCGCCCAAGCATCCAGTCTGACGTTTCGGTACGGCCCCGATGTCAATCACGGCCGAAGCGGCACACCCGTCTCCGCGGCGAAACAGGCGCTCACGCAAGCCAAGGCCGCTGCTCCCAAGAAACGCCGGCAGCCCTATCAAGAGCGGATTGTCCGGGATCCTGCCGTTGCGATCGGCTTCGCGCCGCTCCAACTCAGCGGACACTAGTGGCCTCGTTCGGAAGGTCGTTAATGCCGCGGTGGACGCCGGCCTGCCGCTCGTTTCAAAGCGGGCGCATCATCAGATTTCAGTAACCTCTCCGCCGTTCCTTCTTCGCGCTCTTGCGCGCGGCGTAACGGGCATCGCGAACAGCCTTTTGCTCGGCTTCCAGCGCGGCCTTTTTCTCGGCCTTGTTGGCGGTGAGCAGAGCTTCGGCCTCATCCTTTTCGTGCTGCGCCTGCGCGACGCGTTCGGCGGCTCGCGCCGCCTGCCTTGCTTTCTCAGCCTGCAGCTCTTTTTTTGCGACCTCGCGCTCGGCCGCGCGCACCACCCGCGCATCGTTCAACGCGACCCGCGCCACGCGCTTGGCCGCGACAGCGGGGCTCTGGGAAGCAGCGCGGAATTTCTTCAGCATCGCATCCCTTGCTGCGGCGGCAAGCCTTTGGCGTTCCGCAAGATCGGGATATTTGAAACTACTCATTTATTCTATCGTTCCGGGTCTCGGCATCGGTCGTATTCAGAAGCCTTATGGAAGAGTCTGCATAAATTGAAAACCTGCGTACGCTCCGAAAGTTCCCGCTATGCGACGCTGTCCTTGGCCGCCTTCACCGGACGCGCACGCAAAATCTTGCGCGCGGGCTTTGCCTTGAACATCATCGGTTCTTTGGTGAAGGGATTGATGCCTTGGCGCGCCTTGGTGGCGGGCTTTTTGATCACGACGAATTTGGCAAAGCCGGGGACCACGAACTCTCCGGACTTCTTGAGCTGCTTGTAGCCGACGGTCGCGAGCGATTCGAGGACGGCTTTCACGTCTTTGCGGCTCAGCGTATCCGGAAGTAAGTCGCTGATCGCCTGAATGAGTTCCGCCTTCGTCTGCATGAGTCGCTCCAATGGTCCTTTGCCAAGATTCCGCCTGGCCGCGGGAATGTTACTTCTTCTCGATCGAAATACCGCTCGTGCCGGCATTGATTTCGATGCCCGCGGTCTTCTGCCGCTCCTGGTGGAGCTGATAGCCGAAGATCGCGCTGACGACAGCGAGTACGCCGACGGCGAGATAAAGAACACTGCGATTCATGGCCTGATTCCCTCAGTTAGCGCAATCTTGGGGCCGACCGGTGCCCCTTCGGCCCGCCCTGTTCAGCCCATCACGCATTTGTAGAGAAATGACCCGCAAAAGGGGCGCCGGCGGCCATGCGTGCGCTCCATTTCCCGTATTTTCGGGCGAAACCTTAGAATTTCTGGATTGCAATCGGCACGCGCGAATCACCACAGGATTCGCAGGTATGGGAATTCCACTTATCAGCACTGGCCGTTGCGAAAGGCAACGAGTCGAGAGCACCAGGGCTCGCGGCGAGCGGGCTCTTCAGCCCGTGAAGCCACTTTCAGTACCAGCGCCCGCGGCCGTACCAGCCGCCGCCGAACAGAAGCAGCAAGACGATGATGATGAGAAGTACGTTGGTGTCCATGGGATCACCTCCTGGCTAAACCGTTATCTAGCAAACCCCTGGACGCTGTCATTGGTTCCGTTCGCGCGCTGTCATGGCGCAGCGAACGGTGGTGAAAAAAAGTGGTCAATTCGATACAGACGCCGCGCAATGCCGACGATAAGGCATGACATCATGGTTCATCCGCCAATCACGGCGAAGATCATCGCGGCGTTCTTGTCCTTAGCCGGCACGGGCAGTGTCGCGAATGCCGTGGAGAACTGGAAAGGTCAAACCGGTATTGCGTCGATCTATTCCGGCAAGGGCGGCAAAACCACGAGCGGCGAGAAGCCTGATTTGGAAGGCATGACCGCCGCGCACCCTTCGCTTCCGTTCGGAACGATCGTGCGTGTGACCAACAGTCAGAACAATCGCTCCGTCGTGGTGCGTATCAACGACCGCGGACCGTTCACGCGCGGTCGCGTGATCGATCTGACGCCGGCGGCAGCCCGGGCGCTGGGGTTCTCCGGCCTCGCGCGCGTGAGACTGTCCGTCGTGGCGGCTACGCCATAAGCGGCGCTGCAGTCAGCGGGACCCGATCAACTGTCAAAGGAGATCAGACCATGTCACTCGGAACCATACTTGTTATCATCCTTATCATCTTCCTGCTTGGCGGTTTTAGCGGGCGCTTCGGCGGCTACGGCTATGGCTTCGGAAATCGCGGCGTCGGTTTGCTCGGCGCCATCTTGATCATCATTGTCGTGCTCATGCTGCTTGGACGCATCTGACCCGGCGAGGAAAGACGCCAATGTCCGAACATTTCGTCGCCATCGCAGGAACCATATGCCTGCCCATCCGTTCACGCGCATGGCCCGATATTATTTTGACCTCGTGGACGGCACGATCCAGCGCGACCAGGTTGGCGCGGAGATGACCAACGACGGCGCCGCCAAGCAGGAGGCGCTGTTGCGCGCGCTCAACGGCAGCTCTCACCAGATCGCGCATTATGACGGGTCGGAGGAGATCGCCGTCCGCAACGAAGGCGGCGAACAGATATTCAAGACGCCGATCATGCGCAGGAAGCCCAACTAGGGCCCTGCAGCGCCGGCGCAGCGCAATGGCCCGCGACTCAAATCCCCAACCTGCGGCTATTGGCGCGCACGCAGCGCTGATACGGCGCGAAGGCCCTGGCGGCAGCCACTTCAAGGCTCCGTCCCGCCATCAAGGCGGTGAAGAGCGCTATTTGCGCTTCGCCCAAGGCGGACATTTTCTCGGAAATCATTTGCTG
>CAYJNT010000224.1:0-5852 GCA_964370945.1 uncultured Hyphomicrobiales bacterium | reverse complement strand
CGTCTTCTTGCCCCACAATTCCTCGAGCCGCCGATCGCGGCCGCAATTCCAGCGATAGAACTTATATCTGGTCGCGCTCTTCACATAAAAGTCCTGGTGATAGTCCTCGGCCGCATAGAAAGTACTCGCCGGCACGATTTCGGTTTCAACCTTCTTCTTGAAGCGCTCCTCCACAGACTTCTTCGACGCCTCGGCGAGCTTCTTTTCCGCATCGTTGCGATAGAAAATCGCGCTGCGATATTGCTTGCCGGAATCGCAGAATTGCCGGTCCTTCGCGAACGGGTCGACATTGCGCCAGAAATGATCGAGCAGCTTCTGGTAGCTGACCTTCGCGGGGTCGTAGGTGATCTCCACCGCTTCGGTATGGCCGGTCCCGCCGGCGGAGACCTGCCCGTAATTCGGGTTGGCCTCCTTGCCGCCGGTATAGCCGGAAATGGTCGCGATCACGCCGTCGACCTTGTCGAAATCGGATTCGACGCACCAGAAGCAGCCGGCCGCGAAAATCGCGACCGCCTTGCCGGGCGCGGGCGCCGTCTGCGCGTGCGCGAGCGCCGCCGTCGCGAGCATGAATGCCGCCGCCAGAGTGAATGATCGTTTCATGAGCCCTTTCCGGTATCGCGCCCGCTTGAAGTCAACGACTGTTAGCGCAGCGCGTTGCCAAAGGATGCTCAAAAAACCTCACATTCGCGCGACCATCGCGTGTTCCTTCCGCGCGTGGGCCGGCCTGCTTGCCTACCGGAAATGGCCGTGATTAGTGTGTTTTCGATCCCTTTCGCGGAGTTTTCATGCGTTTCGAAGGCACCACAGGCTATGTCGCGACCGACGACCTCAAGGTCGCGGTCAATGCCGCGATCAATCTCGAGCGTCCGCTCCTAGTCAAAGGCGAGCCCGGCACCGGCAAGACCGTGCTGGCGCTCGAAATCGCCAAGGCCTTGTCCGCGCCGATGATCGAGTGGCACGTCAAGTCGACCACCAAGGCGATGCAGGGCCTCTACGAATACGACGCGGTGTCGCGGCTGCGCGACAGCCAGCTCGGCGACGCGCGCGTCAAGGACATCCGCAACTACATCAAGCGCGGCAAATTGTGGGACGCCTTCGTCGCCGATCAGCGGCCTGTCCTGCTGATCGACGAGATCGACAAGGCCGATATCGAATTCCCGAACGATCTCCTGCAGGAGCTCGACCGGATGGAATTCTATGTCTACGAGACCGGCGAGACGGTGAAGGCGCAGCGCCGACCGATCGTCGTCATCACCTCGAACAACGAAAAGGAATTGCCGGACGCGTTCCTGCGCCGCTGCTTCTTCCATTATATCCGCTTCCCCGACACCGAGACGATGAACGCGATCGTGGAAGTGCATTTCCCCGGCATCAAGAAGCGCTTGGTCGCCGAGGCGCTCAATCTTTTCTATGAAATCCGCGACGTGCCGGGCCTGAAGAAAAAGCCGTCGACCTCCGAGTTGCTCGACTGGCTCAAGCTCTTGATGGTCGAGGAGATCGGGCCGGACACCTTGCGCGAGCGCGACCCGAAAAAGCTCATCCCGCCGCTGCACGGCGCGCTGCTCAAGAACGAGCAGGACGTGCATCTGTTCGAACGCCTCGCCTTCATGGCAAGGCGCGAGGGGCGGTAACTTCCTGTTCTGTCATTCCGGCGCGGGCGCACGCAAGTCGGGTTTACCCGACTTGCGTCACCTAAAGTTACCAACCTCGGGTGAACCCGAGATTGGGTCCGCGAGCCCGGAATCCATAACCCCGACTCTGGAATATGGATTCCGGGTTCGCTCGCGGAGTTTATCATCGGGCCGCGCTTCGCGCGGACCCGTTGGCTCGCGCCCCGGAACGACAGCTGTGAGGGACTGACTCAGCGCCCCGCGCGCGGAGCCGCCGGCCCCTTCGTCCAGCCCTGCTCGGCCGCGGTCGCCAGAATGCGCTCGGCGGCGGCGTTGGCGACCCGCCGCAGATGCGCGTCGATATCGGGGGACAACGAATCCGGCGCAGCGGCGGGCGCGGCTGCCGGCCGCCTGGCCTGCGCCGGCGCGGCATTGTCTTCCGCTTCGAAGGACAGAATTGTCTTGCTGTCAAATCCGGTGGTGGCGTGAACAACCTTGATGTCCGCCACGACCCTCACCCGCCCCGCCCCGATCGGCGCGAGCTTGCGCTGACGCATCGCGGCGTCTTCGAGGCTGCGCAACTGCCCGGTGACCAGCAGCATGACGATGTCCCCGCGCGCATTGTCGGTGTCGGCGGCTTCGGCCGGTAGGCCCGCCGCGCGCAGCGACGCGACCAGTTGCGTCCGGATGGTCGCACTGGCGCGCCGCACGGTCTCGCGACTGATCGAATAGCCGGTCAGGCCGCTCATGCGCTGGCTGATGCGCGTCGCGAAACCGGGATCGGAAATCGTAACATCGGGCGCGGCCTCGATTTCGCCGACCGCGACCTGCACGGGCCTGGGCAACGAACCGGGCCCGCCGGTCGTTTGGCTGCCGCAGGCGGCAAGCAACACGGCGAGAAGTGAGACAGTTGCAATCGCGGTAGCGCACATCATGCCGTGCTCTTCTTGCGCCTCATCTTTCTCACCAGTTTTGAGGCTGTGTTGTCGTCTTCCACGGATTCCGGCGGCGCGGAGGCGTCATCGCCGGACTGCAGCAACCGGTCCCAAAGCTTGTCGGCGCGCTTCTCGTCCATAACCGATTTGCGGCCGCGCAGACGCTCCTGCCGCCGCGCCAGCCGCGCCGTGACGCTCTCCTTGGCGGTGTGGGTCAGATAGCCGAGCTTGGCGGCGGCGCGTCCGAACGGCCCGCCGGCCCAGACCATCTCGAACGGCTCGAAATGCCGCCAGGCCTTGCTGCCGTCGACAATCGCGCGCGCGATCAGATTGCCCGCCATCGCGGTGGTGTTCAGTCCATGTCCGCCAAACCCGCTCGCGATCCACAAACCCGGCTGGATCTCGCCGATCTGCGGCATGCGATGCACGGCGTTGCCGAGCGTGCCGCGCCAGGCATATTCGAAATCGACCTTGCCGAGCTGCGGGAAAATCCGCGCGATATCACGCCGCAGGCGCTTGGCGTATTTGGCGGGGCTCGATTCATGCACGGTCATGCGGCCGGACCAGATCAGCCGGTCACCGGCGAGCCGATAGTGGTTGTCGGCGAGTTGCGTATCGCTGACCGAACCCTTGAAATCGATCGCTTCCGCTACGCTCGCGCCGAGCGGCGCGGTCGCGGCGACATAGGTCGTCACCGGAACAAGCGTGCGGGCCACTTCCGGCATCAAGTCGCCAAGATGCACATTGCCGGCGAGCACGACATGCGCCGCGCGCAGCCGCGCATTCGGCGTTCCGACGCGCTTTCGCACGCCGACCGGATCGATCGACAACGCCGGCGTGTTCTCGAAAATGCGAACGCCCGCGTCTTCCGCGTCCCTGGCGAGGCCGATCGCATAATTGAGCGGATGAATATGGAAGGCGTTGCGGAAATGGATCGCCTGGAAATAGTAAGACGTCTTCAGATGCGAACGCACCTTCTGCGTCGGCCACATCGCGACATCGGCGCCGAAGGTCGTGCGCAGGAAGGCGGTTTCGTCCCGCACCGCGTCGGCGTTGTCGGTCTTTCCCACCATGAGCCAGCCGCCCTCGGTCAGGCTGGCGCCCAGCATGCCGGTCTCGGCGATGGTCTCGCGTACGTAATCGACGCCCGCCTGCGAGAGCGCCCACAGCATTTTCGTGCGTTCGAGGCCGGCCCGCGCGATGATCGCCTGCGTGGACTGGCCGTAGCCCGGAAGCACGAAGCCGGTATTGCGGCCCGACGCGCTCCAGGCCACGCGCCGGCCTTCCAGCAAGACCACCGACCAGCCGCGGCGCGCGAGATCGCGCGCCGTGGTCAGGCCCGCGAGCCCGCCGCCGATGACGCAGACGTCCACGTCGAGGTCGATATTGAGCGCGGGCCGCTCCGAAAGCCGCACCATGCTGGCGGCAAAATAACTGGAGCCGTAGACCGCAAAATCGCTGGTGTCGGCCGTCACGCGCTTGTCACTCATTCAGAATCTTTGGCCTTGTCTTGGGCCATATCTTGGGCCTTGGGGCCAACATGTTAGACTGGCTCATTGTGAAAATCGACCGCTCCTTCCCATGCACCGATTGATGCTGCTGCGCCACGCCAAATCCGACTGGTCGCGGGCGGGCATGCCGGATCGCAACCGGCCGCTCAACGCGCGCGGGCGCGAGGCGGCGCCGGCCGTCGCCGCGCATATTGTCAGCCAGGAGCTCGTGCCGCAGCGCGCCCTGGTATCGACCGCAACGCGCACGCGCGAGACCTGGAAGCTGATGCTGCCGTTCTTTCCGCGCAAGCCGGAAACGATCTTCGAGGGGCGGCTTTATGAATCGTCACCGCACGCGATCCTCGCCGTCATCAAGGAGACACCCGCCGCCATCACATCGCTGATGATCGTCGGTCATAATCCGGGTTTGCAGGCCCTCGCCATGACCCTGATCGGCTCCGGGAATGCCAAAGCGCGCGAGAACCTGGCGGCGAAATTCCCGACCGCGGCGCTGGCGGTCATCGATTTCGTGACGGGACCCTGGAGCGCGGTGCGGCCGGGCGCCGGGCGACTCGAGCGTTTCGTGCGGCCGCGCGACCTCAACGGGGATGACGATTGAACGCACCCTTCCTACCCCTTTGAGCATGATCTAACCCGAAAACCGGTCCCCACTTTTCGGGATCATGCTCTAACCCTTCTTTGACGATCATGGCATGATCGGGTGGTGTGGCGGTTCAGAAGTCCCCTCGATCTTGCGGCGAGTCTGCAAGGGGACTTCTTAACCAAAGCCACACCACAAAAGTAATACACTGCGAGCGCCCTTTCGAATTCGAAGTTCGCTACGGAGTGGACGGTACAATCAGGCGAACTTCGAATTCGGGACGCTCGCGTGGAGGACCAAGCCATGTACAAGCAGCTTCTGGTTCCTGTCGACATCGCCGAGCCGGAGCTCGCCAAGGCCGCGATCGACACCGCCGTCGCGATGGCGCGCCCGACCTCCGGCCATGTGCGCCTCGTCAATGTGCTGCCGATGACGCCGGTGATGCTCGCGGAATATGTGCCGCCGGATTTCGACGTGCAGCAGCGCAAGTCATCGGAGGAAACGCTCGCGGCGATGGCGCGCGACATCGGGCTCGAGCCGGGCCATGTCTCCAGCGTCGTGCGCCAGGGCGGCATCTATCATGAGATCATCGAGGAGGCGAAAGCGATGCCCGCCGATCTCATTGTCATGACCTCGCACCGGCCCGACATGCGCAGCTATTTTCTCGGCTCCAATGCCGGCCATGTCGTGCGCTATGCGGCATGCTCGGTGTTGGTCGTGCGCAATTAGAGCGCAATCCGGCGAAATGAGGGCCAAGGCCTTCGATGAGCGGCGCAGCCTCATTCCGCAATCAATTCGGCGAGGTCTTCGCCGATCGCCTCGTCTTTTATTCCAGCGATCCCGACGCAAGCGCAACCCAGGGCGAAAGCATCGATTTCGCGTCGGCGCGGAATATCGCCGCGCGGATCCTCCTGACGCGCGACGAAGTGCTCGGCGCGCAGCGATTCTGGGGGTACGGCTATTTCGCCTTGGTCGGCCTAGGCATGTTCGCGGCCGCGGGATCGGTTTTTTTCGCCTGGCACTTCTTGTCCATGCGATGGTCCGCTCTTGCCGGACCCGGCGCCGCGGTCCCGAGCGTGATTGGGTTCATGGCCGCGCTGATCGTCGGCGGGCTGACTTATCCCTATCGCGTGATCGTGACGCTGCGCGACAAGCGTCTGCAATCGGCCCGCATCGGCTCGCTGCGGGAAGCGCGCGCCTTCATCAAGGCTGCCCG
>CAYJNT010000223.1:2992-5865 GCA_964370945.1 uncultured Hyphomicrobiales bacterium | reverse complement strand
CCTTGCCGAAAAAACATTCAATACGACGCAAATCCTCTCATTCAATGCAACGGAAATCCTCCCGGCGGCGTTAAGCGGCTGCCGGTGAGAGAGCCGGCGCGACGCGATGTCCAATAGCGGACACTGATCGCCTTCGAATTCGGCGATCGAAACATTTTCGCTTGCCACAACATCGCCGCGCTCGCCTGCTTTCTTTCCGGAAGAAGGACAACCGATCCGGCTGTTCGTTGAGCAGAGGATACCTTCCCATGTGTGACTATAGTCTACACAACGTTGCCTCCCGCCCCGCCAAAGTTGGCGACCGGCTGGTTTCAACCCGGTTTCCAAATTCCATCACAGGCGGCTTCGCGTCGGTTGACGAACCGAACGTCGCGATCTGCCTGCGTCCGGGTACGGAGCTGGCCTTCGAGGAGAATGTCGCCCACGAGCGCAGTTACGGACTGATCTTCCCGCGATCCGAAGTGGTGATCAGCGGGCAGAATGTTGCACGCTTCCGGCAGGTCAATCTCGACCAGCCGCACGCGCATCACGACGCGCTGGAATTCCCCGACGGGCAGGTCGTCCTGGTGACGATCCTGCGCGAAGGGCAGCGCTGCACCGTGATCCAGATGCCGGCGAAGCCGCACGAAGAACGCGAAGAGACGAAACAAGAAGAAGAGCAGCCGGTCACGTGGCCGATGGGCGTCTGATCAAGACGAATGGCCGCCGCGCTCCGGGCACAACGCGAGTGCCCGGAGCGCGCTTCTCTGAAATGACTATGCGCTCGGATCAAGCGACGGAGCGCAACACGCCGCCGTCGACGCATAGCGGCGCGTGGGTCGCCGTCGATGTCTGCAGGTGTCTCAGGCCGCCCGGACCGTGATCAAGAACTTCTCGACTTCGACCTTGAGATGGTTGCTCTCGTTCGAGAGCGACTGCGCCGACGACAACACCTGCGCCGAGGCGGAGCCGGTCTCGGCGGCGCCATGATTGACGTCGGTGATGTTGGTGGCGACCTGCGTGGTGCCCGAGGCTGCCTCCTGTACGTTGCGGGAGATCTCCTGCGTGGCTGCGCCCTGCTCCTCGACCGCCGCGGCGATGGACGAAGCGATCTCGGAAATACGGTTGATGGTGCCGGAGATATCCTTGATGGCGGCGACGGAATCCTGCGTTGCCGCCTGCATGCTCGCGATCTGGGCGCCGATCTCGTCCGTTGCCTTGGCGGTTTGCGCGGCCAGTGCCTTCACCTCCTGCGCCACGACCGCGAAGCCCTTGCCGGCTTCGCCGGCGCGCGCCGCCTCGATCGTCGCATTGAGAGCCAGAAGATTTGTCTGCTGAGCGACGGCACTGATGAGGTTGACCACATCGCCGATGCGGCCCGCGGCCTGCGACAATTCGTTGATGCGAGCGTCGGTCTTCTCGGCCTGATGCACCGCCTCGTGGGCGATCTGGCTCGATTCATGCACCTGTCGCGCGATCTCGTGAACCGAGGATGACAATTCCTCGGCGGCGCTCGCCACCGTCTGCACATTGGTGGACGCTTCTTCCGAAGCCGCGGCGACCGTCGCCGACAGGTTCTGGGTGTTCTCTGCCGTCTTGGTCAACGATGTAGCGGCCGCTTCAAGTTCGGTCGAAGCCGACGACACCGTGTTGACGATCTCCCCGACCGCGGCCTGGAACTCGTCCGCAAGGCGTCGCATGTCGGCCTTGCGCCGCTCGGCGGCACGCTGTTCGATCTCCGCCTGTTCGGCGCGCAGCCGATCGGCTTCGATCATATTGTCCTTGAACACCTGGACCGCGGTCGCCATCCCGCCAATCTCGTCGCGGCGATCGCATCCGAGAACTTCGACCGCGGTATTGCCGCTCGCGAGCGCCGCCATCACGCCGGACAACGCGTCGATTGGACGCGTGATGCTGCGTGCCATGACGAAAACGACGCCGCAGCCGACGATAAGGCCGGCCGCGATCAGCGCGCACAAGATAATGAGCGCCCGGGTCGCCTCGGATTGCAGATTTGCGGTCAACGTCGCGAGGTCGGCGGCGAGCCGGTCCTCGATCGTCTTCAGCAGGTCGATCCGCGCCGTCGCCGCGTCGAACCACGATTTACCGTCGAGCCCCGTCATCTCGCCGGACAACCCGCCGGTCGCGATGATCGTGCGCATCTTGGCGACGGTGTCGACGACTTTACCGGACAGGGTCTGGCCGTAGAACGTGCGCTGCCCGGGAGTGGCGACTGACAGAAATGAGCCGAAATAAACCTCCTGCGCGGCGGCCAGACCCAGCACGCGGCTGTAATTCGCAGGATCGAACTTGCCGGCGGCGATGCTTCCCGCGCCGAACGCGCGCTCCTGGCCGGCGCGTTCCTTGCCCTGGGTGAATCCGACATACGCCGCCACGGCCATCGAAACGCTGCCCTGGCCGCTGACCTTCGCGATTTCGTCGGTCACCGACAGCAGCTTTACGATCGTATCGGTGAAATAGGCCGATGAATTCGGCGCTGTTATCGCCTGTGCGTCGATATCCTTGCGGCGCGCATCGAGGGCACCGACCGCCGCTTCGGCCTTGCCGATGGCGTTCTTGAATTCGCCCGTCGCCGTCGCGTTCAATTGCGCAATGATGGTCATCGCGGCCTGACGATCGGCCTCGGTGCGCTTGCGCTGGGCAGGCAGTTCCTCGCGCATTTGCGCTCCCTTGCTGCCGAGGAAGACGGCGGAAGCCCCGCGCTCGCGCTGAAGTTCGTGGATGAAGCGGCTGACCTTGGCGACGCCGTCTGCAAGCGGACCGAGCTTAGCCATCTCGGCGCGCATCGCCCATTTGACCGACAGGTCGTACCCGGCGAGACCGATGAGCAGCACCATCGGGATGGCGATTGCAATGGCGAGGCGCAGGGAGAT
>CAYJNT010000223.1:0-2892 GCA_964370945.1 uncultured Hyphomicrobiales bacterium | reverse complement strand
CCGCTCGTTGCAAGATGCGCGTGCGAAAACAGCGCGGCGCTTCTCCGGCGCGGCGCGACTTCTAAAGTTTCAACTCCCAGGTCTCCGCCGGCTCGGGCTTGCCGAAATCGTCGTGCACCCATTCCTTGGTGAGCTTGAACCCGGCCTGCTGATAGATTGCGCGCGCAGGCTTCAACACGGCATGCGTCCACAGTGTGATCTTCTCGTATCCGGCCTCGCGCGAGAAACGGATGCATTCCTCCACCAGCCGGTGGCCGATCCCCAGGCCGCGCGCTTTCGGGTCGACGATCAGCAGCCGCAGCCGCGCGACATTGTCTTTTTCCTTCACGATGAAGACCGAGCCGACCGGTTCGCCGTCGATCTCCGCGATCCAGCATTTCTCGCGCGCCGGATCGAAATTCTTCAGAAAGTTCGCGACGATTTCCGCGGTCAGCGCCTCGATGCCCGCGTCCCAGCCATATTCCTCGCCATAGAGCACGCCGTGGCGCTCGACCACCCAGCCCATGTCGCCGGGCCGATGCGGACGCAGCGAATAGGAGCGCGTCTGTTTTTCGTTGTGGCCGACAAGCGCCTCGATCGTGTTCATGGCGTTCACCATCCGCTGTTGATCTTCCGATGAAAGCTTTGCGAGCAACGCGCCGGCGTCGCGCTGCGAGCGCGCATCGATCGGCGCAAAGGCCTTGCGTCCCTTGGTGGTGAGAGAGAGCACGACCTGGCGCCCGTCGTCCTTCGAGCGCTCGCGGTCGATGAGCCCGTCATCGGCAAAGCCGCGCAGGATGCGGCTGAGATAACCGTGATCGAGACCAAGCTCGGCGGCGAGTTCGGACGCCGTGCGCTCCTTGTAGCGTGACAACTCGTAGAGAACCCGCGCCTGTGTCAGCGAGAAGGGAGAGTTCAGGAAGCCGGCCTGCAGCAATCCGATCTCGCGCGTGTAGAAGCGCGAGAATCGCCGCACGGCGCCGACGCGTTGTTCGAAAGCGGTGTCCGGCATGAGGTGCATGGGGCTCCTCTTCGATAGTTGACACCATCAAGCATTTATTTGACTTTGTCAACTATCTGCCAAGCCCCGTCATCCGTCGTCATGGCCGGGCTTGTGCCGGGCATGAGAACGATCGAATCCTTCAGTTGCTAGCGCGGCGCCCGTTGCAGCGGCGCCATCATCACCGCGCCTGAGCGCAGCCGCACGATGCGGCTCTTGCCGAGCCGCCGCAGGAATTCGCTTTCCGGTTTCGCGGCATCGGCGCTGTGGCCGCCGATCGACGCGTAGTGCCGCTTGAAAACGATCAGGCCCTGTTCGGGCTTTGGATAATTGAAGCCCGAGCGAATGAGCGCGCCGATCTCGCCGAGCGCGGACGCCTGCGCCTCCGGCCGCGGCGCACGGCGGAACACCGCGGCCTGCGAGGTCTCGGCGCTTTCGATGAAACGGATCGCCTCGCCGACCCAGCCAGAGTCGAGCACCGTCCCGGGCCGCAGAAAGAACAGCCAGTCGGAGCGCGCGGCATCGGCCGCGGCTTTCAGCCGCGCGCCGAGCGGCCCCAGCACCACCATGAATTTGCAGCCCGCGACATCGCCGACGCCGGCGGTTTCGTCGCGCGAGCCGGCATCCGCCAGGATCACTTCCCGCACCAGACCGCCGGTCGCGCCCGGCACGAGGCTGCCGAGCGTGCGCACGAGCGAGCGCTCCGATTCGTTCGTGGGGATGATCACCGTCAGCATGGGAACCCGGACTCGAATGCCCCGTTTCCAAGATGCTGGGGCTTCGTCCCTGCAATGCCACGAGATGCGGCGAAATCAACAGGTAACGGGTTCCATCACTAAAGTTCTTGTTTTGTTCTCATTCCCGTACTAGGTATATTTTCATGGCTCGATCCTCTGCAGCCCTGAGAAACCCGCCGGTGCCGGTGCCGCCCTCAACGGTGCCGGCGGGGGACTTTGTTGGCGGTTCGGTGCCCGACAGCACCGGCCTGCTCGGCACGTCGGTCGGCAAGGACCGCCGGCGCGGACGCGGGACGCTGTCCAACACCTCGGGCCGCTACGAAAGCGTCGCGCGTATTGCGTTTGACGACGGCTGGCAGAGCCTCGAAGAGCTGCCGCCGTTCAAGACCAGTGTGCAGGTCGACTCGACGCGCAAGATCATCACCCGCAACGAGTCGCCGGACATCGGCTTCGACCGCTCGATCAATCCGTATCGCGGCTGCGAGCATGGCTGCGTCTATTGCTTCGCGCGTCCGACCCACGCCTATCTCGGGCTCTCGCCCGGGCTCGATTTCGAATCCAAATTGTTCGCAAAGCCGGACGCGCCGGCCTTGCTGGAGCGCGAACTGGCGGCGGCGAATTACGAGCCGCGCACGATCGCGATCGGCACCAATACCGATCCGTATCAGCCGATCGAAAAGAAATACGAGATCATGCGGCGCATCCTGGAAGTGCTGGAGCGCGCCGGCCATCCGGTCGGCATCGTCACCAAGTCCGCTCTTGTCACGCGCGACATCGACATTCTCTCGCGGATGGCGAAGCGCAACCTGGTGCGGGTCGCGATCTCGGTGACGACGCTCGATGGAAAGCTCGCGCGCACGATGGAGCCCCGCGCGGCGACGCCGGCGCGACGGCTGGAGGCTTTGCGGCAGCTGTCGGAAGCCGGGATTCAGACCTCGGCCATGGTCGCGCCGATCATTCCGGCGATCAACGACATGGATATCGAGCGCATTCTCGATGCGATCGCAGCCGCCGGCGTGAAGAGCGCGGGCTATGTGCTGCTTCGCCTGCCGCTCGAGGTGCGCGACCTGTTCAAGGAATGGCTGATGGCGAATTATCCCGACCGCTACCGCCATGTGTTGAAGCTCATCCGCGACATGCGCGGCGGCAAGGATTACGACTCGACCTGGGGCAAGC
>CAYJNT010000222.1:0-5882 GCA_964370945.1 uncultured Hyphomicrobiales bacterium | reverse complement strand
CGGTCGGCATCGACTCGGTGGCCTGATGACCGCACTTGGGGCAGGTGATGGTCGATACTGTGATCATGGATGAGAACTTAAGTGCGCCGGCAAAAACTGGCCATTCACGTTTTCAAATCAGGCCGTTAGGGGTCGAAGCAGGCTAGGACGCCCGTACAAGTACTGGCCGAAATAGGCCATTAGCCGCCGCAAAGCAGGCCACTTACATTTCTGTTGCAATTTGGCAACATAATTACTACATCCTTGCCATGAGGACTGATTCGCCGGGTGCGCCATGCCTCTAACCCCAATGCAAGCTGCCCATAAAATCTGCGAGCATGGCTCGTGGAAGATCACAAATCTTGGGCTGCAAAAAATTCTGTATCTCGCTCAGATGATTTTCATGGGCGAGAACAATGGTCTGCGCCTCGTGGATACCGATTTCGAGGCTTGGGATTACGGACCGGTTGCGCCCGAAGTCTATCGCCGCGTGCGCATGTTTGGCGCTGATCCGATTCAAGATATTTTCTTTAGCGAGCCGCGCCCTAACGACGGTTTGCGCGAATCTTCGCTTCATAACGTTTGCACGTTTTTGGCAGGCAAGAAGCCGGGCGAGCTGGTGGCAATCACCCACTGGAAAGAAGGCGCTTGGGCAAAAAACTATAAGCCGGGCACTCTCGGCATAACCATTCCAGATGAGGACATTCTGGATGAGTACCGAAAGCGAGCCCAGCCCCAAGTCGCCTGAGGCTGACAGTTCGCTCCCGGCGAACAAATCCCTTTCAGAAATCCTTACGCGCGGGGCTGATGCAAGTCCGCCGCTGCCGGTTGACGAAAGCGCAGCAGCCCTTGAGCTTCGCCTTCAAAAAGAAACGGATGGGCGTCAGGAAGATAAATTTTACTCAATCGCGATTGGTACTGTCCTCATTGACATGGCTGTGTTTCAGCATTTGCCGTGGGTCGGGATTGTTTGTATTTTTCTTCTTGAGATAGTCATCCTGCTTGGATTGGCTAAGCGTCTCGGTAGTGAACATGCCACTATCCTTCTGGATTATCTGTTTCGTCAGATTTGCGAGAAGATTGGCCTAGGGCGCAGTTAGTCGGCCTTGCCGCCCTCTGCTACCCGAAACCGCTTACGTCGATCCGGCGCAGTTGCGAACTGGATCAATCGGCTGCGTAGCCAGCGCCGCGTCCAGCAGATCACCAACCGTCCAAACGCGGTCCGCAATGCTAAGTGCCATGGCTAGCGTGCTGCGCAGGCTTTCATGTACGCGGCAAAGATTGTAGTGGGCGAC
Organism: uncultured Hyphomicrobiales bacterium; assembly: GCA_964370945.1. GTDB lineage: Bacteria > Pseudomonadota > Alphaproteobacteria > Rhizobiales > Xanthobacteraceae > Pseudorhodoplanes. Next base: position 4,608 of record CAYJNT010000222.1, on the reverse strand, counting down.
AAAATGAAAAAAAAGGCCGCCAACTGAGGCGACCTCAGTTCTTCAAGCCATCATTAAAGGCCGTCAAATTGGATTGTAATTTTTCCCGGACCGACGTTGCCTCTTGCGATTAGATTGCCTTCTTTCAGCCGGAGAAAAATGGCTCCACCTGGCGGGATGCTTTCGCTGCTGACGAAAACAGGACTCCCAGGACTCTTCAGAGAGCTCGTCGGAGGGCTCTTTGCTAATACTTTAATGATAACAGGATTCTCACCGCTGTTTTTTACTATGACACGGATCTGTGGACTAGCGCTCGGTCCGAATTGAGCGATGACCACATCAACGTCTGGAATTGGTATGCTCGCATCAACCGGGGCTGACCAGTTAGCGAAAGCATTGCCACTCAGTGCCAGCAACATTGTTGTAGAAAGCATCAGCTTTTTCATTTGAATGCCCCCGTGAATGCGCCTCAGAGTTGAAACGCCATGATACTGTACTAATTGGTTGAACGACAAACTAGGCCACTCTCGATTTCAAAACCGGCCACTCGGGGTCGGAACAGGCCTGTACCCAAGTACCAAAAAGAACATATTGCGAACCGAGAACAAATAGTGTACGGTCTTCTCCATCATCGATCCCCGGCCCCGCGGCGGCTATCGCGTTGTCGGGGGTCCGAATCCCGGCCATAAGGAGCGCGACATGAGTCAGCCTGCCCTGCGTCTCGTCGAAGGATCGTCCATGGACAAGTCGAAAGCCCTGACCGCTGCGCTCAGCCAGATCGAGCGCCAGTTCGGCAAGGGCTCGGTCATGAAGCTCGGCAAGAACGACAAGTCGATGGACATCGAGACGGTGTCGACGGGCTCGCTCGGGCTCGACATCGCGCTCGGCGTCGGCGGCCTGCCGCGCGGCCGCATCGTCGAGATTTACGGACCGGAATCCTCAGGCAAAACCACGCTGTCGCTGCACACCATCGCCGAAGCGCAGAAGCTCGGCGGCATCTGCGCCTTCATCGACGTCGAGCACGCGCTCGACCCGGTCTATGCCCGCAAGCTCGGCGTCAACGTCGACGAGCTGTTGATCTCGCAGCCGGACGCCGGCGAGCAGGCGCTGGAAATCGCCGACACGCTGGTGCGCTCCGGCGCGGTCGACGTGCTGGTGGTGGACTCGGTCGCCGCGCTGGTGCCGCGCTCGGAGCTCGAAGGCGAGATGGGCGACGTGCAGCCGGGGAGCCAAGCGCGCCTGATGAGCCAGGCGCTGCGCAAGCTGACCGCCTCGATCTCCAAGTCGCGCACCATGGTGATCTTCATCAATCAAATTCGTATGAAGATCGGCGTGATGTACGGCTCGCCGGAGACCACCTCCGGCGGCAACGCGCTGAAGTTCTACGCCTCCGTGCGCCTCGACATCCGCCGCATCGGCGCCATCAAGGACCGCGACGAGGTGATCGGCAACCAGACCCGCGTCAAGGTGGTCAAGAACAAGCTGGCGCCGCCGTTCAAGCAGGTCGAGTTCGACATCATGTACGGCGAGGGCGTCTCCAAGCTCGGCGAGTTGATCGATCTCGGCGTCAAGGCCGGGGTGGTGGAGAAGTCCGGCGCCTGGTTCTCCTACGACAGCGTGCGCATCGGCCAGGGCCGCGAGAACGCCAAGACGTTCCTCAAGCAGAACCCCGACATGGCCGCCAAGATCGAGGCGGCGGTGCGCCAGAACTCGGGCACGATCGCCGAGGCGATCATGGCGGGCGAGAAGGACAAGGACGACGACGCCGCAGCCGAAGCTTGAAAGGATGTGGGTACGCCGGCCGCTAGCATGACGCTAGCGCCCGGTGCTGGTCACGGGGAGGTGGGTGACGCCCCTCAACAAGGACCGGCGCAGCAGCGGAAAGTGCCGCTCGCTGCACAGCCCAAATCTGCCAACGCTAACAAGTCTGCCAACGCTGAGACTGCAGCTTCCGACGCGGCCAACCCGGTGATCGAACTGGCTCGCGCCAGCAAACCGGAAGCGGCTCAAACGGCAACACGCACCAGCGGCCTGGTGATGACCCGGCCGAAGCCTGAGAAACGTAAGAACGCGAAGGAAAGAGCCAAGGCGAAGTTTGCCAAGGCCAAGGACACGGACGAAGCCAAGGACGGGACCACGCCGATGACGGCAACGGCGAAGTCCGAGGCGGAGACCAAGGCGAAGGCCCAAGATAAGGCCAAAGCTGCGGCTAAGGCGACCGGCAAGGCCGAGCGTAAGGCCAAGCGGGCGGCCGCCAAAGCTGCCTGAGAAGAGGCTGCCCGAGAAGAGTTTGCGTGAGATGAGGCTGCCTCACGTTGGCGGCCTGCGGTACGGCGTACCCAGTGATTGCGTAAACGTCGCTCGCCCCCATCGGCACCCGGCTGCGTAAAGTGGCCGCCACCGAGGATGGGGGCGAAGGCGTTTTTGGTTGCTTTCACCTCTCCCCGTTTGCGGGAGAGGTCGGTCCGCCCAACGGGTCCGGCTGAAGGCCGGCCCGATGATAGACTCCGCGGAGTGAAGACGGACCGCGGTGAGGGGGGCCTCGCCGTCGCGCAGAGCGTTTGGCCGCGCCCCCTCATCCGGCTCGGGCCTGTCGGCCCTCGCCACCTTCTCACCGCGAGCGGGGAGAAGGAAGAAGCCGCCTTTCCTGGACTTGAGCGGCCCCCGCCGCTAAATAGGCCCTGAAACATCAAGCCGGATGGGGATTTAGCCCCTATGGTCAGAGGGGGCACGTAAGCGTTTTCCGATGAGTGGCGTCAACGACATCCGCAAGAGCTTTCTCGACTATTTCGCCCGCAACGGCCACACGCCGGTGGCGTCGTCCGCGCTGGTGCCGCGCAACGACCCGACGCTGATGTTCACCAACGCCGGCATGGTGCAGTTCAAGAACGTCTTCACCGGCCTGGAAAAGCGGCCCTATTCGCGCGCGGTCAGCGCCCAGAAGTGCGTGCGCGCCGGCGGCAAGCACAACGACCTCGACAATGTCGGCTATACCGCCCGGCACCACACCTTCTTCGAGATGCTCGGCAACTTCTCGTTCGGCGACTACTTCAAGGACAACGCCATCGAGCTGGCCTGGAACCTGGTCACCAAGGAGTTCGGGCTGGCGAAGGACCGTCTGCTGGTCACGGTCTATATCGACGACGACGACGCCTTCAACCTGTGGAAGAAGATCGCCGGCCTGCCCGACAGCAAGATCCTGCGCATCGCCGGCTCGGACAACTTCTGGGCCATGGGCGACACCGGCCCGTGCGGGCCTTGCTCGGAGATCTTCTACGACCACGGCGCCCACATCCCGGGCGGCCCGCCGGGCACGCCGGAAGGCGACGGCGACCGCTTCATCGAGATCTGGAACCTCGTGTTCATGCAGTACGAGCAGATGGCCGGCGGCGAGCGGGTCGCGCTGCCGCGGCCGTCGATCGACACCGGCATGGGGCTGGAGCGCATCGCCGCGGTGCTGCAGGGCACGCACGACAACTACTCGATCGACCTGTTTGCGACGCTGATCCGCGGCATCGCGGAACTGACCGGCGTCGATTCCGACGGTCCGCAGAAGGCCTCGCACCGCGTCATCGCCGATCACCTGCGCGCCTCGTCGTTCCTGATCGCCGACGGCGTGCTACCCTCGAATGAGGGCCGCGGCTACGTGCTGCGCCGGATCATGCGGCGCGCCATGCGCCACGCCGAACTCCTCGGCGCCAAAGAGCCGCTGATGTGGCGGCTGGTGCCCGCGCTGACGCGCGAGATGGGCCAGGCCTATCCGGAGCTCACGCGCGCCGAGGCGCTGATCACCGAGACGCTCAAGCTCGAGGAGACGCGTTTCCGCAACACGCTCGCGCGCGGCCTTTCGATCTTGGAAGAAAAGAGCGGCGCCCTGAAGAAGGGCGACATGTTCGACGGCGACACCGCGTTCACGCTGTACGACACCTACGGCTTTCCGCTCGACCTGACGCAGGACGCGCTGCGCTCGCGCGGCATCAGCGTCGATCTTGCGGCGTTCACCGACGCCATGGAGCGCCAGCGCGACAAGGCGCGCGCGTCGTGGTCGGGCTCCGGCGACGCCGCGCAGGAAACGGTGTGGTTTTCGCTGCGCGAGAAGGCCGGCGCCACCGAATTCCTCGGCTACGAGACCGAGAGCGCCGAAGGCGTGGTCGCGGCCTTGGTCAAGGACGGCAAGGAGGTCACTGCGCTGAAAAAGGGCGACACCGGCTTCATCGTGCTCAACCAGACGCCGTTCTACGGCGAGTCGGGCGGCCAGGTCGGCGACACCGGTGAGATGCGCCGCGACGGCGTGCGCGTCGCGGTCACCGACACGCAGAAGAAGGCCGGCGACCTGTTCGCGCATGTGGTCAAGGTCGAAGAGGGCACGGTCACGGCCGGCGACCCGCTGCTGTTGGAGGTCGACCACGCCCGCCGCGCCGCCATAAGGCAGAACCATTCCGCCACGCATCTGTTGCACGAGGCGCTGCGCCTGGTGCTGGGCGACCACGTCGCGCAGAAGGGCTCGCTGGTTTCTCCCGACCGGCTGCGTTTCGACATCTCGCACCCGAAGCCGATCTCGGCCGAGGAGCTGGAGCGGGTCGAGGACATCGCCAACGACATCGTGCTGCAGAACGCGCCCGTCACCAC
>CAYJNT010000221.1:0-5904 GCA_964370945.1 uncultured Hyphomicrobiales bacterium | reverse complement strand
TGCGCCTGCGCGGGAAAAACAATGAGAGCGGAGAGAAAAGAGGCGAGGAGGATTTTTGAACGCATTAACCCTGACCGCAAAGACCTGAGCCCGCAGATTATCTGTCGCCGGTCAATGAGTCATCATCGTGGTCAGGCCGGCGGCTGCATGCCGATCAAGCGGATGCGCTCGCGCGTGCGTTCATCTTTCAGGGCAGCCAGAAATGCCTGCACCGCAGGCCTTTCCTTGCGCGCCTCGACCAGCAGGAAATCGTAATGCTCCGGCGCGATCGGGAGGAATCCCAATCCATAAAGTCGCGCCACCGGCTCGATGGCGACGCCCCAATCCGCGCGCGATTGTGCGATCGCGGCGGCAACGGCGTTGTGCGATTTCGGCTGGTTGGAATAGCCCTTGGGCTTTTGTCCGCCGAGCAGCCGATCGATCAGGATGCGCGTGCCTGCTCCGGCATTGCGGTTGACCATCAGGCAGGAATTGTCCGCGAGCGCGGATTTCACGGCCTGTTCGGCGGTCTTTCCTTCGAAGCGCTTGTCGCCCGTGCGAAAGAGAAACCCCTGCATGCGCTGCCAGCCTTTCACGAGCGCAAGGCCGGGCATGAGCAGATGCTCGTTGTAAATGCCGGTTTTCGGATCGACGAGATGCACAGGCGCGAGATCGCATTCGCCGCGTTGCGCGGCGCCGACGCCGCCCTGGCTGCCGACCGCGATGGTGCGCGCGGAAAAGCCGCGCTCGGCGAGCGCCCCGACCACGATATCGAGCGCCACGTCGTGGCTGCCGGTCAGAACGAGATCGGGCGCGCGCGCTGACTCGCCGATCAAAGTGACGCGGGCTTTCGTGCCGGCATCGAGCATGCCGGCGAGTGCGTCGATCTCCAGAAAACCTTCAGCCTGCGAGAACGCGGTGACCGAGCCCGATCCTTTCGGCGAGGGAAAGGCGATGGTGCCGCCTGCGCCTTCGACCAGCGACACCAGCACGAATTCCTTGCGGCCCATTTCCGATGCGATGCGCACCGGCACTTCTGCGGTGACGGATTTCGCGGCTTCCGGGGCTAAGCCGGCCCACGCGCGGATCACCGGCGCGACGAAGGCATGAAACGTGAAGATCGCGGAGGTCGGGAAACCGGGCAGCACCACGACCGGCTTTTTGTCCGCGACTGCGAGGCAGAGCGGCTTGCCGGGTTTGAGCGCGACGCCATGCACGAGAATGCCGGGCGCGCCGAGCTGCGAGACGATGCGGTGCGAGATGTCACCGGCGCCTTTCGAGGTGCCACCGCTCAGGATCACCATGTCGCATTCGGACAAGGCGCGGCGCATCGCGGCTTCGAGGATTTTCTCGTCGTCGGCAAACGCGCCGAACGGGACGGGGAAGCCGCCGGCCTCGGTGACGGCAGCGGCAACGATCGCGCCGTTGCTGTCGTAGATGCCCGCCGCTTTCAGTTTCTGTCCCGGCTGCACCAGTTCGTCCCCGGTCGAGAGCACGGCGATTTTCGGCTTGCGAACGACATCGATGGAAGGGAGCCCGCAGGCCGCAAGCATGCCGATCTCGCGCGAGCCGATCAATGTGCCGCGGCGAAGCAAGGTTTCGCCACGCGCGATATCGGAGCCGGCATAGGACACGAATTGTCCAGCCGCGGCCGGGCGCCGCAATTCCACGAACAGGCCATCCTTGTCCTCGATCAATTCGGTCTGCTCGATCATCACCACGGCATCGGCGCCGCGCGGCAGCATGCCGCCGGTTGCGATCGTGCTGGTGGTGCCGGGCAGCACTTCGATTTTCGGCGCGTGGCCGCAGGCGATCACCTCCGCATTGAGCCGGAGTTTCAGCGGCGCGGCGTCGCTCGCCTTCGCGATATCCTCCGCGCGCAAGGCGAAGCCGTCGACGCCGGAGCGGTCGAAGGGCGGAACATCGAGCGGGGCGGCAATGTCATGCGCCAGCGCGCGGCCGAGTGCGCCGTCGAGCGCAACGGTTTCGGACGGGAAGGGCGCGAGATCGAGATGCGCGGCAAAGCGCTTCTGCGCTTCTTCCGGCGACACCACCTCCAGGAATTGCTCCTGCCGCGCCGCGCTGCGGATGGCGGCGAGCAGTTTGGCCTCGGCCTTGCTTTTGTCCGTCGCGTTCACGGCAGCGGACTCGCATTCACGCTGGCCCCGGCGGGAAAGCCTTCGCTCTCCGGCGGCACCACATAATAAGAGTCGGCTTGCGCGAGGGCCTGCATCGGCCAGGTGCCGGATGCGAGCGGATCGGCGTCGCCGTGGTGCGATTTCAAAAGAACAACATCGGCAATGCCGATGGTCGAGGTGATCTTGCGCGCGAGCTTCAATGGTGTCGTGACATTGTCCGCGGCACCGCCCGCCAGTTGCGCGAGAATCTTTCGTCCGAGAACGAGCCAGCAGGCGAGGGCCGAGTCAATGCGGCCGGGCATCAGCAGCACCGGCTTGCCGTTCGCCTCGCCGGTCGCCGCGGTTTCGCCCGGCGTCAGGCCGATGCCGTGAAAGGCGACTGTGCCGGCGCGCGACAGCGTCGTCACCGATATATCCTTTTGTCCGGCGCCGGTGCCGCCGATGGCGATGATGGCGTCGGATTTTTGTTGAAATGCGGATTCAAGCGAGCGTTCCTCACTGATCGCTGTTCCGCCATTTGCGTCAATAGCCGCAACGATCATCTGTGCCGCCGAGGCGATGATTGTATCGTCTTTGCGTCCTGCTCGAATGACGCTGATCCGCGGTGCGCGAATGCTCACTTTCGAAAAGTTTGCGGCACGGAGAACCGCCACATCTGAAGTGCTCAGCGTCCTTCCTGCGCCGAGAAGCGGTTGATCGGCTGCCGCATCACCGCCCGCCGGCAAAACCCCGTCTCCGGGGGCAACAACGGCGAGCGCTTCGGCACGTTCGCCCTTGATTGCGATGTGCTCGAGCGCGGCAACGCAATCCGTGTTTGACGGCAACACGTCGCCAACGTCGACGCGCGCCGGCATCCGCGGAAGCGGCGCCGGTGCGTAGGAGCTCGCGTCGCTTGTCCAGTCCGATTGCAAGGCGTAGCCGTCGCGCAGCGAAATCACTTTCGGCGGAATCGCATGCGCGGCTTTGATATCGGCCGCGAGCGTGCGTCCGATCGCATCCGCGATACTCACTTCGCCCGGAGTGACCGGCCGGACATTCGCATCGATCCAAGTCAGCACGTCGGCAAGCGGCGCGAGGCGCGCGATGCGTTGCGGCGATGGATGATCCGACACCATGGTGTGGTTCTGGCGAAGCGCAAAACGCGGGTCAAGCATGCATCGGCTTGACGATTGGGTTAACGCGCGGGCAGTGTCGGTCCATAGTCAGTGGCTATGGATATGACCGAAAAAACCATCAACCTGCGCGGCCTCAAATGTCCGCTTCCGGCTCTGCGCGTTCGCAAGGCGCTCGGCGGCCTCGCCGCAGGCGACGTTATTGTCGCCGAATGCACCGACCCGCTGACCACGATCGATATCCCGAACCTCCTGCGCGAGACCGGCGATACGCTGGAATCGAGCGCACGGAATGAGGAATTGCTGATATTCCGGATCCGCAAGGTGTAATCCCGCGCGTGGCGTGCAACGTTGCGGGCCGAAATTGCGGGCGGATCGACATCCGAATAACATGCCGGGCCAAATCCCGGCCCAAGAAAACAAGCAACAAGAAAACAGCAAGATAACAGGACGAAAACGCCGGATATGCCGGACAAGGTTTCTGATCGCGCCTCACAGGCGCTCGCCCGTTTCACCGTTCTCGATCTTTCCCGCGTGCGTGCGGGGCCGACTTGCGTTCGCCAGCTCGCGGATTGGGGCGCCAACGTGATCAAGGTCGAGGCCCCGGAGCGGCTCGAGCCCGGCGACCCGATCGGCGGCGCGCGCCATGCCGGCGACTTCCAGAACCTGCATCGCAACAAGCGCAGCATCACACTCGACCTGAAATCGGAAGCTGGCCGCAACGCGCTTCTGCGCATGGCGAAGACGGCCGATGTGGTGGTCGAGAATTTCCGGCCCGACGTGAAGCACCGCCTGAAGATCGGCTACGAGGAGCTGCGCGCGATCAATCCGCGCATCGTCTATGCCAGCATATCCGCTTATGGCCAGGACGGGCCGTATCGTGAGCGCCCGGGCTTCGATCAGATCGCGCAGGGCATGGGCGGGCTGATGTCGATCACCGGCCTGCCGGGGCAGGGGCCGGTGCGCGCCGGCGCCGCGGTCGCCGATGTGGCCGCGGGCCTGTTCGCCGCGCTCGGCGTTCTGGTCGCGCTCCTGGAGCGTGAAGGCTCCGGTGAAGGGCAATATGTCGAGACCTCGCTCCTCGAAGCGCAGATCTTCACGCTCGATTTCCAGGCCGCGCGCTGGCTGATCGACAAGGTGGTGCCGCGCCAGGCCGGCAACAATCATCCGACCAGCATTCCGACCGGCGTGTACAAAACCAAGGACGGCCACATCAATATCGCGACCACCGGCCAGCCGACCTGGCTGCGCTTCTGCAAGGCGCTCGGTGCCGAGCGTTTCACCAAACAGCCGGATTATGAAACCGCGGCGCTGCGCTCGAAAAACCGCGACGCGCTCAATGCCGAAATCAACGCGATCATGGCAAAGCACACGAGCGCCGAGTGGATCGATCTTCTCAACGCGCAGGGCGTCGCCTGCGGTCCGATCTATGCCATCGACGAGATGTTCGAGGATCCGCAGGTGAAGCATCTCGGCATCGTGACGCCGATGCATACGGACAATCGCGGCGTGCTCAATGTGATGCGCCAGCCGGTCTCCCTGTCGCGCACGCCAAGCATGATCGCGCAGCCGACGCCCGAGCGCGGCGAGCACAGCGAAGAGATCCTGGCCGAATTCGGTTTCAGCAACGACGAGATCGCGGCGTTGCGCGCCTCCGGCGCGATTTGAAACGCCTGCAAAAAAGAGAAAGGCAAACGCCATGACGCAAACCGACAAGATGTTGGCGCGCAAGGATGGGCAGATCGGCTATGTGACCTTCAACAATCCGGAGCGTCACAACGCCGTCTCGATGGAGATGTGGGAAGCGACCAAGTCGATCCTCGACGGCTACGCCAAGGATGATGAGGTGCGCGTCGTGGTGCTCACGGGCGCGGGCGGCAAGGCCTTCGTGTCGGGCGCCGACATTTCGAAATTCGGGGCGGAGCGCGCGACGCCCGAAGCGGTCAAGATCTATAACGAGATGACCGAGATGGCCTATGCCGGCATTCATGATTTCCCGAAGCCCACCATCGCCATGATCGAGGGCTATTGCATCGGCGGGGGCCTGGGCCTCGCGGTGAGCTGCGACATGCGCATCTGTTCCGACAAGTCGAAATTCGCGGTGCCGGCCGCGAAGCTCGGCCTCGGCTACGACTATCCCGGCCTCAAGCGGCTGATGGATGTCGTCGGGCCGTCCTTCACCAAGGAAATCTTCTTCACGGCGAGGCAGTTCGATGCCGAGGAGGCGCGCATGATGGGCCTCGTCAATCGGGTCGTGCCCTCGGCTGACCTGGAGAAATTTGTGAAAGACTATGCCGGCGTGATCGCGGGCAATGCGCCGCTGACCGTCGGCTCGGTGAAATTCATTGTGAGCGAAGCGCTCAAGGATGAAGGAAAGCGCGATAACGCGGCCATGGCCAAGTCGGTGAGCCGCTGCTTCGCCAGCAAGGATTATGTCGAGGGCCGCACGGCCTTCATGGAAAAGCGCAAGCCGGTCTTTACCGGGACCTGAGCCATGCAGCATGCGCGTGACAAAGCGCGCCGCGAAGTGCTATCTCCTGCGCACCCCAAAAAAGACTTTTAGCTTTATTCGCATTTCCGGACGGCGAACCGGTGCCCACTTCGCCTGGAAATGCTCAATGTGAGGAAGACCCATGTACACGGATCTGCAGCTGCATATCGACGGCGAATGGCTC
>CAYJNT010000220.1:2775-5913 GCA_964370945.1 uncultured Hyphomicrobiales bacterium | reverse complement strand
TCGGAAAAGATCATGCTCAAACGAGGAGGGTGACGCGGCGGCCCGGATAGTCTAAGACCCGGCCTCCCGCCGAGGCTTTCCCGAATTCCAACGTGATCAAGCTCATTCCCAATTTTTCCGCGCTCGCGGCGAACTATGATGTCGTTCTCTCCGACGTCTGGGGCGTCACCCATAACGGCATCTCCGCTTTCCCGGAGGCCTGCGCGGCGCTGACCCGCTACCGTGCCGGTGGCGGCACCGTCATTCTCATCACTAACGCGCCGCGCCGCGACGAATCCGTGAGCCGGCAGCTCGAACACTTTGGCGTTCCGAAGGACGCCTATGACGGCATCGTGTCGTCGGGCGACGTCACTTGCGGCGTGATGGCGGAGCGCCCCGGCCAATCGGTCTTCCATCTCGGCCCGCAGCGCGACGTTTCGATCTTCGATGGCTTGGCCGTCCGCTTCGCGGGCGCGGAGGAGGCGGACTACGTCGTGTGTACGGGGTTGTTCAATGACGATGTCGAGACCGCCGAATCCTATCGCGAGATGCTGGGCATCATGCGGGCTCGCAAGTTGTTCATGATCTGCGGCAACCCGGACGTGGTGGTGGAGCGCGGCGATCGCCTCGTCTACTGCGCCGGCGCGATCGCCGACCTTTACGGCAATCTCGGCGGCGAGGTATTGTACGCGGGCAAACCCTATCGGCCGATCTACGAGATGGCGCTGGCCAAAGCCGAAAAAGCGCGCGGGGCGAAGGCCCCGCTGTCGCGTGTGCTCGCGATCGGCGATTCAGTGCGGACGGATGTGAAAGGCGCCGCGAACTTCGGCATCGATTGCCTGTTCGTCACCGCCGGCATTCACGCGGAGGAACTCGGCGATCGGGACGATCCGGACGTTGCGCGACTGGCCGGGATTTTTGCGGAAGCCGGGACCGAAGCGCGTGCGGTGACCCGCACGCTGGTCTGGTAAAGAGCCGCGCCGCGGCTCCTTGCGATTCTAGGCGGCGTCGGTGAAGACGGCGTCGATCTTGGTCTTCAGCGTCTGCGCGTTGAACGGCTTGACGATATAGTTGTTCACGCCGGCCTTCTTCGCCGCGATCACGTTCTCGGTTTTCGATTCCGCGGTGACCATGATGAAGGGCGTCGCCTTGAATTCCGGGTTGGAGCGCACTTCCTTCAGGAGGTCGTAGCCGGTCATCGGCTCCATGTTCCAGTCGGAAATGATCAGGCCGTATTTCTTCTCGGCCAGTCGCTGGAGCGCGACGCTGCCATCCGACGCTTCGTCGACATTCTCAAAGCCGAGTTGCTTCAGAAGGTTGCGGATGATCCGGATCATCGTGTTGTAGTCGTCCACCACGAGGATCGGCATCGAGAGATCGACAGACATTCTATCCTCACTATTCTTCCGACCTGCCGGACGCGGTTCTGCGTCGCGGACCCCCAAGCCGGGGAATTCCAAGTCCGGCGAAGCTAGCAATCCCCATTGAATAAGCGGTTAATTGGTCCCGCTACGCGATACCTCCGGAATCGTGCCAAAAGGCCAATTGCCGCAGGCTTTTCCTTGATCCATTGTGCATGCGTTAACTATCGCGAGTTTTTGCAATGGCCGAGGCGACAATCTCCATCCCACCCAAGCCCGCCGTCGATCCGCGGCAGGTGCGGACGCTCGCGTTCGAGGATCTGCAGGTCGGGATGCGCGAAGTGCTGATGAAATCGGTGATGGACACCGATGTCGTGGGCTTTGCGCAATTGTCGGGGGACGACAATCCGATCCATCTCTGCGACACCTATGCGGCCGGGACCAGGTTCGGCCAGCGCATCGCGCACGGACTTTATACGGCGAGCCTGATCTCGGCCGTGCTCGGGACGCGGCTGCCGGGGCCCGGCGCGGTCTACCGCTCGCAGACCCTGAATTTCCATGCCCCGGTGAAGATCGGCGATGTCGTGACCGTGATCGTCGAGGTGGTCGAGCTCGTCGCCGAGGGGCGCAGGGTGCGCCTGCATTGCGAGGCATCGATCGACGGCAAGATCGTGCTCGACGGCGACGCCGTCGTGTCGGTACCGGGGCGGGCGAAGCCGGCCTGAGGCCACGGCCGCTTGACTTGAAGGGGCCGCCGGACGACACGGAAGACTTTATAGCCGCCGTCTTCACATCCGCATGACAGTCTCCTTGACACCGTCTTTCACGATCGTCCGCGACAACGAAGACGCCGGCGCGCTCAAGCGCGCGGTGATCGGGATCGGCAATTTCGATGGCGTGCATCGCGGCCATCGCGCAGTGATCGGCAAGGCTATTGCGCGCGCCCGCGCGCTTTCGGTGCCGGCCGCGGCGCTGACGCTCGAGCCGCATCCGCGCAGCTATTTCCGCCCCAACGATCCGCTCTTTCGTTTGACCGATGAGAGCCAGAAGCTTCGCCTGCTTGCGGGCGCTGGCCTCGATGGCGCCATTGTGCTGGCCTTCAATGCCGCGCTCGCCAATCTTCCGGCCGGCGAATTCATCGAGCGCGTGCTGGTGCAGCGCTTCGCGGTGTCGGGCGTGGTCACCGGATTCGATTTCCACTTCGGCAAGGATCGCGGCGGCTCGCCGGCGTTTCTCGCGGCCGAAGGCAAGGCGCGCGGATTCCCGGTCGATATCGTTCCCCCGCTTGAAGACGAAGGCCGGCCGGTCTCCTCCGGCACCATCCGCACGGCATTATCTGCGGGCCGCGTGGTCGAGGCGGCCGAGCTTCTCGGCTATCCCTGGTTCGTGTCGGGCGAGGTGATCCACGGCGAAAAACGCGGCCGCGATCTCGGATTTCCGACCGCCAATCTGCGGCTTGATCCGGCCTGCACGCTCAAGCACGGCATCTATGCCGTGCGCGTGATGCTCGACAGCAAGCAGATCGACGGCGTGGCGAGCTTCGGCCGGCGCCCGACCTTCGACAATGGCGGTCCCTTGCTCGAGGTCTTCCTGTTCGATTTTTCCGGCGATCTCTATGGTCGCGCGATCGACGTCGCCTTCATTGCCTGGCTGCGGCCGGAGCAGCGCTTCGAATCAGCGGAGACGCTGGTGGCTCAGATGGGCCGCGACAGCGAGCAGGCGCGCGCGGCCCTGGCCCGCGCCGGCGCGATCGCTTTGCCGGTCCCGGCCTGAAAACGGCGGCCGGGAAGCGCGGTCA
>CAYJNT010000220.1:0-2675 GCA_964370945.1 uncultured Hyphomicrobiales bacterium | reverse complement strand
GGCGCGATCGCTTTGCCGGTCCCGGCCTGAAAACGGCGGCCGGGAAGCGCGGTCATTTTTAACGAGAAGGTAACTACAAACCGGCACTGTGCGACCCGGTGGTGGATACGTTTCTCAGACGGATATCATGAAAAGAATTTTCAGCGGCTTCAGCCTGGCGAACCGGGCGCTCATCCTGATTGCCCTCGTGGTGGCGTTGACGACGACCTGCGTCGTGGCGGCGGCCTATTGGGCGCTCAGCGCCGAATTCAGCGCCAAGGCGCGCGACGATATCGAGACCAATCTGCGCACCCTGGCCCTCGTTTACGCCAAGACCTATCCCGACACGAAACTCAAGCTTGAGGGCGACAAGGTCGTCCGCGCTGAAGTGCCGTCGTTCCCCGGCATTTTCCCGGATCACTCGATCGTCGACACCACCGCCGCGCATGCCGGCGGCAACGCGACCCTGTTCCAGTGGGACCAGGCCACCAAGCAATTCATCCGCCGCACCACCAACGTCAAAAAGGAAAACGGCGACCGCGCCATCGGCACGCAGCTCGCGCCGGATCACCCGGGACAGGAGCCGTTGCGCGCAGGCACTGCTTATAAAGGGCCGGCGGTGTTGTTCGGCCGCAAATTCTACACCGCCTATTTCCCGATCGTCGACGCGCAGAACAAGACGCTTGGTCTGCTTTATGTCGGCAACTCGATTGAAATTTATGACGCCATGCTGAAACAGGCGATCCAGCAGATGCTGACGGCCGCTGCGATCGGCATTCTGATCGTCCTGGGCCTGAGCCTTTTCCTTGTCCGTCGCAACATCAAACCGCTCAAGGACGTGACCGGCGTGATCGACGGCATGACCAAAGGTCAGCTCGACACGAGCATTCCGCACACCGAGCGCAACGATGAGATCGGATTGATCGCGCGTTCGCTCGCGGTCTTCCGCGACGCCGCCGCGCGCAATCGCGACATGGAAAACGAAGAACGCACGAAGGGCGAGGCGGAGCGCAGGCGCACGCAGACGGTCGAGCAGGTCACGCGCGAATTCGAGGCCAAGGTCGCCTCGCTCATGGGCGAGGTCGGCAAGACGATCTCGGCGCTGGAAGGCGACGCCGCGACCATGCGCACGCATGCCGAAACCACGCGCGAGCGCGCGCAGAGCGCGGCGAAATCCGCGGGCCATGCCAGCGAGAACGTGCAATCCGTCGCCGCGGCAACGGAAGAGATGGCAGGCTCGGTCAGCGAAATCAGCCGTCAGGTGACGTCGTCCTCGGAAATCGCGACCCGCGCGGTGAAAGAGGCCGAAGACACCAACAGGCAAGTGAAGGAATTGTCCGCGGCCGCCACCAAGATCGGCGAGATCGTCAGCCTCATTCAGACGATCGCGGCGCAGACCAATCTTCTGGCGCTCAACGCCACGATCGAATCCGCGCGCGCGGGCGAGGCCGGCCGCGGCTTCGCGGTGGTCGCTTCGGAAGTGAAATCGCTCGCGACCCAGACCGGCAAGGCGACCGAGGATATCGGCCGCCAGATCGAGGAAATGCAGAAGGCGACCAACGAGGCGGTCGCCGCGATCGGCGGCATTTCCGAAACCATCGGCGCGATGGACCGCATCGCCGTCACCATTGCCACGGCGGTCGAGGAGCAGAGCGCCGCGACCCAGGAAATCGCCCGCGGCGTGGGCAGCGCCAAGGGCGAGGCGGAGACCGCGAGGATTTCGATCTCGGACGTCGAGGACGTGGCGAGCGAAACCACCCGGTCGTCGAATGCGGTGTCGACGGCCGCCGCTGATATGGCGGCGCGGCTGCGCGGCCTCGACGACGAGATCAAGAGCTTCCTGTCGCGGATGCAGGCGGCTTAAGTCCCGCCTCAACCCAAACTGTCATGGCCGGCTTTATGCCGGCCATCCACGTCTTTGGCCGACGGCGGCGGGGTAGGTCGCGGATGGCATCTGAACTCGGGCTTGCCCGAGTTCAGCACCAAAAGAGCCGCAAGCCCGGCCATGACATTTTAGGGCTGTGATGCTTTGGCTTTTCCCCTCGCGATGCCCCTGCTACACACCCCGCCATGACCAAGCCAGAGCGCGACTATTCCGAGACATTGTTCCTGCCACAGACGGATTTTCCGATGCGGGCCGGGCTCCCGCAGCGGGAGCCGGAACTCTTGGCGCGCTGGCAGAAGCTCGGCCTCTACAAGCAGCTGCGTGACGCCGCCAAGGGGCGCGTGAAATTCGTCCTGCATGACGGCCCGCCCTATGCCAACGGCAACATCCATATCGGGCACGCGGTCAACAAGATCCTGAAGGACGTGGTGACGCGCAGCCAGCAGATGCTCGGCTTCGATTCCAATTACGTGCCGGGCTGGGACTGTCATGGTCTCCCCATCGAATGGAAAATCGAGGAGGAATACCGCGCCAAGGGCAAGAACAAGGACGCGGTGCCGGTGGTGGAGTTTCGCCGCGAATGCCGCGCCTTCGCCGAGAAGTGGATCGACATCCAGCGCGAGGAATTCAAGCGGCTCGGCGTCGAGGGCGATTGGGACAATCCCTATTCGACCATGGATTATTTCGCGGAGGCGCAGATCGCCCGCGAGATCATGAAATTCGCCGCCAACGGCACGCTCTATCGCGGCAGTAAGCCCGTGATGTGGTCGGTGGTGGAAAAGACCGCGCTCGCCGAAGCGGAAGTGGAATA
>CAYJNT010000219.1:0-5918 GCA_964370945.1 uncultured Hyphomicrobiales bacterium | reverse complement strand
ACCTACGACCTTCAGGTTATGAGCCTGACGAGCTACCGGGCTGCTCCACCCCGCGCCAATGAGACGTTGCGTGTAGAAGAAAGATAAGCGCGGGACAAGCCCGCGCGACGGTTATGTAACAACCCAATCCGGCTTTGGAAAGCCCTGATTTTCCAGATATTTGGGAAAGGTCAGCCGCCCCGCCGGAGGCCTTTCAACTGCGCCGCAAGGCGATTTCGTCCGCGACGGGAGCAACAACCGAGGCCCAGTCATGGGTCCTCGCCTGACGGCGGATTTTGATCTCCGGATAGAAGGGGTTGTCGGTGCGGTCGTGGAACCAGTACCACATCCGCGCCTGGCCGAAGGGAACGAGCACAATGGTCTCCTTGCCAAGCGCGCCGGCAAGATGCGCCGTGGTGTTGCTGACGGTGACGACGAGATCGCAGGCCGTGATCAGCGCCGCGAGGCCGTCGATGTCGTTCATATTGTCGATATCGTCGAGGTGCTCGACTTCGATGCCGATATCCCGTGCGACCGCCGCGCGCTCGGCCGATGTGTCGCCATATTGCAGATCGACGAAGCGGCAATTGCGCAATTTCAAAAGCGGCTCGAACGCGGACAGGCCGGCACTCTTCGCCTTTTCGAATTTCTTGTTCGATGACCGCCATGACAATCCAACGACCAGGCGATCGTCCGTCTTCAGGCGCTCGCGCAAGGTCGCCGCCCGCTGGGGATCGGCTTTGAGAAAGCCGCCCGCAATTTGCGGAAACTCACCCCATGAGCGGCGCAGAAATTGTCCGAGCGTGCCAAACGGAATGTGCGCGGCGCAGGGGCGCTCGGACAGTGTCTTCTCCAGCGGCACGATTTCGATGCCGGGAAACGAGCGCGCGAAGAGCGGCACCAGACGGCGCTCGGCTTCCACGACCACCGCAGGCACGCGCCGGTGCAGGTCGGGGATCATGCTGGCATAGAGAATCTGGTCGCCGAGCCCCTGCTCACCCCAGACCAGCAGCGGCCCGTCGAACGTTTCGCCGGTCCAGAGCGGCCACGAATAATTGCGCCAGTCGTACTTCCTGTCCGCGGCGCCGAAGCGGCAATGATAATCGGCCCAGCCGCGCTCGAAATCGCCGAGCCCGAGATAGACAAGACTGCGGTTCGTTCGCGTGTCATCGCTCTGCGCGCCGAGTTCGATCGCGCGTTCGAAGGAATTCAACGCCTCGTCGAATTGCTCGAGCGCGAGCAGCGCACCACCGAGATTCTTGTGCGCGGTGCTGCTTTCGGGGGACAGCGCGATCGACTGCCGATAAGCCGCCTCGGCATCGTCATAATGTCCGAGTGCATAAAGCGCGTTGCCAAGATTGAAATGCGCAGCCGGATCGTCCGCACGGAGCGAGAGCGCGCGCTGCGCGCCGGCAAGAGCCTCGTCGAAGCGTCCCAGATTCTGAAGTGCCACGGTCTGCAGGTTGACGATCCGGACGTGCTCCGGTGAAAGCGCGGTTGCTGTGTCGCAGCACGCGAGCGCTTCTGAGTGTTGCCCAAGTTCCCCCAGCGTGATGGCTTTGCTTTCCATCGCATCCAGATTTACCGGGTTGAGCGCGAGAACGTGCTCATAGCAGGCGAGCGCGTCGACATTGCGCTCTAATTCCCGCAGCGCATGGCCGCGACCGATAAGCGCGGAGATGTTGGCGGATTCCCGCGCAAGTGCCTGGTCATAGCTCTCCAGCGCCTCGGCCGTGCGCCCCAATTCAAGCAAGGCATTGCCGCGATTGATCAGGGTATCGATTGCGATCGACACGCCGGCAAGTTTTCCCTCGTAAGCGTCGAGCGCTTCCTGCGGGCGGCCGAGCTCGATCAGGCTGTTGCCGAGATTGTGGAAGACCTGCGGGTTGTTGGCTTTCAGCGCGATCGATTTGCGATAGCTTGCGATCGCTTCTTCGTGCCGCCCGAGTTTCGCCAGTGAAACACCGCGATTGTAATAGGTTTCGGCGCTGTCCGGCCGCAGTGCCAGCAACGCATCCTGCGACTGGAGCGCTTCCGCGTGGCGCCCGAGATTGGACAGGACCACGCCGCGCATGGCGAGGCTATCGGCGGATTGTGGCCTCGCTTTCAGGGCGCGCGACACGACATCAAGCGCCTCGGGCAACCTGTTCTGTTGGAGGCAGGCGAGCCCGAGAAAATGCAGCGCCTCGAAGCAATCGGGCGCGGCATCAAGAACAGCCCGGTAAGCCTGCTCTGCGTCGGAGAATTTGTTCTGGCGATGCGCGTCCATCGCCTGGCGCAAGCGCAGCGCGATGTCGAGTTCCGCCACAGGTCGTTGCGAGGCTTGCTTCCTAGCCATTATCGCTGCGGCCGATGTCTGCCGCGACGTTGCCGATGAGATCGGACCAAGGTTGTTTCAGCATCTGCCGGTGGAGCCGCATGCGCGGATAGAACGGGCTGTCGTCGCGATCGCGGAACCAGCACCACATCCGCGCACGTCCGGTCGGGACGAGCAGACGAGTCTCCTTGCCGAGCGCGCCGGCGAGATGCGTGGTCGTATTGCTGACCGTCACCACGAAATCACAGGCCGATATCAAGGCCGCGAGGCCGTCGATGTCGTTGAGATTGTCGATGTCGGGAAGACGCTCGACCGTGACACCGAGATCCTGCTGCACCGCCTCGCGCTCGACGCGCGTGTCCCCATATTGCAGGTCGATGAAACGGCAGCCGGGCAGCCGCAGGATGCTCGCGAAGTCATGCAGCTGCGCGCTCTTGGTCTTTCCATGGCGCGTGTTCTTGCTTGACCATGACAATCCGATCACCCTGCGACCATCGGCGAGCCGCGTGCGCAGGCGCGCGGACAATTCGCCGTCGCAGCGCAGAAAGCCGTTTTCACGAGAGGGGAACGATGCCCAGTCAGGCCGGAAATGCCGACCGAGACTTGCCATGTGGATGTAGGCTGCGGCCGGACCTTGGTAGAGCTCGGCGGTGCGCGCGACTGTGTTCGCGCCGGGAAATGAGCGCGTGAAAAGAGAGACCATCCGCGGGTCAACCTCGACCGTGATTTGCGATACCCGTGCGGCAAGATCCGGAAGCATGCTCCCAAACAGGATCTGATCACCCAATCCTTGCTCGCTGGACACCAGCAACGGGCCATCGAGCGGCCCTCCGTTCCAGCGGGGCAACGGATATTTACGCTGCGCACAAACGTAGTCGTTGATGAACCAGCGCAGCTCGTAGTGTTCCCAGCCGGATCTGAACTCGCCGAGCCGCAGCTCGTTCAGCGCCTGATTATACATCGCCTCCGGATGATGCGACGCGATCGCGTGCGCCTGCCGGTAGCTTGCGAGACAGTCCTCCTCGCGATGCACCTCCAGCAGCATGTGGCCGCGATTGAGCCAGGACTCGAAATGCTTCGGGTTGATCTCGAGCACGCGGTCGTAGTCGGCGAGCGCCTCCTCCGGCCGACCGACTTCACCAAGCTGGCAGCCGCGATTATTGATCGCCTCGGTGTAGTTCGGATTGATCGCAACGGCCTTGCTGTAGCTCGCGATCGCCTGCTGCGGGTCGCCGATCGCGACAAGGACGTTGCCCCGCTTGGTCCAGGCCTCGAAGTTGTTCGGATCCTTGTCCAGAACGCGCTTCACGTCCGTCAGCGCGTCCGCGAAATGACGCTGCTCGATGCGGATCGCCGCGCGGTTGACCAGAGCCTGTGGATGATCGGGCACGAGCGCCAGCGCGCGGTCGATGCTTGCGAGCGCTTCGTCGTAGCGTTTGACCTGCAGCAAGACCCGGGCGTGATTGTTATACGCATCGGCCGATGCATTGCTCAGCTCGAGTGCGGCGCCGATAAGCTCGAGCGCCTTGTCGCTGTCACCGCGTTGCTGGTGGACGACTCCGAGCAGATGCATCGCATCGAAGTGTTTCGGTGCAAGCTTCAAAATGCCCGCATAGAGCCGTTCGGCGTCGTCGATCAGGCCGCGCTGATGCAGCGCGACGCCGGTTTCCAACGCCTGGGCGATGGCCTTCTGTTCGGCGTGATTGCGCTGTGCCGCCAGCATGACCGCGTCCCCTGTTCCGCCGGTGCAACGCGCCCGGCTTTGTTGTTACGCCGCACTTTCTTTGAGCATGATCTTTTCCGACCTTCCTTCGCCCGCCGAAGCGGGCTTCGCGAAGGCGGGAAACCGGTTTCCACTTTTCGGGATCATGCTCTGAGAATTCCTCAAGCCTGGTAGCCTTTGCTCACTTCAAAGCGAGCGAACACGCCCGGATGCCGCGCGGCGACCGGTGCGATGATCTCGTCCCACCATTCCTGCGGGCGCACGGTGCAATGTGCGTTCTCGCCGTTCGGCAAGGTCTTGCCGGCGGGGTAGGCGGCGATATTGGCGAAGACGAACTTGCGCGCGGCGCCGAACATTTCGTCCAGGATCCAGGGCAAATCCGGCTCCGGGCAATGCTCCAGCACGTCGGTCGAGATCACGCCGTCAAACTGGCCTTCCGGGAATGTCTGAAATTCGGCGACGCCCGGGTCGTAGCAATGAATGCTATCAACGCCGAGGTAGCTCTGGACGCTTGGAATGATCTCACCGCTGCGCAGCTTGATGTTCTGCGCACGGTATTGCAGGCCCTTGCCGCAGCCGTAATCGAGCAGCGTCTTCGCGCCGAGCCTGCTGCAGAGCAACTGGATCTTCGGCAGCTGCGGAATGATGCTCACGCCATTGAACAAGTCCTGCGGCTTGATGTTCTGATCCGGCAATCCGCCGGCATGCGCTTGCGCATAAAGCGCGGTCAGTTCGCGATAACGCGGAGACGGGTTGCTGCGCGAATAGATCTCGATCGTGGCGGCGAGTGCGCTCATCGGTCAGGCCCTCACGGTCGCTGCGTTGTCGGCCGCGGGCACGAGCGCCGGCGCCTCGCGATACGGCATCTCGCGCTCCATCAGCGCGCGCTCGGCGAGCCAGGCGTCGCCGTAATCGACATTCTGCCAGTTTTCGAACCATGGGCCGCCGCGGGTGAAATGCACCGCGCCCGGCGTTCCCGTTTTTGGCTTCTCGTTCCAGCCTTCGAGCCAGTTCCAGCTGACCGGCAGCGCGCCGATGTCCTCATCGGCAACCCATTGCATGCGATGCAGATAGGCGCCGGTTTCGCGATTGACGATTTCGGGCGTCAGATTCCTGGCCACGCTCGGATGCCCGCAATTGAACAGCATCAGCGACGACCAGTTCTTGCGCGGATAAGCGGTCTGCACCGCGCCGTCCATCTTGGTCGTTTCCTTCGGCGTGTAATCGTGCTGCACGCAATGCACCGCCTTCGACCCTTGCGCGTATTGCGCAAGGCCCGCGATGTCGTGCAGCCAGAGAAAATCGCAATCGCAGAACAGCGCCCAGCCTTTGAATCCCGCGAGCGCCGGCGTGAGGAAGCGCGAATAGGTGAATTCGGTTGAGGCGAGCGGATCCTTCGCCCGCGCGTACCAGCCGCGCGCGATCATCTCGTCGACCTTGATCGGATGCACTTCGACCGGAATCGAGGCGCGGCGCATCAGCGAGAAGCGCGCGACGTCGTAGGCTTCAGGCTCCCGGCTGTCCCAGCCGATGTAAATGCGAAAAGGCGATGTCATCCGGGCGCGCTCCCTTGCGGCATTGGCACCCGGTTATGGTTAATGAATGGATACTAACGAAAGGTTAGCCGGCCTAAGCCATTGAAAGAAAAAGGCACTTTAAAAGCGTTCCAAACGCAAGAGGCCGCCCCGGGCGGCCTTTTTGAATGACGGGGTAGCGATCTTACGAGCAAAGAAGCAGCCCGGATCGCAAATGTGATTATCGCTTTAGCAAGCGACGAGAAAAAGTAATTAGAATAGCTGTCCCTTACACAAGGACGGCTCCGCCAGCGAACCTCACTCGCACTGAGAGAGCCGGTCGCGGAAATCTGCACAGGACGATAAGTGGAATTTCTGCCTGATG
>CAYJNT010000218.1:0-5921 GCA_964370945.1 uncultured Hyphomicrobiales bacterium | reverse complement strand
CCGCGTTTCATGCGGTTCTTCACGTTCACCGTTGTGTATCAGCTGCTGGTGAGCGTACCCGGCACGCTGTCGCTCGCTGGAAAAAGCGGAACCGGGCTCGGGGTGGCGCTGGCGCTTGTCTTCTTCGTATTGTTCATCGTGGCGGTGATCGCGTCGCTCCGGCTCTTGATCCTGTTTCCGGCAATCGCCGTCGATGCGCGCGGCGCTGACTGGCGCAACGCCATGACCGACACCAAGGGGCACACGTGGCGCGTTTTCTTCATCGCGATATTGGCGACGCTGCCGAGCCTGATCGTGCTCCTGCCGCTCTATTTCACGCTGACGTGGCCGGACGGACCGGGCCTCGCGGGCGGGATCGTTCTCAGCGCAACGCAGGCCATCGTCAGCGTCCTCACGATCTGCGCGCTCGCGGCGGTGGCTTCGCGGCTGTTCGCGGCTTTCGCCAACAAGCTGAACGGGTAGGGAACCGCCCGAACGATCGCGCGCGTCAAGCATTGATCCGGGGGGTATCGCATGCGCAAGGAGGGATCATGGCGAAAGACCTTGTTCCCGTCAGGCCGCCGGTTTCCGACGGACTGCATCCGATGATTTATGGCGCGATCGCCGCGCTCACGCTGTTTCTGGTGTTCTGGATCTGGGTCGGATTTTCCGACAGCGGCGATACCGGGCTCCTGCTCGCGGTGGTGAGCGGCTTCTTCCTGATGTTTGCCGCGATCCCGCTCGCGATCTGGCACATGTGGCGCAAGCATTCCGGCGGAGCGGGTGGTGAGAGCGAGCGCCTGCGCGACTGGGCGTCGCACGAGTTCGACATCGAGCCGGGGCCGATGCAGGGCAAGCACGCGGCGGTCGAGGTGCTGCTGCCCATCGCCGCGGTCGCTTTCGGCATGATGGCGATCGCGATCGTGCTGCTGCTCACCGCGCATCACATCGTGTAGGCTGGACGTCGCAGACGGGGGGAGGCGCCGATGATCCGCAAGTTGAAGTCCGGCGAATACCGGCTCTATTCGCGCAAGCTCAATCCGAAGACCGGGCGCCGCCGCAATCTCGGCACGTTCAAGTCCCGCGCCGCGGCGGAGAAGCACGAGAAGGCCGTGCAGTTCTTCAAGCGGCGGGGGTGAGCGTCACCGCATCGCGGCGGCGATATTGCCGCCGTCGACCGTCGTCACATCCGCGGTGGTTTTGAGCGCCAGTGCCTGCGCGAGGAACGCCTGCGCGACATCCTCGGCGATGACCTCGCGGCCGAGCAGGTTGCCGGACATGTATTCCTTTTCCGACAGGCCGCGCGCCTTCGAGCGGTCCTTGATGAAATCGTCGGTGAGCAGCCCCGAGCGGATGCGGTCGGCATTGACCGCATTGGCGCGGATGCCGTCGGCGCCGTAATCGAGCGCATATTGCCGCACGAGGAACAGCGTCGCGGCTTTCGGCAATCCATAGGGACCGAAATTCGGCCCCGGATTCACCGCCTGCTTGGAGACATTAAAAAGCAGGCAGCCGCCGGTGCCCTGCGCCAGCATGATCCTGGTCGCGGCCTGCGCCACGCGCTGATGCGCGAAGAAATTCAGCTCGAAACTTTTCCGCAAAATCTCGTCGGAGACTTCGCCGATGCGGCCCTGCCAGGCGGCGCCGGCATTCGACACCGCGATGTCCACGCCGCCGAAATGCTCGACCACGGTCTCAAAGGCTTTCTTCACCGACGCGTCGTTGGTCACGTCGCATTGCACCGCGAGCGCCGCGCCGCCGATCACCTTGGCTTTGTCCTTCGCCGCATTCTCATCCAAATCGAGGAGCGCGACTTCCGCGCCCGCGGCGGCGAACGCCTTCGCGGTCGCAGCCCCGATCGCGCCGCCCGCGCCGGTGATCACCGCGATCTGGCCGGCGAGCGGCGGTTCCTTCGCACTGCCGAGCTTGGCCTGCTCGAGCGACCAATATTCGCAATCGAACATGTCTTCCTCGCCGATCGGCGAGAAGGTGCCGATCGCCTCGGCGTCGGTGATGCCCTCGACGGCGGCTTCGGCGAGATCGGCCGCGATCCGCGCGTCCTTCTTGGTGCGGCCGAGCCCGAACAGGCCGAGGCCCGGCACCAGCAGCGTGCGCGGGGCCGGGTCGAGCATCACCTTGCCGCCGTTGAAGCGCTTGTTGTTGCGCTCGAAATATTCCTTGTAATGCGCGACGAATTCCGCCGCCGCGTTGCGCGCCGCGTCGCGGAAATCGGCGAGCTTCTCGCCGTCCGGGGCCGGCGCGATCATCGGCCAGTCCTTGGTGCGGATGGTGTGGTCGGGCGTGATCACGCCCGCGAGTGCATAGCGCTTCACGTCCTTGCCGTTGACGAAATTGAGGATCGCGTTGCCCGTGCGGAAATCGAACACCAGCCGCTTGAACGCGCCTTCGTTCTTCTCGTCTTTCAGTGCGACCGCGCCGCGCAGGATCGGCGCCGCGTCGGCAAGGGCCGCCGCGCGCTGCGGTAATTGCGCGGTGACGAACACCGCCTTGCGGTTTTTCTTCAGGCGCTCTTCGGCGAGCGTGACCATCTCGATCATGCGCTCGTAGGCCTGCCTCGCATCCTTGCCGAAGGTGAAGATGCCGTGCTTGTCGAGGATCAGGCCCTCGACCTTCGGATTCTTCTCGAAGACCTCCGCGGATTCCTTCGCCAGGCCGAAGCCCGGCATGATGTAGCGCACGAAGCCCATGCGGCCGTTGTAAAGCTCCTCGCAGAGCTCACGGCTGTTGGGCTGATCGACAATGCCGAGAATGGCGGTCGAGTGGGTGTGGTCGACGAATTTATGCGGCACGAAGGCGTGCAGCAGCGTCTCGACCGACGGATTGGGTGCCATCGGATCGAGCAGGTTGGCGCGCTGCACCTTCACCATGTCCTCGTCCGACAAGATATCGAGCTTGCGCAGCTTCTTCAGGTTCTCGAGGCGAACGGCGGGCAGGCCGGCCGGCTCGATCACGCCCATGTCCCAGCCGGAGCCCTTCACACAAAGAACGTCGGTCTCCTCGCCATGAAGATCCTTCATGCGGGTCTTCACCGAGGTGTTGCCGCCGCCATGCAGCACGAGCTTGGGATCGCGGCCGAGGAGACGCGTGGTGTAGACGCGCAAAGCGAGATCTTCGGGCAGGCCGGCGGCGGTGTATGTCTCCGTCGCGGCCTGCGCGTCGCGGTCAACCCAGGCGCTCTTCATCGCTTACTCTCCCGGCGCGCACGGCAACGCGCCGCGCGACGCGCACATATAATCAGCCTCGCTTCGACCACCAGCCCGCGCGGCGCGGTTTTGCGGCTTCTTCACCGCTGCTTTCGGCGGCCGGGGCGGGAGCTTCCGGCGGCGGGGAGGCGGGCGGCGCCGGCGGCGGCGTGTCCGCGCTCGAACTCGCGAAACCGGGCGCGGGTTCGCGCACGGTCGAGCGGCGGCGGGCGGGAGTGGGTTCAGCGGCGGCCTCCGGCGTGGGCGAGGCGTAAGCGGGTTCCGGCAGCGGCATCTCTTCGCGCGGCGCGGACGGTGCCGGTGCGCTCTCTTCGTGACCGGGCGATGACATGTCGTCGGCGCCGTCACGCTCGTAAGACTCGTCTCCGGATTCCGGCGATGCGTCCGTCACGTTGCCGTTGCCTTCGCGATGGCGCCGGTTGCGGCGTCCGCCGCGCCGGCCGCGGCGGCGGCGCTTGCGGTCGCCGTTCTCGGCGCGCTCGCCGTCGCGCGGCTCGCCGGCCTGGACCGGATCGAGCGCCTCGCCCTGATCGGCGTCGGCGTCGTCCTCCGGCCCCTCGGCCACGGCGTCGCTGGACATCTCCACCGGCTCGCCGGCATCGGGCGGCGCAAATCCCTGCTCGCGCGGTCCTTGCTCGCGACCATCGCGGTCACGGCCGCGTCCGCGCCGTCCGCGACGCCTCCGGCCGGGCCGCTCGGGACGGTCCTCGCGTCCGCCATATTCGGATTGCTGCGCGCTCTCCATCTCGTCGGTTTCATCGATTTCGCCGGAGGCGATTTCTACCTCCGCTACGCGCGGCATTTCACTTTCAAACTGCGCGGCGAGCGCTTTCGCCTGCTCGACGCTCATGACCTGCTCGCCGCGATCGATCGCATAGGCCGGCTGGCCGGTCATGGTTGGGTCGGTGGTGATGGTGATCGTGACCTTGAATCGCTCTTCCAGCCGGCGAAGATGCGCGCGCTTGTTGTTGAGCACATAGATCGCGACATCGGAGCGCGTACGCACAATGAGATTGTGGGTCGCGCCCTTCATCAGCGTTTCGTCGATGGCGCGCAGGAGCTGCAGCGCAACCGAGGAGACCGAGCGCACATGGCCGGTGCCGCCGCAATGCGGGCAGATCTCGGTCGAGCTTTCCAGCACCGAGGTACGGATACGCTGGCGCGACATTTCCATGAGGCCGAAATGCGAGATGCGGCCGACCTGGATGCGGGCACGGTCGCTTTTCAGCGCATCTTTCAGTTTGCGTTCAACGACACGGTTATTCCGCTTCTCGTCCATGTCGATGTAATCGATCACGATCAGGCCGGCGAGATCGCGAAGCCGCAATTGCCGCGCGATTTCCGCCGACGCTTCGGAATTGGTCTTGAGCGCGGTGTCCTCGATCGAGTGCTCGCGCGTGGAGCGTCCGGAATTGACGTCGATCGCGACCAGGGCCTCGGTCTGGTTGATGACGATGTAGCCGCCGGATTTCAGCTGCACGGTCGGCTGGAACATTGCATCGAGCTGCGTCTCGATGCCGTAGCGCGTGAACAGCGGGAGCATGTCGCGATAAAGCTGCACGTTGCCGGCATGGCTCGGCATCAGCATGCGCATGAATTCGCGCGCCTCGGTATGGGCGGCTTCGCCCTCGACGATGATCTCGTCGATGTCCTTGTGATAGAGGTCGCGGATCGAGCGCTTGATCAGCGAGCCTTCCTCGTAGACGAGGCACGGGGCGGTCGACTTCAGTGTCAGGTCGCGCACGGTCTCCCACAACCGCAGGAGATATTCGAAATCGCGCTGGACCTCCTGGTTGGTGCGGTTGGCCCCGGCGGTGCGCAGGATCACGCCCATGCCTTCCGGCACCTGCAATTCCTCGGCGATTTCCTTCATGCGCCGGCGGTCGTCGGAATTGGTCACCTTGCGGCTGATGCCGCCGCCGCGCGCGGTGTTCGGCATCAAGACCGAATAACGTCCCGCGAGCGAGAGATAGGTGGTGAGCGCCGCGCCTTTGGTGCCGCGCTCTTCCTTGACGACCTGCACCAGCATGACCTGGCGCCGCTTGATCACTTCCTGGATCTTGTATTGCCGCCGGTAGCGCGGGGCGCGCACCGGGACTTCTTCCATGGCGTCCTGGTCGCCGCCGACATCCTCGACCACTTCCTCTTCGTGCGGAGCGTCCTCGGTGGCGTCGCCATTGTCGCCGCCGGATTCCGTCGCCGCGGCGGATGTTTCGCCGCTCTCGCTTTCGGCGGCTTCGGCTTCAGGCTGATCCTGCGGTTCGGTCTCGCTGCCGGTGCGTTCGCCGGAATCGATGCTGTCGCTCGCGGCGACCGAAACCAGTTCCTCGACCTGCGTCTCGGCATCTTGCGGCTGATCGCGATCGTCGTCGCGCTGATCCTCATCGCGGTCACGGGCCTGCGCAGCGGCGACCGCGCTGTCGTCTGCCGCCGTGTCGCCGATGTGGCCTTCCGCGGCTTCGCGCGCGTCTTCCGCGGCCGCGACGTCGTCGCTCTTGACCACATCGCGATCGGGACGCCGTGCCCCGCGATGGCGGTGGCGGTGGCGCCGGCTGCGGCGGTCGTCGTCGTCATCGTCGTCGCGCTGCGCGCGCGCATCTTCCTCGATCAGCGCCTGCCGGTCGGCAACCGGGATCTGGTAATAGTCCGGATGGATTTCCGAAAAGGCGAGGAAGCCGTGACGGTTTCCGCCGTAATCGACGAACGCCGCCTGCAGCG
>CAYJNT010000217.1:0-5964 GCA_964370945.1 uncultured Hyphomicrobiales bacterium | reverse complement strand
GAATACCTGGCCGGGCGGCGTCGCGACGCAGGACCCGGTCTTGCGCAAGCGCTTCACCGGCCAGCCCGAGCATGTGATCAATTACTTCTTCTTCGTCGCCGAGGAAGTGCGCGAACTGATGGCGGCGATGGGCTTCCGCACGGTCGATGAGATGATCGGTCAGATGCAGATGCTGGACCAGCGCGCCCTCGTGGAGCACTGGAAGGCCAAGGGTCTCGATTTCTCGAAGCTCTTCACCAAGCCGCCGGCGCCGGAAGGCGTTGCGATCTATCACAGCGAAAAGCAAGACCATAAGCTCGGCCAGGTCCTCGACCGCACGCTGATCGCGGACGCCAAGGCCGCGCTCGATCGCGGCGCGCCGGTGAAGCTCGCAACCGCAATCCGCAATATCGACCGCGCCGCCGGCGCGATGCTGTCCGGCGAAGTCGCCAGGCGTTACGGCCATGAAGGCCTGCCCGACGACACCATTCATGTGTCGCTGAAAGGCACGTCAGGCCAGAGCTTCGGCGCCTGGCTCGCCAAGGGCATCACCTTCGAGCTCGAAGGCGAAGGCAACGACTATGTCGGCAAGGGCCTGTCGGGCGGCCGCATCATCGTGAAGCCGGCGCCGGATTCCGGCATCACGCCGGAAGACTCGATCATCGTCGGCAACACCGTCATGTATGGCGCGATCGCCGGCGAATGCTATTTCCGCGGCGTCGCCGGCGAGCGCTTCGCCGTGCGCAATTCCGGCGCCACCGCCGTGGTCGAAGGCGCGGGCGATCATTGCTGCGAATACATGACCGGCGGCGTCGTGGTCGTGATCGGGCCGACGGGCCGCAATTTCGCGGCCGGCATGTCCGGCGGCATCGCGTATGTGCTGGACGAGGATGGCAGCTTCGCCTCGCGTTGCAACCTGGCAATGGTCGAGCTCGAACCGGTGCCGGCGGAGGAAGACGTCAACGAGCGCTTCTATCATCACCGCCACGATCTTGAGACCAGCGGCCGCGTCGAAATCCTCACCAATTTGACGCGCTTCGACGCCGAGCGTTTGCGATATCTGATTGGTCAGCACGTGCGTTTCACCGACTCGCACCGGGCTGCCGCGATCCTCGCCGACTGGCCGAAATACCGGAGCCTGTTCTGCAAGGTGATGCCGGTCGAGTATCGCCGCGCGCTGAAGGAGCTGGCGGCCGAACAGGCCGCTGCGGCCATGCAAGCGGCCGAATAGCAGCGAACGCGCATGGGCAAAATTACCGGGTTTCTCGAAATCGAACGCGAAGAGCGCGACTATCTCCCTGTCGAAGAGCGGGTGAAAACGTGGCGCGAATTCGTCGTGCCGCTGTCCGAAAAGGAAACGCGCGACCAGGCCGCGCGCTGCATGGATTGCGGCGTCCCCTATTGCCACGGCACCGGCTCGGTCGCGCCCGGCACGCCCGGCTGCCCGGTCAACAACCAGATCCCGGACTGGAACGATCTCGTCTACAAGGGCAACTGGGAAGAAGCCGCGCGTAATCTGCACTCCACCAACAATTTCCCGGAAGTCACCGGCCGCGTCTGCCCGGCGCCATGCGAAGAGTCGTGCACGCTCAACATCAACAACAATCCGGTCGCGATCAAAACCATCGAATGCGCGATCGCCGACCGCGCGATCGAAAACGGCTGGATCAAGCCGGAAATCGCGCCGTCGAAGACCGGCAAGAAAGTCGCTGTCGTGGGTTCCGGCCCGGCCGGCATGGCCTGCGCGCAGCAGCTCGCGCGTGTCGGCCATGACGTTCATCTGTTCGAGAAGCACGCCAAGGCCGGCGGGCTGCTCCGCTACGGCATTCCCGACTTCAAGATGGAGAAGGGCATTGTCGACATCCGCGTCAAGCAGATGGAAGGCGAAGGCGTCACCTTCCATTACAACGCGCATATCGGCGGCAATGTCCCGGTCGAAGTCCTGAAGGACTATGACGCGGTCGCGCTGACCGGCGGCGCGGAGGCCCCGCGCGATCTTCTGATCGAAGGCCGCAACCTCGAGGGCATCCATTTCGCGATGGATTTCCTGCCGCAGCAGAACCGCCGCGTCAGCGGCGAGCCGCTCGGCGGCGTGCAAGACATCCTCGCGGCCGGCAAGCATGTGGTGGTGATCGGCGGCGGCGATACCGGCTCGGACTGTATCGGCACGTCCATTCGCCAGGGCGCGACGTCGGTCACCAATTTCGAGATCATGCCGCAGCCGCCGGAGCACGAGAACAAGGCGCTGACCTGGCCGTATTGGCCGCTCAAGCTGCGCATCTCCTCAAGCCATGAGGAAGGCGTCGATCGGCAATTCGCGGTGCTGACGCAGAAATTCACCGGCGAGAACGGCAAGGTGAAGAAGCTGCATTGCGTCAAGGTCGATGCGCAATTCAAGCCGGTGCCCGGCAGCGAATTCGCGGTCGATGCCGATCTCGTGCTGCTCGCGATGGGCTTCGTGCATCCGGTGCAGCAAGGCCTGCTGAAAGGTTTAGGCGTTGCCTTCGATCCGTGCGGCAACGCGAAAGCCTCGACCGACAATTACAAGACGTCGGTGCCGAAGGTGTTCGCCGCCGGCGACATGCGGCGCGGGCAATCTCTCGTCGTTTGGGCGATCCGCGAAGGCCGCCAATGCGCCAACGCGATCGACACGTTCCTGATGGGATCAAGCACGCTGCCGCGCTAAGCCTTATCTGCAATATCGCTATACGCGATAGTGGCTTGACCTCAATATCGCATTACGCGATATTGGCGCGGTGAAGACGATCGTATTCACGCCCGCCGCCACGCGCCAATGGGTCAAGCTCTCTGGCGAGATTCGCCGCAGGATCGACGGCCGGCTGACGGAATTTGCGGCGAGCGGCAAGGGCGATGTAAAAAGACTGAAGGGGCGGGCCGGCTTGAGGTTACGGATCGGTGACTGGCGCGTCATCTTGGACGAGAAGGGTGAAACCATCATTGTCGTTGCAGTCGGTCATCGCCGCGAAATTTACGACTGAGAGGACACTATGAACGTCCGTTTCCAGAAGACGTCCAAAGGTGAAATGGCGATCCTTCCGCGCAAGGATTACGAGAAGCTGGTGGCTAGGGCGGCCGAAGCAGACGAGGACGCAGGAACGGCACGTCTCGTTGCTCGTGTGCGCAAGGGTGTTGCTTCCGGGATGCCGCTTCTGCCGAAGGACGTTGTGGATCGGTTGGCCGGCGGAGAAAATCCGGTCAAGGTTTTGCGCGAATGGAAAGATGTCACGCAGATGCAGCTGTCTTACAAAACGAATATCAGCCAGAGCCATATCTCTGATATCGAAAGCGGCCGCCGCGTTGGCACGCCGGCAACACTGCGCGCGATCGCCACTGCATTGAAAGTACCGCTCGACCTGTTGGTCGCGTAATCAGGAGTTACCTGAACAATCCGAAGAAGCCGCGCGGCGGGCCGTAATAGGCCGGCGGCGGTGCGCGCCATTGGCCCGGCTGACCGCGCGGACCGCCGGGCGCCTGCGGCGCGATGTGGCCTTGCAGGACCTGCTGGCCGGCGACGCGCGCACCCGGCTGACCGGCTTGCGCGGTCTGGCCGGCCGGACGCGGCTGCGCCGGGCGCGCCATGAAGACCGGCGAACCGCTCGGCGGCAGCGGCTCGTCGAATTTCAGATTGGGCACGCGCGGCGGCCAGGAATAATCGTCGGCGCGGCCGGCGGCGCTGGCAATGGCTTCGCCCTTGACCAGCACGCTGGTCGCGACCGGATCGATCGCGGGTTGGCGTGTGGCGCCGCCGCCGAGCAGCTCGTCGGCCTCATCCACATTCGTGGTCAGCATGAAAACAGGGCCTGCTAGCGGACGCTGCGCGGGCGCGGCGGGCTTTGCCGGCTGCGCGGGCGTGAGCGGCTGCGCCGGCTCCGGCGTCGTCAGCGCGACCGGCGTCGCGCCCAGAACGCGGCGCAATTCGCGCTCGACATAATGCGCGAGCTTGCGGGCGCCGAATTTCGTGAAATGCACGCCGTCGCCCGTGCGCAGGATGCGCATCTGGCCTTCGAAGTCCGGCCCGCGATTCGAATAGCGTCCCTGCTCATCGACGAAGCCGTCCCAGACATCGACATAGAGGATGCCGGCGGCTTCCGCGCGCGCGCGATAGAACTCATTGAGATAGAGCGCGTCGGCGGTCGAC
Organism: uncultured Hyphomicrobiales bacterium; assembly: GCA_964370945.1. Classification (GTDB taxonomy): domain Bacteria; phylum Pseudomonadota; class Alphaproteobacteria; order Rhizobiales; family Xanthobacteraceae; genus Pseudorhodoplanes. Next base: position 1,826 of record CAYJNT010000217.1, on the reverse strand, counting down.
TTCTGGCCGCGAATCGAAGGCAGCCCGACCCAAAGCACGGGAATGTTCGCGGATTTCAGCGCGGCGACGGTTCCGTCGATGCGCTTTGCGTAAAGCTCTTCCCATTTCTCGGTGTGATATTCGTGCAGGCCGCCAGGGCGCGCGGCACGCGGCGGCTCGGGCGCCGCGATATTCGGCTGCTGCTCGTCGTCAGCGGGATCCTGCGGTTTTTTCGCCGCGTCGGCTTTCTGCTCACCGGGCTTTTGCGCGGCCGGCTTCTGTTCGCCGGGTTTCTGCGCAGCAGGCTTCTGGTCGCCCGGTTTCTGCTCGGTGGCTTTCTGCTCGGCAGGCTTTGCTTCGACCGGCTTCGCCACGATCTTTTCGCGGATCGCCTGACGGTCCTGCACGCCGATCATCATGATCACGGCCTGCGGCTTTTCCGCCGCGATCAGATCGCGCGCGACCTGCGACCAGTCCGGTGCGTCGGGCTTCGACTCGTACTTGATCAGACCCGAGAACGCCTTGTGCTTGCGGATCACGCCGATCTCCGGCGTTTCCGACAAGGCGTCGTCGAGGCCATAGGCGAGCCAGTCCGCCAGCGAATCGCCAAGCACGAGAATCTTGGTGGTGACCGGCGGCGTGTCCGGCTTGCGCGGGACCGCGGCCGGCGCGCGCGAGAAATCCGGCGGACGATCGTTGTCTGAATAAGGATCCATATATCCGCCGCGCCGGCGCGCGCGCGGATCGAGGAACGGATAGCGTTCGTCGAAGCCGAAGAATTGCGCGGAGGCGGGCACACTGACGGCGATCGACGTCACTGCGACGCCGGCGGCGAACTCCGCCGCGACCAAAAGCCCGAAGCTGGCTGTGCGCCAGAATGCCGATCTGACCGTCATAAGGACTTTTTCCCGCCTTTTGCGGACGGATTCCATCCCCGAGATGTGCTCTCGGGGCGCTCCAGGGTCAATAGCCCCAGGAAAATGGCGGTCTGAAGGTGAAGGAACCCGCAGTTAAGAACCGCGCAATCGCGCCAAAACCGTCTGCGTGGCGAAGCCGTCGGGAACGAGCCCGGCCCGCGCCTGGTAATCACGGATGGCGGCGCGGGTTTTCGGGCCGAAGCGGCCGTCCGACTCGCCGATATTGAAGCCGCGCCGTGCCAGGAGCTGCTGCATCTCCATGCGCTCTTCGCGCGTGAGCACCCGTTCGTGCCGCGGCCAGTTCTGCACAAGGGCGTCGCCGCCGCGCAGCCGGTCGGAGAGATGCCCGATCGCGAGCGCATAAGCCTCCGACGGATTGTAGCGCATGATGACGCGGAAGTTATGCAGCATCAGGAAACCCGGGCCCTGCGCTCCGGCCGGCACCATCAGGAAAGCGCGATCGGAGCCGCGCGGAAATCCTTTGCCGCCGGCGCGGGCGATGCCGAGCCGCTCCCATTCATGAATCGTTTTCACCGTGCCGCGGTCGGCCAGCATGAAATTGAAATTCTGCGGCACCACCACTTCGTAGCCCCAGGTCTGTCCGCTTTCCCAGCCGTTCTTGCGGAAATAATTCGCGGTCGAGGCGAGCAGATCCGGCACCGACGCGATCACATCGCGGCGGCCGTCGCCGTCGGCATCGACGGCGTAGGTCTTGTAGACCGTCGGCATGAATTGCGTCGGGCCGAACGCGCCGGCCCAGGAGCCTCTTGCTTCGTCGGGCGTGACATCGCCGCGATTGAGCAATTCGAGGATGGCGAAGAATTCGTTGCGGAAATAATCCTGGCGGCGGCCGATACAGGCGAGCGTCGCGGTCGAGCGCGCGACGGAGCGGTCGCCGATCATGGTCGAGTATTTCGATTCGATGCCCCA
>CAYJNT010000216.1:861-6010 GCA_964370945.1 uncultured Hyphomicrobiales bacterium | reverse complement strand
GCGCCTGCACGCAGGCGCGCACGAAGAAGCCCATGAAGCCGAGCTTCACGCCGTGTTTCTTCTCGAACAATTCCTTGTATTGATTGCGCAGCGCCATGACCGCGGTCATGTCGACCTCGTTGAAGGTCGTGAGCATGGCGGCGGTGTTCTGCGCATCCTTCAGGCGGCGCGCGATGGTCTGGCGCAGCCGCGTCATCTTCACGCGCTCTTCGCGGGCGGCATCGTCGGCAGGCGACGGTGCGCGCATCTGCACGGCCGCGACCGGCTGACCGGCCGGCACCGGCTGCGAGGCCGCGCGCTCGATCGCCGCCATCATGTCGCCCTTGGTGACGCGGCCATCTTTGCCGGTGCCGGCGACGCCGGCCGGATCGACGCCGCTTTCCGCCGACATCTTGCGCACCGACGGCGCCAACGGCTGGTCGCCTGATGGGGCGCGTTCCGTCACCGGCAAGCCGCCTGCAGCCGCAATCGGTGCCGTGGTCGAGGTCTTCTTGTCCGGCTGGCCGGCTGGTTGCGGCGTCGCCTTGCTCGGCGCCGCGCCGACGCCGTCCTTGATCTGGCCAAGGAGCGCGCCGACCGCGACGGTCTCGCCGTCCTTCGCCGCGATTTCCGAAAGGACACCGGCGGCGGGCGCCGGCACTTCGATCGTCACCTTGTCGGTTTCGAGTTCGACCAGCGGCTCATCGACGGCGACGGTGTCGCCCGCCTTCTTGAACCATTTGCCGATAGTCGCCTCGGTGACGGATTCGCCAAGGGTCGGAACGCGGATGTCGGTCATTGTCGTTGGTCCATCGAAACTTCGTTTTGTTCGCTGTCATCGCCCACGAAGGCGGGCGATCCAGAATGACGCATTGACTGGATGCCCCGCCCCCAAGTCGGCTTTTAGCCGACTTGGGCACTTTGACTGCCGATCTCGGGTAAACCCGAGATCGGTTGCGGGGCATGACAGCCGCATTGGTTATCCCAGCGCCTCGTCGAGTAATTGCTTCAGCTGCGCGAGATGTTTCGACATCAGGCCGGTCGCGGTCGCAGCCGCAGCCGGGCGACCGGCATAGCGCGGCTGCTTGTATTTCGCCCCGATCTGCTCAAGCACCCAGCGAATGAAGGTATCGACGAAGAACCACGACCCCATATTGCGCGGCTCTTCCTGGCACCACACGATCTCGGCCTGTTTGAAGCGCGACAATTCGTGGATCAGCGCCTTGGTCGGGAACGGATAAAGCTGCTCGACGCGCATGATGTAGATGTCGTTGATGTCGCGCTTCTCGCGTTCCTCATACAGATCGAAATAGACCTTGCCCGAGCACAGGACGACGCGACGGATCTTGTCGTCGGCGACGAGCTTGATCTTCTCGCCTTTGAGATATTGCGCGTCGTCCCACAACAGCCGGTGGAAGGTCGTGTCGCCGCCCATTTCCGAGAGCTTCGAGGTCGCGCGCTTGTGGCGCAGCAGCGACTTCGGCGTCATCAGGATGAGGGGTTTCCGGATCTCGCGCTTCAGCTGCCGGCGCAGGATGTGGAAATAATTCGCCGGCGTCGTGCAATTGGCGACCTGCATATTGTCTTCGGCGCACATCTGCAGGAAGCGCTCAAGCCGCGCCGAGGAATGCTCCGGGCCTTGCCCTTCGTAGCCGTGCGGCAGAAGGCAGACGAGACCGGACATGCGCAGCCATTTGCGCTCGGCCGACGAGATGAACTGGTCAAACAGCACCTGTGCGCCGTTGGCGAAGTCGCCGAATTGCGCTTCCCACAGCGTGAGCGCATTCGGCTCCGCGGTCGAGTAGCCGTATTCGTAGCCGAGCACGGCCTCTTCCGAGAGCATGGAGTTCAAGACTTCATAACGGCCCTGCTCTTCGCGGATGTGATTGAACGAGGTGTGGCGCGCCTCGGTCTCCTGATCGAACAGCACCGAATGCCGCTGCGAGAAGGTGCCGCGCTCGCAATCCTGTCCGGAGAGCCGCACGCGGTGGCCGTCGAGCAGCAGGCTGCAGAAAGCGAGCGCTTCGCCGGTCGCCCAGTCGATGCCTTCGCCGCTCTCGATCGCCTTGCGGCGATTGTCGAGGAAGCGCTGGATGGTTTTGTGAACCTTGAAGTCTTTCGGGACGGCGGTGATCTTCTGGCCGATTTCCTTCAGGACCTTCTCGTCCACGCCGGTATTGCCGCGGCGCGGATCGTCGGTGTCGTTCGACGCCTTCAACCCGGCCCAGCGGCCGTCGAGCCAGTCGGCCTTGTTCGGCTTGTAGCCCTGGCCGGCCTCGTGCTCGGCTTCCAGCCGCGCGCGCCAGTCGGCTTTCATCTTTTCGACTTCGCCGTCGGTGACGATGCCTTCGCCGACAAGTTTCTTCGAATAGAGATCAAGCGTGGAGGGATGCGCCCTGATCTTCTTGTACATCAGCGGCTGCGTGAAGCTCGGCTCGTCGCCTTCGTTGTGGCCGAAGCGGCGATAGCAGAACATGTCGATGACGACCGGCTTCTGGAATTTCTGCCGGAATTCGGTCGCGACCTTGGCGGCGAACACCACCGCTTCCGGGTCGTCGCCGTTGGCATGGAAGATCGGCGCCTCGATCATTTTGGCGACGTCCGACGGATAAGGCGACGAGCGCGAATAGCGCGGATAGGTGGTGAAGCCGATCTGGTTGTTGACGATGAAATGCAGGCTCCCGCCGGTGCGATAGCCCTTCAGCGCGGACAGGCCGAAACATTCCGCCACCACGCCCTGTCCCGCGAACGCCGCATCGCCATGGATGATTAGCGGCATCACCATGGTGCGGTCTTCCGGCGTCGCGCCCTGCTGATCCTGCTTGGCGCGCACCTTGCCGAGCACCACCGGGTCGACGATTTCAAGATGCGACGGGTTCGGCGCGAGCGACAGATGCACCTTGTTGCCGTCGAATTCGCGGTCCGACGACACGCCGAGGTGATATTTCACGTCGCCAGAGCCTTCGACTTCGTCCGGCGTCGCCGATCCGCCCTTGAACTCGTGGAACAGCACGCGATGCGGCTTGCCGAGAACCTGCGTGAGCACGTTCAGGCGTCCGCGATGCGCCATGCCGAACGCGATCTCGCGCACGCCGAGATTGCCGCCACGCTTGATGATCTGTTCGAGCGCCGGGACAAGCGCTTCCGCGCCGTCGAGGCCGAAGCGCTTGGTGCCGGTATATTTGACGTCGAGGAATTTCTCGAAGCCGTCGGCTTCGACCAGCTTGTTCAGGATCGCACGCTTGCCTTCGCGCGTGAATGCGATTTCCTTGTCCTTGCCCTCGATGCGCTCCTGGATCCACGCCTTCTGCAACGGATCGGAGATATGCATGAATTCGACGCCGAGCGTTTCGCAATAGGTGCGGCGGAGAATGGCGACGATCTCGCGCATGGTCGCGAATTCGAGGCCGAGCACCTTGTCGAGGAAAATCTTGCGGTCGAGATCGGCGTCGGTGAATCCGTAGGAACGTGGATCGAGCTCTTCCTCGTTCTTTTCCGGTTCGAGCCCGAGCGGATCGAGCTTGGCGTGGAAGTGGCCGCGGATGCGGTAGGCGCGGATGAGCATCAGCGCGTGGATGGAGTCGCGCGTCGCCTGCTGCACGTCGGCGGACGAGAGTTCGACGCCGCGCGTCTGCGCCTTGCCCTTGATCTTGTCGCCGATCGCCTTTTCGGTTTCGGCCCAGTTGCCGTCGAGCGCCGCGACAAGGTCGCCATTGGCGCGGATCGGCCAATTCGGCTTGCGCCAGGAAGCGCCCTTGGCGCTCTTGGTGACGCTCGCCGGATCGTCCTTCAGGCTTTTGAAGAAAACCTGCCACTCGGCATCGACCGAGGCCGGATTGGCCTCGTAGCGGGCATAGAGATCTTCGATGTAGCTGGCGTTGCCGCCGTAGAGAAAGGAAGTGAGAGCGAAAGTCGCGTTCGCGTCCTGACGAGACATCTCTGGCGTCCTGAAATCGCTATGGGCCGCCTGACGGCGGCCCTTTGGGGCTCGATTCGGCTGAAAAGTTCCCCGGCCCAACCCTTCTATATCTAAGACGCGGATGGGGCCACGATAAGATGACGAAAGAATGAATTAGAATTCAATACTACAAAAAGAAGAGGCCTCCGAAGCGGGGGCCTCGACCGGATTCAGGACTGCGATGAGTTACTTGCGCAGCACTTCCACCAGCGTCTTGCCGATGCGCGCCGGCGAGGGCGAGACCTTGATGCCCGCCGATTCCATCGCCGCAATTTTCGATTCCGCGTCGCCTTTGCCGCCGGCGATGATCGCGCCGGCATGGCCCATGCGGCGGCCGGGCGGCGCAGTGCGCCCGGCGATGAAGCCGGCCATCGGCTTCTTGCGGCCGCGCTTGGCTTCGTCTTTCAGGAATTGCGCGGCGTCTTCTTCCGCCGTGCCGCCGATCTCGCCGATCATGATGATGGATTCGGTTTTCGGATCGGCGAGGAAAAGCTCAAGCATCTCGATGAATTCGGTGCCTTTCACCGGGTCGCCGCCGATGCCGGCCGCCGTGGTCTGGCCGAGGCCTTCCGCCGTCGTCTGGAACACCGCTTCGTAAGTGAGCGTGCCGGAGCGCGACACGATGCCGACCGAGCCGGGCTTGAAGATGTTGCCCGGCATGATGCCGATCTTGCATTCACCCGCCGTCATCACGCCCGGGCAATTCGGGCCGACGAGACGCGACTTCGATCCGCACAGCGAGCGCTTCACCTTGATCATGTGGCTGACCGGAATGCCTTCGGTGATGCACACGATCAGCGGGATTTCCGCTTCGATCGCCTCCGCGATCGCGTCCGCGGCGCCCGCCGGCGGCACGTAGATCACGCTCGCGTCGGCGCCGGTCTTTGCGCGCGCTTCCGCAACGGTGTCGAACACCGGCAGATTGAGATGCGTCGAGCCGCCTTTGCCGGGCGAGGTACCGCCGACCATTTTCGTTCCGTAGGCGATCGCCTGTTCGGAATGGAAGGTGCCGTTCTTGCCGGTGAAGCCCTGGCAGATGACTTTGGTGTTCTTGTCGATGAGGATGGACATCACGCGGCCTTTTTCACTGCGGCGACAATTTTCTGGGCGGCATCGTCGAGTTCGTCGGCCGGGAGAACGTTCAGCCCGGATTCCTTGATGATCTTCTTGCCGAGCTCGACATTGGTGCCTTCGAGGCGGACCACCAAGGGT
>CAYJNT010000216.1:0-851 GCA_964370945.1 uncultured Hyphomicrobiales bacterium | reverse complement strand
GACATCGCATTTCATGATGCCGCCGAAGATGTTGACCAGGATGCCCTTCACGTTGGGATCCGAGGTGATGATCTTGAACGCGGCCGCGACCTTCTCCTTGGTCGCGCCGCCGCCGACGTCGAGAAAGTTCGCCGGCGACAGGCCATAGAGCTTGATGATGTCCATGGTCGCCATCGCGAGACCGGCACCATTGACCATGCAGCCGATCGAGCCGTCGAGCGAGATGTAATTGAGATCGAATTTCGAGGCCTCGATCTCCTTCTCGTCTTCTTCGGTCTCGTCGCGCAATTCCACGATCTTCGGGTGCAGGAACAGCGCATTGCTGTCGAAGCCGACTTTGGCGTCGAGACAGATGAGCTTCTTGTCCTTGGTCACGACCAGCGGATTGATTTCGAGAAGGCTCATGTCGGTATCGACAAAAGCGCGATAAAGACTGGTGAGCAGCGGGCTCATCTGCTTCTGGAGATCGGCGTCGAGACCCAGCGCCTTGGAGACGCGCCGCACGTGATGCGGGCAGATATTGGTGACCGGATCGACGGTCAGCGTCGCGATCTTCTCCGGCGTGTCGTGTGCGACCTCTTCGATATTCATGCCGCCTTCGGTCGAGACCACGATCGCAACGCGCGAGCTTTCGCGGTCGACCAGCATCGAGAGATAGAATTCCTTCTCGATCGCGGAGCCGTCCTCGATATAGAGCCGGTTGACCTGCTTGCCCTTCGGACCGGTCTGATGCGTGACGAGGGTCGAGCCGAGGATGCGCGCGGCTTCCTTCTTCACGTCGTCGATTGATTTGACGACCTTGACGCCGCCGGCCTTGCCGCGTCCGCCGGCATGGATCTGCGCCTTCACCA
>CAYJNT010000215.1:0-6119 GCA_964370945.1 uncultured Hyphomicrobiales bacterium | reverse complement strand
TGCAAGGCCTGCCGGCGCGAATGCCCGACCGGCGTCGACATGGCGCGCATGAAGATCGAGGTGCAGGCCGCGCGCGCGAAAGAGCTCGGCTTGTCGCTGCGTGATGTCCTTGTCGGCTATCTGCCGCGCTACGCGCCGTTCGCGACGCGGTTTCGCTGGCTGCTCAATTCAAGAAACCATATGCCCGGCGCGGCGGCCCTGATGGAGACGATCGTCGGCTTCTCCGCGCGGCGCAAATTGCCGACCTGGCGTGGCGATATTTTCGAGGATTACGACGCCGGGCCGATCGGCGGTCCGGAGGTTGTCCTGTTCGCCGATACCTTCAACCGTTATTTCGAGCGCGAAAATTTGCAGGACGCGATCACGGTGCTGACCGCCGCGGGCTATCGCGTGCAGGCCGCCAAGGCGCCGGGGCCGTCACGGCCCCTGTGTTGCGGGCGGACATTCCTCTCGGTCGGCGCCGTCTCCAAGGCGCAGGAAGAAATGCAGCGCACCCTCGACGCGCTCGCACCCTTCATCGCACGCAATGTGCCAATTGTGGGCCTTGAGCCAAGCTGCATCCTTGGTTTCCGCGACGAGGCCCCGGGCCTCGTTGGCAGCGCCGCTGCGAAAAAACTGGCCGGACTTGCCATGACCTTCGAGGAATTCCTCGTGCGTGAACATGACGCCGGGCGGCTGCGCCTGCCGCTGAAATCAACGGCGCGTCGCGCGCTCGTGCACGGCCATTGCCATCAGAAATCCTTCGACGTCTTCACGCCAGTGCAGAAACTGCTGAAGCTCATTCCGGGACTCGAGGTGGAACCGATCGAATCGAGCTGCTGCGGCATGGCGGGCAGCTTCGGTTACGGCGCCGAAACGATCGATGTGTCGCTGGCCATGGGCGAACTCTCGCTGTTGCCGGCGGTCCGCAAAGCCGCGGCCGGCGACATCATCGTCGCCGACGGCACCTCATGCCGCCATCAGATCCACGACGGGACCGGGCGCGAGGCGCTGCATGTCTCGCGCGTGCTGGCGGCGGCTTTGAATTGAAAGAGGTTTACGCCGCGCGCAGATAGCGCACGACGCCGTCGACCATCTCGCAGACATAGAGATCCTGTTTGGCGACAAGATGCTTTTCGCGGCAATGCGGGCAATCGACTTGCGTCGCGAAATGCGGCGTCATCTCCATGCTCGTCTTGTCGGTATCGATTCCGGTTTCGAAGCGCCGGCCGGTCGTGGGGCAAATCGTGACGAGGGCTCCCATCGGGGCCTCCTTTCACTGAAATGTCGTGTGTGATCGCGAAGGTATTGTTTGATTGCACTGACTAAACCACGCGAATGTGGTCACCGAGCGACGCGCAACGACGGGCCTTTATCACGAATTTGCGAAATATTTTACAGTCAGATTAATGACCGTTCACAAAACGTCGGAATGCAACACGATGTGGTGGCGCGGTGTTGCAATCGTAGCGTTACTGTGGCGCTCAATCCTGCGCGTAGGCGATCGTGGACAACAATGCGATTTCCGCGCGGCGTGAATCGAGCCGCGTGTGCTGCACCACGATCGGCACGTCGGACTCGAACACCGACGCATAATCGGTGTCGAGCGGTACCGGTTCGGGGTCCTTCAAGTCATTGAAGCGCAGATGCAAGGTGCGGTTCGCCGGCACCGACACGCGATACGTGACGGGATCGCGATTGGCAAAGAACACGGTCAGCTTCACATTCGCATCCTTGCCATTGGCGTTGAGGATGCAGGCGGTCTCATGCGAAAGGAGCGCGCGCTCCTGCGAGATGCTCTGCGACGGGATATAGCCTTCCGGAATCGCCCATCGTGTCTTGCCGATTGCGTTCATGATTGGCCTCATGACTCACAGATAAGGAATGCGCCGGCCGGCATGGACCAGCGGCCGTGCGCTTCGCTTGCTTGGCGCGGGGGCTGTGGCGATGCCGTTGCCGGTCAATGCGTTGAGGAATTTATCCGGCCAGTCCTGGATGTCGTTGGCGGTGAGCGCCTGCAGCAAGGCGGCTTGCCGCGCGCGGCGCTCTTCCAGCGGCATCGACAGCGCGCGCTGGATCGATGTGCTGACCGCGTCGGGATCGTAAGGATTCACCAACAGCGCCGGCTTGCATTCGATCGCGGCGCCGGCAAAGCGCGACAGGATGAGGACGCCTGGATCCTCCATGTCCTGGGACGCGACATATTCCTTGGCGACGAGGTTCATGCCGTCGCGCAGCGGCGTCACGAGCGCGGCCTTCGCCGCGCGGTAAAGACCGGCGAGCGCAGTGCGGCTGTGCGCGCGATTGACGTAGCGGATCGGCGTCCAGGATGCCTCGCCATAGGACCCGTTGATACGGCCGATATGCTCGCTGACACTGCGCGCGATGTCGGCATATTCGCGGATCGCGGAGCGGCTCTTGGGCGTGATCTGCAGATACGTGACGTTGTTGCGCCATTCCGGATTGCCGATGAGGAACCGTTCGAACGCTTCAAGCCGGAAGCCGATGCCCTTGGAATAGTCGAGCCGGTCGACACCGATAATCATGGCGCGGCCGGACAGGCTCGCGAGCACATCGGTCACGAACGACGAGCGCAACGAGCGTCGCGCCATGCGATTGAAGGCTTCCGTCTCCACGCCGACCGGGAAGACGCCGATCCGCACGCGCCGCTCGCCGGTATCGAAACCGTCCTCGCGGCTGCCGACGAAACGGCATTCGGTTTCGAGATAGCGGGCGAAATTCGCCGCGTCGTTTTCGGTCTGAAAGCCGACCAGGTCGTAATGCGCCAGTGCCGAGACGATGCGCTCGTGATGCGGCAGCGCCGTGACAATGTCCGGCGGCGGGAATGGAATATGCAGGAAGAAGCCGATCTTGCCCTTGTGGCCGCGCTCGCGCAAAGCCTTGGCGAAGGGCAGGAAGTGATAATCGTGCACCCAGATCGCGTCGTCCGGCAGCAGCACCTTCTGCAATTCATTGGCGAAATGATCGTTGACGCGCAGATAGCCGGAGAGGTCGCGGCGCGTGAATTCGGCAAGATCGAGCCGGTAATGCAGGATCGGCCACAGCACGCGATTGGCGAAGCCGTTATAATATTCGTCGTAATCTTCTTTCGGCAGATCGGTCACGACATAGGAAATATTGTCGGTCTCGATCGTCTTGGTCTCGAGGCCTTTGCTCGAAACGCGTCCGCTCCAGCCGAACCAGACGCCGGGGTGGCGCTTGAACGCCGCGTGCAAAGCGACCTCCAGCCCGCCGGCACGGGTGCCTGCTTTGGGCGTCGCCACACGATTCGAAACAACGACTAGCCGCGCCAATATCGATCCTCCCAGCTTCGCGACAGACGCATCGCGGTGAGAATGAGACCGGCCATCGAATAGGTCTGCGGGAAATTGCCCCACAGCGTGCCGGTGTGGATCTGGATGTCCTCGGAGAGAAGCCCGTAGCGGTTGCGGTATTGCAGCGCGTCCACGAACAGATCGCGCGCCTCCTGCTTGCGGCCGGATGCCCACCAGGCGTCAATCAGCCAGAAGCGGCAAATGAGAAACGCCGCCTCCGGCATTCCGAAATCATCCGGGCTCGCGTAGCGCATGACATGCTTGTCGCGCAAAAGCTCGCGCTCGATCGCAGCGACGGTGGAGATAAAGCGCGGATCGTTGGCCTCGACGACCCCGAGCTCCGGAAGCAGCAAGACGCTGGCGTCAAGTTCATCGGAGCCGAAGCCTGCGGTGTAGGCCTGCCGCGACTCGTTCCAGGCCTTCTCCACCAGCACCGCGTGAATGCGGTCGGCGATGTCGTTCCAGTACGCGACGCGATCGAGGAAGCCGAGCGCCTGTGCGATGGCGGCGAGGCGGTTGCATCCGGCCCAGCACATCGCGACCGAATGCGTGTGCACGCGCGAGCGCCCGCGATATTCCCAGATGCCGGCATCGGGCTCGAGCGCGAAGCGTTTCGCGTTGTCGCCCATGTGTTCGAGCAGGCGAAACAAGGTCGCGTCGCCCGGCGTCGGCAGGCGGCGGTCGAAGAACATCGGCATGGTCGCGAGAATGATAGAGCCGTAAGTGTCGTGCTGCACCTGCGCGGCGGCGGCATTGCCGATCCGGACCGGGCCGTCGCCGCGATAGCCTTTGAGATGCGGCGCCTCCCATTCCTCCATCGGGTCGGTCGGTACGACGCTATAGACCGGCCGCAGCGAATCCGGCTCGCCCGACGCGATATTGATGATGAAGAAAATGAAGTCCTCCATCGTCTGCGTCGCGCCGATGCGATTAAGCGCTTTCACGACGAAGTAGGCGTCGCGCAGCCAACAGAAGCGATAATCCCAGTTGCGCCGGGAGCCGGGCGATTCCGGGATCGAGGTGGTGAGCGCCGCGACGATGCCGCCGGTTTCCTCGAAATTGGACAATTTGAGCGAGATCGCCGCGCGGATCATCGCTTCCTGCCAGTCGTAAGAGAGATTGAGCCGGCGCACCCATTCGCGCCAATACGCCATGGTGCGATCGCGAAACTCGCGGCAGGTGGTATCGAGCGAGGCGGGAAACGGCTCGTCCGCGCCGAAGACCAGATGCACTGGCCGCGTCAGCACGAATGACGCTTCGCGCTCGATATACGAGAGTGGCGCGTCGGTGGTGAGGCGGATCTGCACCGCGCCGCCCCAATAGCGGATGTGATTGCTGCCGAGCGCCTGACTGGTGATCGGCACGCCATAATCGTGCGTCGGCCGGAAGCGAACGGCGATGCGCGGGGTGCCTGCGATCGGCTCAATGATCCGGATCAACTGCGGCGGACGAAAGACACGGTCGAGGTTCTGAAAGCGCGGTGCGAAATCGGTGATCCGCACCGCGCCGCCTTTTGAGTCGGTCAGGATCGTCTCTACGATCGCGGTATTGCGCACATAGGCGGATTTCACATCGACGAGATTTTCCAGGACGACGTCGGAAAATCCCTTGTCTTCGTCGCCCGCCAGCAGGCGCGAGAAAATCGGATCGCTGTCGAAGCGCGGAAAACACCACCAGACGAGCTTCGAGCCCGGCTCGAGCAAAGCGGCCGTACGGCCGTTACCGATGACCGCAAGATCAAGACCGTAATCGGACCCCTTGCCGTTGATCATCGCGCCTCCACCGCCACGCCGCGGCTCATATCCTCGAGCCACAAGCGCACGTCCTTCGGGCCGTCGAAATTGAACGACGCGCCCGGCACGATCCCGCCGACCGAATATCCTATACCCTTGAAATCCGGCAGGACTGCGAAGGCGGCATGGTCGGTGGTGTCGTCCCCAACAAAAACCGGCCGGCGTCCGGCAAAAGGCGCGTGTCGCATCAAATACTTGAGGCCGACGCCCTTGTTGAAGCCCCGGGGCTTGATTTCGACGACCGATTTGCCCGGCAATATCTCGAAGCTGTTCACTCCGGCGCGGTCATAAATCGCGGCGACCGCGTCCATCACCTGGCCGCCGAGCTGCGGCGCGAGGCGATAGTGGAGTGCGATGGAATAGTCCTTGTCCTCGACGATGATACCGGGACCAAGCTTCGCCACTTCGTAAAATTGCATCTTGATCGCAGGATCGAGGGAGACACGCGTGTGCCGCTTGACGTGGCCGTCACCCGCAAGTCGGATCTCGGCGCCGTGTCCGCCGACCGCCGGAAGCTTGAGCGGCGCGAAAATGCGATCGATGTCCTCGAGCGGACGGCCGCTCACAAAGGCGACGGCTCCGTCGAGCTGACGGCGAAGACGCTGCAACGTCTCGCGCAGGTTTTTCGGAACGAAAACCTCCTGCGGGCGCGGCGCAATGTCGAGCAGCGTGCCGTCGACGTCGAGCATGATCGCGACATTGTCGAGAACACTGAGCGGACTTTTGGCGAGCGACTTGGAGTTTGCGGCGGCGGGTCTGCTGCCGTTGGTTGAATGCTTGGCGGCCCGCTTCCCGCCGGATGTTTCCGGCGCGTGCTCTTGTCGTTGTTCGTTCTTCACTTCGGAATCGTTATGCAAAGGCATCGTGTGGTACCGGCCTTTCAGTCTTCTAGCGATATAGCGCGCGGTGTGGATTGGCGAGGGCGAGCAACCGCCGTAAGGCCGGAAACATCATAGCAGCATGGAAATCGTGTGACGCATTGTTGCAACGCACTCAGAGCCGAATTGTTCCC